>JAVETY010000110.1:0-5615 GCA_034005815.1 Sulfurimonadaceae bacterium | reverse complement strand
GACATCTTCATTTCTATACTCTCTGTTTCTAAGTACATTTCTTATATTTAAGACTCTTGAAAGTGCTATTTGTTTTCCAATAGAAGCACTTATTTGATTTTGTGGTTCTTTTATATATATTGATATAGAGTGTTTTGGAAATTTCTTTTTGATACCAAGTAAAAACTTATCTATATCTTTGATGGATTTAGGATCTAATATAATTTCATTATCTAAATATTTTATAACCATCCAATCTTCATAAAGTATATTGTCCTGTCTTGCTAGATCATGCTTTATGCTATTGAAATCGATTCCAGCGATTGCTTCTTGCTTTTTTTTCTCTATTAAAGGTTCTTTCTCTTTAGTATTTATATCTATAGTAACTACTGGCTTGGTTATGATTTGATTAATAGCTACAGTTCCAGTGTATGAAATTTTATATTTAAATTGTGCATAATAAGTGATATTTACGATAAGAATAAGCATAAACATCAATATAACCATAATAACAGAAGCAAAAAGATCCACAAAACTAGGCCATGGATTAAATGGTTCTATTCTTTTCTTAGCCATTAAATTAAGCCTTCTGCTCTGTGTTTAGTTTCTCAAGAAGTTCACTTAATAGTTGATTGTTTTTTTCTTGTAAATCAAGCATAGCTTTGATACTTCTTCCTGAATTGATGGTAGCAGATGAGAGGTCTTGAATCGAATCAACAAGTGATGAAGAACTTTGATATTGATTTATGTTTAAATCTTTAATGCCATTTGAAATATTTTCAAGCGCTGCCATCTCATTTTTTGCAGATTTTGATTCTCCATCTATACTTTGTGAAAGAACTTTTAATATTGTCTCATTTGAACTATTTGATTTATCCATACTTTGTGTAAATTCACTAATTTTTTCTGTAAAAATAGCCATGATTTGAGATATAGAACCAGTACCACTAGAGATAGTGCCATTATCAGAGCTAACAACGGAGTCTATAACTAAAGAATTTATCCAGTCTGAAACGTCTTCTGTAAACATAGCTTGATTTTTCTCTAGTATATACCCTTTGATACTCAAAATGATTGCAGAAGCAACACCAAATAAAGATGAACCAAATCCTACTGACATACCTGAAATAGGTCCATTAAATCTATTCATTACTTCACTAATGTTTACATCGCCTTGAAGTGATAAAACTATATTTGCCATCTCATTGAGAGCTAGTAAAAGTCCTGCAAATGTTCCAAGTAGTCCTATCATCAAACATGTACTGATAAAAAAGTTAATATAGCTTTTTTGATTTGTAAATTTATCTTCAAGCCATACTGATACATCTTCTACTTCTGAGTGTGTAAAATAAACACTCTGATGAGAAGCTCTTTTTGCAAACATATTTGCAATATTTTCTGGAAAAATCTTATCTATACCTTTGAGATAAAACTCTAAAGATTGACCTTTTTTATAACGCATAACAGCAAAAGTTCCAGTGAGCATAACTAGTTCTACAGAAGCTTTAATAATAATTACAAGTCCAATAGTAAAAGTTGTCAAAACAGCAACATTAAACGTTATTGTTGTAAAGAAAAAGTCATATAGAGTTGAGAAATTGGAATATACAATAAAAAAAATGAATAACCATAAAACGCTATATACTTTGAGTATTTTTAATCTTCGCATTCATCATCCTCCTTAAAACATAAAAAGAAGGAGTGAAACAATAAGCCCTAAAGCAATTGAAATTACTTGATTTGACATTTTATGTGCCATATTTATAAAGCCACCATCTTTTGTCACACTCTCTCCAAATATTAATATACCAATATCTACGCCGTTTGTATCTCTAAGTAATAAACCATTCATAAAAAACTCTTTACCAACAATGTATTCTCCTTTAGAGATACTTTGAAAAATACTGTCATCAATAGAGATGATAGTTGTAGCAAAGCTACTGTCATACATCTTACTGTTAAAAAGGTAGTTTGTTCCAACCTCTTTATATACACCTTCTTTATGTTGCTGAGAAATCAAAGCTATCATTTTTGTATCTAATAAAAATGCAAATTGCATGTTTGTTCTATCAAAACTCTCTTTTATAGAATAGAGGTTTTCTTTAATCTCTATAACTCCTATTACTTTATCATTGACAATAATAGGTTGTAGATATACATAGTAAATTCCATCAAAAAGTACTTCAATTCCAAATATACTATTTTTATTTTGGATAGTTGAAACAATAGAATTTCGCAGAGCTTCACTTTTATTTTGTAGTGAATGAAATTTAAAAATGATGATATTGTTGTCATTTTTAGTGATTTTTATATTCAATTCACTCTCAAATTGAGAAATGCCAATCGTGTCATTTTTTTCTATTTTATCTATAATCGAAGCATCAAATGAAACTACTGTCGCTAATTTTTGAAGTTTTTTATGTTTAAGTTTTTCAAGATCTTTATATTTGAGCGTAAACTCTTTGGCTTGACTGGCATAAACCTCTTCTGAAACATTATCTGTAGAGATGATTAACATGGTGATTGAGAGAGTAACTCCCAATATTGCAATCAAAAATATAGAAGTAAACCATAACCTTTTGTTGTTCTTTAATCTAGATAAAAAATCTTGAATCATTTTGATAAATCCAAACACTACAGTACCCCTTGTAAATAATTATTTGTAAAATTCAACATAAGCTTAGTGCTCATTAAGAGCCTTTTGTTTGATGTCTTTTAACGGTTTTATTAGATAGTGCAAGATAGTTCTTTTGCCAGTCAATATATTTACATTTGCTGTCATACCAATGAGTATAGGTGAATCATCATCGAAACTATAGTCATTTGCTCTCACTTTAATGGTATAGAAATTATTACCTCTCTCATCGGTTGAGCTATCTGGAGAGATACCTATGAGTTTGCCTTTTACTAATCCATATTTTGATGAATCATACGCTGTAATCTCAATAGATACGTCTTGACCAGGGTGGATATAAGCTCTATCAGCGGTATTGATTTTTGCCTCAATCATAAGCTCATCATCAAGTGGAGATATCTCAGCTATAGTCTCACCAGACTTAACGATTCCCCCAACGGTATTATAGTAAATTTTATTAACTAAACCCTTGGTTGGGCTTGCAACTCCGATTCTTACATCTCTATCGATATCAGTTTCTATAACTTCTTGTAATTTTTTTATTTCAAGTTGAACTTCATTACTCTCTTGGAGTAGCCCTGATCTTATCTCAAACATCTTGCCTTCAATCTTTTTATTCCATTCTTGTATCTCTTTTTTGATTACTGGAATAGTATATCTTGCTTCTTCCATTTGTGTATAGAGTCTTTGTTTTGATGAGAGATTTTGTAGATATTTTTCTCTTGAAATAGCACCTTTTTTCATGAGTTGATCTTGAATTTTCATGTTTTCTAATGAGAGACTGTACTCCATAGATAGATTTTCCAACTTTATTTCAAACTCTCTAGACTGAGCTTTTTTTTGTGATAACTGTTCATTAAGTACTGATATTTCAGAGTCATGTTTTTTCTTTTGTCCATAGAAAATCTGAATTTCATTTTCTATAATTTGTGGAATACTTTCTGTCATCTCTTTATCAAAAGTGACACTTACTCTTTTTTGCAAAAGTGCTGTAATTCTTTCTAATTTTGCTTTATAAGCTATCAGTTTTATTATATTTTCTTTTTTTTCAGAGATAAAATATTGATTTTGAATTCTAAATAAAATTTGCCCTTCAGCAACAGCATCTCCTTCTGCAACTAGGATATCTTTAATAATTCCACCCTCTAAATGTTGCAAAAGTCTTGTTTGTCCAGATGGAATAACTTTACCAATACCTTTGACACTCTCATCTATTTCTGCAAAAGCAGCCCAAATTAGAAAAATAGTCATAAAACTAATGATAGGAAGAACAAAATAATAATAATTCCATTTAGGTTCTTCTATGTATCTGTAACTCATAGTACATCTTTTTGTAGAGGAGTTTGAAGAGCTTGTAGCACTCTATCTTTTGGTCCATCGGCTACGATTTTGCCATCATTTATAACTATAATACGATCAACTAAATCAAGTGCTGCTAATCTATGTGTGATGACGATAAGAGTTTTATCAGAGATAAGACCACTTTTGAGTCTATCAATAAGTCTTTTTTCAGAGCCCATATCAAGTCCAGTAGTAGGTTCATCTAATACAAGCATCGATGGATTAGGAGCAATAGCTCTGGCTAAACCAACTAAATGTCTTTGACCAACTGAAAGATTAGAACCTCTTTCGCCAACTTCTAAAGCATCACCTTTTCCAGATTTTTTGATAAGATCGCCAAGACCTATAAATGTAATAATTTCCATCATTCTTGTTTTACTGATCGGACGAAATAGTTCAATATTTTCTTTTATTGTTGCATTAAATAAAAATGGTTCTTGAGGCATGATTCCGATATTTTGTCTAATCTCAACGGGATGAATCGTTGTAATATCATGATTATCTAGGTATATTGAACCGCTTGATGGTTTATATAAACCCATAAGAAGTTTCAACAGAGTAGTTTTGCCAGCTCCTGTTTGTCCTATAATGCCCACTTTTTCACCAGGAAGAATTGTAAAAGAAACATTATCAATAGAAGGATGTTTACTGTTGTTAAATGTGTATGTTACATTTTTAAATTCTATTTTCCCAGCAATTTTTCCTATCCCAGCTTCTGTTGTTGCATTATCTTCGGCAGGGAGAGACATGAATTCATCTACTCTATCTATCGATTCACCCATCTCTTTTAGTCTTATAATGATATTGGAAATACCAACTATAGGAACCATTGATCTACTCGCAAGCATTGTGACTGCTATAAGACCACCAACACTTAAATTTTGATTTGATATCTCAAAAACTCCCATAATAACGACAAGAACAGTAACTAACTGAAGAAGAAACTGAGAGATATTTGTAGAGAGTGCATGTAATGATTGAATTTTCATACCTATACCATCGACAAATGCTACTATATTTCTCCATAAGAACATTCTAGTTGGTGCGGCATTGCTTAATTTTATACTTTGTGAACCTTGAATAGATTCAAATATAAAACTATATTTGGATTGAATATTTTCAGAATTATTTTTACCGAGTTTAGAGATTGGATGTTGCATTAATAGATTGAAAATAATGATAATCAGAGCAAAAATAAAAGGCACCACAGCAATGGCTGGAGAAATGAGATAAATAACGAGTATCGCAAGTATAAAAAATGGGAAATCTATAAATTGTGTTAAAGATCTATTTGTAAAAAAATCACGAATTTGCTGCAGCTCTTTAAAAAGATTTGCTTTGCTTCCTGAGAGATGTTTATCAAATTCTATATCAACAAGCATCATTCTACTCATCAGTTCTTCTTCCCAAAAAAGTCCAACTTTTTTAGAGACTCCATCTAGTATATGGGTTCTTGCATATTTTAATATAACATCAAAAATCAGGATAAGAATAGTTCCACTCGCTAAAACAAAGAGTGTTTCATACGCTTGGTTTGGAACTACTCTGTTATAAATATTCATAATAAAAAGAGGAATAGCTAGGGCGAAAATATTTATAAAAAGAGTAATAATACCAATCTCTACATAAGCTCGATAGTGTGCTTTTAATGGTGCATAAA
>JAVETY010000012.1:24276-24575 GCA_034005815.1 Sulfurimonadaceae bacterium | reverse complement strand
GTTCAAAACCACAAGAGAAGATTCCCGCAACATTAGAAAGGGTTGTCGCTATAAGTAATGCGGTGACGCTAGAGCGGGAGATAAATATCGGATTTAACACCACTCCACAAGAGTTTTATATTAATGAGCAAGCTGAGGTAAATGTAGAGGTTGCAACCTATAAAGATGTTGTAAAAGTACCAGCAAGATTGCTTCGAACATATAAAGAACAAAGGGGATTATGGATAGCAGAAGAAAATAATGCTGTTTTTAAACCTATAGAGATTTTGGCGCAAAATGATAACGAAGTTGCTGTCGCT
>JAVETY010000012.1:11227-24266 GCA_034005815.1 Sulfurimonadaceae bacterium | reverse complement strand
ATACCGATACAACGCTTCTTGAACTAGAGGAAAAGAAAAAACCTCTAAGCAATGGTATGAAGATTTTTCGATGATAGATTTAGCTGCAAAAGACATTAAACACACTTTTGGCAAGTTTATAGTGACCGCTATGGGTGTTGGGATGTTGCTTGGGATTGTTCTTATTATGATTGGTGTGTATCGTGGGATGATGGCAGATGCCCAGACACTTTTAAATGATATTAGTGCTGATTTATGGGTAGTACAAGAGGATACTTTAGGACCTTTTGCAGAATCTTCAAGAGTTTATAAAGATATACGAGAGACTATCTATGTGATGCGAGGAATCGATAAAAGTGAGGCAATGACTTTTCAAAATATCCAGATTCCTCATCGTGATAAACCAGTTCGTGTGGTAGCTGTGGGATACGATATTTATGGCGCAATCAATCCTATAAATGAGGAGAGAATAGTAGCAGGAAGGGTTATCAAAAACGAGCATTATGAGATTGTTGTAACAGATACTACAGGTTTTGTTCTAGGGGAAATAATAAAGCTAGGGAGAAACACCTATACAGTTGTAGGAATCACACATAATACAGTCTCAAATGGCGGAGATCCACTTGTTTATCTCAACCTCAAAGATGCACAAGAGTTACAGTTTTTGTACTCCAATAAAGAGATTCAAAATAGTATGGCAAGAGGTGTGCAAAATACGGAAGCTGATATGGTAAATGCGATAGTAGCAACTGTAAAAGATGGATATGACGTAGATGAGGTAGCGAGTGAGATAAGAAAATGGCAACATAAAAGTGTCTATACTGCAAAAAATCAAGAGGATATTTTGATAAAAAACCTCATAGAAAAATCTTCAAAACAGATAGGACTTTTTACCGCTATTTTGGTTGTAGTTTCTACTATTATAATTGCACTTATAATTTATACTATGACACTAGAAAAGATGAAAGAGATAGCTATTATGAAGCTGATGGGACTTCCAAATAGCCTGATTATCTCTATGATTGTAAAAGAGACTCTCCTTCTTGGTGTGTTTGCATTTATATTTGGAAATATTTTCTCCCATATTACGTATGATAAATTTCCAAAAAGAGTGGTGTTAGAGATACCTGATGCGTGGATGCTTTTTGGAGTTATCATTATTGCTTCAATCTTAGCTTCGTTTGTGGGTGTGAAAAAAGTGATTAGCGCAGACCCCGCAACTGCGATAGGAGGATAATATGAATAAAGATTCTGCTATCAAAATAGAAAATCTATCCAAAAGCTTTGGCAAAGGAGAGAGCCTTGTTGAAGTGATAAAAAATGCTTCATTTGAGATAAATAAAGGGGAACTCGTCGCACTCATCGCTCCAAGTGGCGCTGGAAAAACAACGCTTCTTATGATGATAGGATGTGTACTTGAACCTACAAGTGGAGAGATTTGGCTTGGGAATGAGAGGGTATATAATAATAAATGGGTTGCAAAAGATACACGTATAATCCGTAGAGAAAAAATTGGTTTTATCTTTCAAGCACACTACCTGATACCATTTTTGAATGTGATGGAAAATATAACACTGCTTCCACAAACAAATAAAGTGAGTAAAAAAGATTCAGAAATAAAAGCGATGGAACTTTTGGAGTATCTTGAAATCGCAGATAAAGCCCACAGCATGCCATCACAACTCTCAGGTGGACAAAACCAAAGAGTAGCAATCGCAAGAGCATTAGCAAATAATCCAGAGATAATTTTGGCAGATGAGCCAACCGCCGCGCTCGATGCAAAACGCTCGATTAGTGTTATACAGATGCTCAAAAAAATAGCTATAGAGCAAAATGTAGCCATCATCACTGTGACACATGATGAAAGAATTCTCCCCTATTTTGACAAGATTATGAAGATAGAAAACAAAGGGATAGTTTTTGAAGAGTTAAGTAAAAATCAAATACTTTAAAAGTTTTTCTTCTACTTCACAATTATTTCACAACTACTGAGTATACTAGTAAAAACAAGGGGTGAGTCATGAAAAAAAGTATTATTTTATCAATCCTAGCAGTTAGTCTCTCTTTTGGGGCGGATTATTCACAAATGAGTACTGAAGAGATGCAAAATATGCGTGGTAATGTGCCACCTGCCGAGAGGGAAGCTTTTAGAACTGAGATGCAAAATAGAGTTCAAAATATGAGCAAAGAGGAGAGGGACGCTTTTACACAAAAGAATTCTAAAGGGAATCCGAAACAAGGTCCAAAAGATGGAAGTGGTAGCACCTATAAAGGCTCCAGTGGTGGCAGTGGTAGTGGTGGTGCACGAGGAAAAAGATAACTCTTGCTTTTTACCTTGCTTTGCCGAGATAGGGTTTTAAATATCTTCATAACAATTTTGTAGGTATAATTTTTTATGAAAATTTTATACCTTGAAGATGATATAACTCTCTCTGATACAGTTGCCGAGTTTCTAAGCGATGAAGGATTTATTGTGAGTGCTGTGTATGATGGCGAAGAAGCGCTTGAACAGATTTACAAAGAGAACTTCGATATATTCCTATTTGATGTAAATGTTCCAAAGATCAATGGCTTTAGGCTCTTAGAAGAGCTTCGAGGGGCAAATATCTCTACCCCAACGATTTTTACAACCTCACTCAAAGGGATGGATGACCTATCCAAAGGGTATGAGAGTGGAGCAGATGATTATATAAAAAAACCTTTTGCTCTCAAAGAGCTCCTTTTTCGCATAAAAGCGCTTTTAAAAAGGGAGTTTAAATCACAAAGTGAAATTATCAAAATTGGGAATGGTATAGAGTTTAATACCTTTAGTAATGAACTCACAATAGAGAAGAAAAAAACGCCACTCAATCCAAAAGAATCCCTTTTACTCAAATTTTTACTCAAACATCAAAATGAATGTGTTTTACTAGAAGATATCTACTCCGAGCTTTGGAGATATGATGAGCATTACAGCGATATGAGTCTAAGAACATATATAAAAAATTTGCGCAAACATATAGGAAAAAAAAGAATCATAAGCATAAAAAAAGTTGGATATAAGCTTGTATAGAAGTGAGAGAAAAAGTATTTTTTATGTGCTTGGACTCTATCTAAGCTCTACATTTTTGCTGATTATCACACTCTTTGGGAGCTATTACTATTACAAGTACGATGAGCTTTTGCATTTTGAAGAAGATACCTTAAAAGAGTACAGTGCAAAACTCCAAGAGAAACTTTTTGATGTGCATGAAAATAGCGAGGAAAAATATCTCTATCCAAGATTTCAAGAGTTTAAAAGTGCTATTTATGATAGTGAAAAAAAGCTGATTTTTTCTACTCTGGAAACAACGATAAAAAATCTTGATACGAAACTCTTTTTTAAAGACTCGAAAATATACTCTATTACTTCGGTAAATCCGCACTATTTAGGTGCTGCTTTTATGGTGATAGAAAAAGAGAAAGAGCCTTTAAATATCTTAAATAATCTTATAGCCATAGCTCTTTTTGTTTTGATTGTCACACTTATCACCTCCTACTTTTTAGTAAAAGCAGTACTCAAACCTCTTCGGGACAACCTACGTTTACTAGATGATTTTATAAAAGAAACTACACATGAATTAAATACACCCATCACGACCATCATGACAAATATAGAAACATTAGAGAGTAACAATTGTGATAGGAAGTCTATGAAAAAACTACAAAGGATAAAGAGTGCATCTGCAACCATCTCAAACCTTTATGATGATTTAGTTTATCTGCACTTAAACCATAAAGTCTCTTCACAAAATGAAAAACTTGATATATCGCAAATCTTGCATGAAAGAATAAGCTATTTCACTTTTATGGCACATGCCAAGAAACTCACTCTGAAAACTGATATAGAAGAGGGCGTGCTATTGTATGCAGATAAAAAAAAGATAGAAAAATTGATAGATAATATAGTTTCAAACGCTATAAAATATACCAATAAAGCAACAACAATCACAATATTTTTAAGAGCTTCACATCTATTTGTTTTAGATGAAGGCAATGGAATGAATGAAAAAGAGATAGGTATGATTTTTCAAAAATATACGAGATTTGATAAAACACAAGGTGGCTTTGGTATTGGATATAGCATTATCAAATCTATTGTTGATGAATACAATATAGATATAGAGATAGAATCAGAACCTCAAAAAGGTACAAAGGTAACGCTACGATGGTAAAGAGAGTTTTATTTATAATGCTATTTTTAAGCACATTAGAGGGCTCATCATTTAAAGAAAATTGTCTAAGTTGCCACGAAGATGATTTTAAATTTAAGGTGATAATCAAAAAATATACCCAAAAATATAGTAGTGAGAAAAAAATCAAAGAGGCTATGTTCCTTTATTTAAGAGAACCAAGCGTTGAAAAAGCTATTTTACCTTACGAATATATAAGTAGATATGGCATAAAAGAAAAAAGTGATTTAGATGATACAACATTACGAGAGATGATAGATATCTATTATGATGAGTTTAATATACAATCGAAACTATACTAATGAAGAGATTTTAATTATTTCCACTCTCTTTTATAACATGTCATACTTTAAAACTGAGTAACTTTAACAAGAACTATATTTAAAACCTAGTAACTTTAGCCTAGAATAAATTCTAGGTTCCAAATAAGACCTATTAGCCCATCGGAACCTCGAATTTATTCGGGTTATGTTGCAATAAACAATCACAATTTTAAATCACATCATATTTTGAATAAACACGCTCTTTAGCATCTTGTAGATTCGCTTTTATGGGATTATTTAAAATATATTCATACACTAAGTCATAATGTTTTGCATCACGTATAAGCTTATCAAAATAACCGCCGAGCCAAAACTGACCTTTTTTATGTAGATTTTTATTGAGTTTTATTGCACTTTTTGCTTTTATATATTTCATAATTTTAGACAAATCATCTTTTTATTTGATAAGCAGATGCACATGGTTTGGCATAATGCAAAAAACATCTATTTCATATAAGATTTTATTTTGATCAAGAATTATATTTCTTAAAATATTTATATTTTCTTCAAATAAATAAGCTCCATTTTTGGATCTATCTAAATACTTATCAATTTGATATTGCTTGCTTTTGGTGATTAGATTATTATTTTCTTGGATTTTGGATACGAATTTATCAATACTATCGTATGTTCTAAAGGTAATAAATTGATAATATTCAAGGATACTTATATGAGGAAGTTTTTGATGCATATTTAATACTTTAGATTTTTGAAATAATCATACATACTCATAGATAAAAACAAAATAAAATTCTAATATAGACATAAGCCTGGAATGAATTCCAGGTTCCAAAATAAGACTAATTAACCCATCGGAACTCCGAATTTATTCGGGACTGTGTTGCAATAAACAATCTAACGTTAACAAGAACTATATTGAAAGCCTAGTAACTGTAGCCTAGAATAAATTCTAGGTTCCGAAATAAAAGAGATAAATAATTTAGCATAATAATTTATGACATGTCATGAATATTACAGCGCCAAAAAGTTTTTTATCCCTGTGAATATTATTTGTGCTGAGAGTGCTGCTAGAAAAAGTCCTGTGATTTTTGAGATGACTAGAAGTCCTTGTTTGCCTATGAAATGCTCAATAAAACTTGCACTATAGAGCATAATTCCTATCATCATAACAGCAGTTGAGAGTGCGAGACTTCCGACTAACATCGATGAAGTGTTCTCAAAGGTCGAACCCATAACAAGTAATATACCAATCGTGCCAGGTCCTATGGTGATGGGAATAGATAGAGGCACTACTGCTAATTGTGAGATATCTTTTTTGCCTACTTGCGCGTCTTCTTTATTTCCTTTTACAAGCTCTATGGCTGTTATAAAAAGCAGGGCTCCCGCTCCGATACGAAATGCATCAAGAGTTATGCCAAAAATAGCAAAAATATGTTTTCCAAAAAAGAGCAAAATCATACTTATAATAGCAACAGAAATAGTCACTTTGAGTGCCAAAGCTTTACGCTCTGCAATACTCACCTCTTGCGTCACTGTCAAAAAAACAGACAACACAAAAAAGGGCGTCATAATAATATATTATAATTATTATGTTAGGTTTTGTTAAGCAAAAACTAACATATATATATATACAATTCTTAATTCTAAATTAAAAAAAGGTTAAAGAATATGAATAAGAAAATAGTAACAGCTCTAGTAGCTAGTAGTTTTATTGCAAGTAGTCTACTTGCTGATATTTATGTAGGTGTTGAGTATGGAAATTCTTCAAATAAAACTAAATATGAAGAATCTGGACTACTTGGCAATGAAAGTGAAAAATTCACAAATAAATATAGTGATATTAAACTTAAACTTGGAACAGGAACAGACGGTGGAGTAAAAGCACATCTTTATCTATCTTCTATCTCTTACAAACATGCTATTTTTGATGACTCACACAAGAGACTTACAGAGTTTGGTGTTGAAGTTATTAAAGAATTTGAAGTTACTAAAGAAATCTATCCATTTGTAAAAGGTGGATTAGGTGTTGGTTCAATGAGTGTTGATGGAATGTCTGATAGCAGTATCTTAGCAGTTTCACTAAGTATTGGTGGTGGTGTTGCTTATAAAGTAACTGAAAATATTTCTCTTCTTGCTGGAGTTGACTATGCGATTCGTAAATGGCAAGATATTGAGTATAAAACTACTGGTGGGACAACTTTTTACACTGTAGAAATAACAGATGCTGGTGTTAAACCATACGTAGGTGTAAACTTCCAATTTTAATACAACAAAATATCTCTCAATTTTCTTGAGGGATATTCTTTTTTAGCTACTTTTTCAATATTTCACACATAAATTTCTTAAAATATTTTTACATTTACAAGTAAATAAAAATATATAAAATTATCTAATTTCTAAACCATTTTACTACATGTAGTAACTAAATAAGAGTAACTGCTAACTATTTCTTGCTAAAATAGCGCTATGAAAAAAAGATATAGCATTTTAGTCACAAATGATGACGGGTATGAGTCTAAAGGGTTGCTTGATTTGGTTCAAGCGTTACGAGAGATTGAAGATGTAAGCGTAACAATAGTTGCTCCTGCAAATGAAAAATCAGCATGTGGACACTCACTTACACTGGTACGTCCGCTCCGGTTTATCTGTGTGGGAGATGATTATTATAAGCTTGATGATGGAACTCCTAGCGATTGTGTTTATCTCGCACTTCATTCGATGTTTGATAAACATAAACCAGACCTACTGATAAGTGGTATCAACCGTGGCTCCAATATGGGTGAGGATATCACCTACTCAGGAACTGCTGCAGGTGCTATGGAAGGGGTTCTTCATGGTGTACCATCGATTGCGATTAGTCAGGTAATGGATTTTACAGACCCAGTAGAGGATTATTCTTTGGCATGTAGAACTATCCAAGAGCTCGTTATCAAGATAAAAGAGGGAAGTTTTCCACTTCCAAAACGGGAGTTTATAAATGTAAACATCCCTCCATATCTAGAAGATGCAAAGATGAAAGTAACCTATATGGGACATCGCCACTACGCAAATGATGCACACTTACACCGTAATCCACGAGGGGAAGAACACTACTGGCTAGGACTGCATCCACTTGCATTTTCACCACGTGAAGGAGCAAAGGGGATGTGTGATTATGAAGCGATAGAGGCGGGACATATCTCACTCACACCAGTACAGCTTGATATGAGTGCATATAAAAGTATGCAAACTTTAATCGAGTGGGTTCTTTAGTGCGATTTGATAGAGTTAAAACACTGGTAGGAGATAATTTTTCGAAGTTGCAAGATGCAAAAATTATTCTTCTTGGAGTAGGTGGAGTAGGAAGTTTTTGTCTGGATTGCCTTTATCGTAGTGGAGTGAGTGATATCACTATTGTGGATTTTGACACCTATGATATTACAAACCAAAACCGCCAAATGTGGTCAGAACTTCATGAGGGTGAGGATAAGGTTGCAGCACTTCAAAAACACTATCCTGAACTCAAAATTATAAATATCCGTATCGATGAAAATTGGGTTTGGGAGTTTGATTTTGAGCCATATGATTTGGTACTTGATGCTATAGATGACACAAAAGCCAAGCTCGCACTTGCTCAAAAGTGTCATAAAAAACTTATCTCCTCTTTTGGTGGAGCAAAACGTCTTGATGCTACAAAAGTAGAAGTAGCAGATATCTGGAAAACATATGGAGATAGGTTTGGTGCAAAAATCCGCTATGAACTTAAAAAACGTGGATTTAATAAAAAATACACAGTTGTATTTTCAAGCGAAGAGGCAATGGTAAAAGAAAAAGGGAGCTTTATGGGTGTGACAGCAACCTTTGGGCTTACTATGTGCTCAGAAGCTATTCGAAAACTTTTACGTTAGAGGAAGTTTTTTGAAGAGTTTTGTAGTAGTTATTATCTTTTTTATACTCTCTATAAGGGTTTTTGCAGAAGATGTTATAGATTTTGATTATGAGATAGATGCGTACTACAGTAATATTTCTCTGTTTGTAGATTTAGATGCAGAGGAGAAAGTAGAAGATGCTTCCTCTCTAAGTGAACAAGAACTTTATACAAACCTTCTGTTAAATACATTTCGCCCCAATATATTTCTTATTGAAGCCGCTTTGCATCCCATGCCAATAGCTGGAGCCTATTATCGTAAAAATTATGCATTGGATTATGAAAATGCACATATCAAAGAGCTTAATCTCAATATAATTCGCGCAGCTACTACTGGATTTGAAGAGCCCTACTCACTCTCTTTTTTTGTGGGTCGGATGTTAGTTTTTAAAGATAAAGAAAATAGTCATATTGGCAAAAATCGTGCTTATATAGGATATCTGGCAACGATAGGTGATAGTTCTATAAAAGATAATATTATCCATCAAGACAAATGGATCAATTTAGAGTTTAAACTCAAAGGTACAAGAGAAAGAGATGAGAGAGAGTTAGATTGGAGTTTTCGAGGTGGAGTACGCTTGCATCAGTATAAAGATTTTGAAAATACTTTTTATATAGCAGCAAGACGTAGTAGTATCGATTTTGACGAAGATTTGTGGTCGATTATCTATAATAGTGCATTTGAGACAAAACTAGAGTTCAATGCAAAAAGCTACAAACTCGCAGAAGCAGAATTTATGATAGAAAAAAAATGGCCAGCAAAATGGGTCAAAAGAATGAGTTTTGGTTTAGGAGTAGGGTATCTTTACTATAGTGGGGAAAAATATAGTGGAGCGCTCAAAGAGGAGGGGATGGAGAATCATCAATTGATTTTTCGTCCAAATATTAAATGGTAAGGATAAGGATGAAGCTAGATAAAAACGATCCACTCATGTGTGAGGGAATAGTGGGTGATGGATGTGGTGGTGGACGTATTTTCTTTATAAGAGAGAATCAACTCTTCGCACACGACCCTATGACAAAAGAGGATAAGGCACTGTTTACAGTAGAGGTTATACCAAAAAAACTCTTTAAAAAAGGGTGTATATTATCTCTACAATATGAGCAACATGCCATAGAGTTTGATTTGTCCTTAATGACACAAAGAACAATCAAGTTTTGATATAATGACGCAAAAATACAATACAGAGAAATAGCTATGGACAAAATAGAACCTATGACATTGTTTGGATATAACAAACTCCAAGCAGAAGTAAAAGATATCAAAGAAGTGAAACGCCCAGCCGTTGTGAAATCTATAGAAGAAGCATTAGAGCACGGGGATTTAAAAGAAAATGCAGAGTACCACGCTGCAAAAGAGCAACAAAAACATTACGATAATCGTCTCCAAGAACTAGCAAGTATTATTGGATGTGCACAGATAGTAAACCCAAGTGAACTCGAACATGCACGTGTGAGTTTTGGTTCTACTGTCATTGTGTGTAATGTTGATACGGATGAAGAGTCCACCTATACAATCGTGGGTGGGTGCGAATCTAACCCAGATATGGGACTTATCTCTTTTGGTTCACCTTTAGCAAAACAGCTTTTAGGGCGTGAAGAAAGGGATGTATTTAAAGTACGTCTTCCAGGTGGAGAAAAAGAGTTTGAGATTATTGATGTGAAATATCAGGATATAGTCTTTGAATGCCATTAAAGTAGGAGTTATTGGGGCGAGTGGCTATACAGGGCTCGAACTTATAAAAATACTTATAAATCATCCCGGATTTACACTAAATTATGTAGCAAATAGTGAAGGTGCAATACGATTAGAGACTTTACATCCCTCTTTAAAATCTGTATATGATTGTGACGTTGTCGCAGCAGATGCTATAGAATGTGCAAAGAATTGTGAGCTTGTTTTCCTCGCACTTCCACACCAAACTGCAATGGCATTTGTGAAACCTCTTGTAGCACTTGGTATAAAAGTAGTAGATTTATCAGCGGATTATCGTTTACCACTTGAAATTTATGAAGAATTCTACTGTCCTCATACGGATAAAGAGAATCTTAAACATGCAGTATATGGACTCCCTGAGTTGTTTCGTGAAGAGATTAAAAGTGCTCGACTTATAGCAAATCCTGGATGTTTTCCAACATCTGCAGTTCTTGCAACTTTGCCATTTTTAAAATACAGAGTTGCAGGTACACCTCTTATAATAGATGCAAAAACAGGTGTAAGTGGAGCAGGTAAAAAGCTAAGTGATACAACACACTTTGTACATGTGAGCGATAACCTTTTTGCATACAATCCACTGATGCACCGTCACGCTCCAGAGATGGCACAAAAGCTAGGGATTCCTTTTGAAGAGTTACATTTTGTTCCTCATTTAGTACCTTTAACACGTGGGATGCTTTCAAGTGTTTATATCCACGTAAAAGGTGATTTTGACCCGATCGAAGTGCTAGAAAAACATTATGCAAACGAGCCATTTATTCGTATAAGTAAAACTCCCGTTGATATGAAAAATGTAGCAGGAACAAATTTTTGTGATATCTACGCTAAACGCAAAGGGGATATTGTATTTGTTTCAAGTGCTATTGATAATCTTTTACGTGGTGCATCTTCTGCAGCAGTTGTAAATGCTAATCTTATGATGCATCTTGCGGAAGATATGGGAATCCCTAAAATTGCCTATGTTCCATAACCTTGAACTAAGAGAGGGTGCATTTGTTGTTACAGATGCACATTGCTCTGCTTTACGTCCTGAATTTTTAGAATTTTTAAAAAGTATTGAATCAAAAAAACTCTGCCCAACACAGCTTGTATTTTTGGGAGATATGCTCGATGCTCTTTTTGGTGGCATCCCTTATACATATGAAAAAAACAAAGAGATTATAGAGATAATTAACCGCATCAGCCAAGATATAGAGCTTATCTATCTCGAAGGTAATCATGATTATAACTTAGCAGAAATTTTTCCACATGCCAAAGTATTTCCCATCTCAGAACAGCCTGTGGCATGCAGTTATGGGAAAAAAAAAGTTTATCTTTCACATGGGGATTTTGATGCTCCTTTTGGATATCAAGTTTATACTTTTCTTATCCGTAACCCTTTTGTTCTTTTCATCTTACGCTATATAGATATGTGGAGTGGGCATAGTATTTTAAATTTTGTAGATAGACATTTGAGTAAAAAAGAGGATTGCAAAGAGCTCTCTTGGTTTGATGGGCTTATTCATAAAAGAATTACAAATAAATATAAGAGTGATTATTTTTTAGAAGGACATTTTCATCAAAACAAACAGATAGAATTACCCTGTACTCACTATATTAACCTCGGTGCTTTTGCTTGCAATCAAAGATACTTTATAGTAAAATCAACTCATAATCTAGAGTTACTTGAAGAAAAAGTGTTCTCTTAAGGATCAAAACAGATGAAATTAGAAAATTCGCTAAAAGTCGGCTCCAATGAGATGGAACTTGTAGACTTTCGCATCTTCAAACAGGAAGAGGATAGAGTGTATGAAGGGATTTATGGTATCAATGTATCGAAAGTACGCGAAATCATAAAAATTCCTCACCTCACAGAACTTCCAGGTACTCCCGATTTTATCGAAGGTATTTTTGATTTGCGTGACGTTGTTATTCCAGTTGTGAGTTTGGCAAAATGGATGGGGATAGTAGAACCTGAATCGACAAAGAAAAATAATCGTGTTATTATCACCGAGTTTAACAATATTCTTATAGGTTTTGTAGTGCATGAAGCAAAACGTATCCGTCGTATAAGCTGGAATGATATTGAACCTGCATCGTTTGCAAGTGGTACAGGCTCACTGGATGGAAGTAAAATTACAGGTGTCACTAAAATTGAAGATGATAATGTTCTTTTGATACTTGACTTAGAAAATGTTGTGCAAGAATTAGGTCTTTACCAACCAGATTTGGGTGATATTCCACAAGATACAGATAAATTCACTGGACTTGCACTTGTTTTAGATGATAGCGCCACAGCTAGAAAAATTGTGAAAGAAGCTTTAGAAGACATGGGCTTTGACGTGATTGAGGCGATTGATGGACGCGAGGGGATAGATAAGATGAATGAAATGTATGACATTTATGGTGATGAAATAGCAGATTATCTTAAAATTGTTATCTCTGACGTTGAAATGCCAAAAATGGATGGTTTTCATTTTGCTGCCACTATAAAAGGTGATGGTAGATTTAACAAAATACCTATTGTTTTTAACTCCTCAATCAGTGATCACTTTAGTGAAAATAGAGGCAAAGAAGCAGGTGGCGAAGCATATCTTGTGAAGTTTAAAGCAAGAGAATTTTATGACGAAATAGCACGCATTGTTCGTGCTCATATGAAGTAGGGGTGAAAAATGGATGAATTTCAAGAAATACTACAAGATTTTTTAGTTGAAGCTTTTGAGTTAATTGAACAACTAGACCAAGATTTAGTTGAATTAGAAACAAGACCAGATGATTTAGAGCTTTTAAATGGAATATTCCGTGTTGCTCATACAATCAAAGGGGCTTCTTCGTTTTTAAACTTTGATGTACTTACACATCTTACGCATCATATGGAAGATGTCTTAAACAAAGCTAGACATGGAGATCTCTCTATTACCCCAGATGTTATGGATGTTATCTTAGAATCGATTGATTTGAT
>JAVETY010000012.1:0-11217 GCA_034005815.1 Sulfurimonadaceae bacterium | reverse complement strand
GACTACGATAGCCTGAGTGAAGAGGAGATTGAAGCAGAGATAGAGAGACTTCTTGCAAAACGTCAAGCAGAAGATAACGCGAAACGCGCAGCAAAAGCTTCCTCAGATGCAGCGGAAGAAAAACCAAAAGAGAAGCCAGCAGAGGTTGCAAAAGCACCTGTGCCGATGAAGCCTAAACCTGCTCCAAAAGTAGAGAGAGATGATGATGATTCAGATGATGCAAAAGCAGCCGCACCTGCAAAAAGAGCTAACTCAACAGTAGAACAAACTATTCGTGTGGATGTGAAACGACTCGACCACCTTATGAACCTTATTGGTGAGCTTGTTCTTGCAAAAAATAGACTTATCAAAATCAACGATGATGTAGAAGAGCGTTATGAAGGTGAAGAGTTCTTAGAAGAGCTTACACAAGTTGTTTCTATCGTTTCACTCGTTACAACTGACTTACAAATTGCCGTTATGAAAACAAGAATGCTTCCAATCGGTAAAGTATTTAATAAATTCCCAAGAATGATTCGTGACCTTACACGTGAGCTTAACAAAAAGATGGAGTTAGAGATTTCTGGAGAAGAAACAGAGCTTGATAAATCTATCGTTGAAGAGATAGGTGATCCACTTGTACACATTATCCGTAACTCTTGTGACCATGGTATCGAGACGCCAGCAGATCGTTTGGCAAATGGCAAACCAGAGCAAGGAACTATTGGTCTCAAAGCTTATAACGAGGGTAACGCTATCGTTATCCAAATTACAGATGATGGAAAAGGGCTTGATGCAAACCTGCTCAAAATGAAATCTTTAGAAAAAGGTGTTATCACAGAAAAAGAAGCTGATATGATGAGTGATAAAGATGCGTTTAATCTCATCTTTAAACCAGGCTTCTCAATGGCAAAAGTCGTTACTAACGTTTCAGGCCGTGGGGTTGGGATGGACGTTGTAAAAACTAATATCGAAAAGCTTAACGGTATCATCGATATTGATAGTGAACTTGGTGTTGGTACTTCTATCAAGCTCAAAATTCCACTTACTTTAGCGATTATCCAAGCACTTTTAGTTGGAGTTCAAGAGGAGCATTATGCAATTCCACTTGCGTCTGTTTTAGAGACTGTACGTATTAGTGTGGATGAGATTTATACTGTGGAGAACCGTTCTGTTATGAGACTTCGTGAAGAGGTTCTCTCACTTGTACACATTGGTGATATCTTTGAAGTCAAACGCGTTATGGATTCAAGTGAATATACCTATGTAGTAGTTTTAGGTCTTGGTTCAAGTAAACTTGGACTTATTGTAGATACACTTATTGGACAAGAAGAGATTGTTATAAAATCGCTTGGAGAATACCTCAAAGGTATTGAAGGAATTGCAGGAGCTACTATTCGTGGAGATGGCGGAGTAACACTTATCGTTGATGTTGCAGCACTTATGCAAATGGCAAAAGGTGTTAAATCAACTGCATTTGTAGAAGATACATCTACATCAACAACAAAAGAAAAAACAAAATCAAGTGATTATGTGATTATGATTGTAGATGATTCAAAAACAGATAGAATGATTATGAAAAAATCCCTAGAGCCTCTAGGTGTAACAACAATTGAAGCAGCAGATGGACAAGAAGCACTCAATATCCTCAAACAAGGTGAGCACCAGTTTGATGCAATGCTTATAGATATTGAGATGCCACGTATGGATGGCTATACGCTTGCAACAGAGATTAAAAAGTATAATAAATACAAAACACTTCCACTCATCGCAGTTACTTCAAGAACTAGCAAATCAGATAGGATGCGTGGTGTTGAGTCAGGTATGGTTGAATACATCACGAAACCATATTCAGCAGATTATCTAGCAAGTGTTGTTCAGAGAAATGTTAATTTTAAAGCGGAGTTCTTACAATGAGTGATAAATTAAAACAAGTAATCAACCAACAAGCCAAAAAGAATGAGATCGATTTCGTACATTCAGATGATGTGGTACAACTCGTAGGATTTATCATCGGAGATGAAGAGTACGCGGTGCCAATTTTAACTATCCAAGAGATAATTAAACCAATCGAGTGGACAAGAGTTCCACAAACACCAGCGTATGTTTTAGGTGTTTTTAACCTTCGTGGTTCAGTTATTCCTCTTATAGATTTGCGTTTAAAATTTGGTCTAAAAGCTAAAAAACATAATGAAGATACACGTTTTTTTGTTTTAAAACAAGGAGATGATGTAGCAGGTTTTGTGATAGATAGACTCACAATGGCACTTCGTATCAGCCGCTCTAATATTGGACCAGCACCTGAGACTATGGCGGGTGATGAGAGCCTTATTGATGGAGTAGGAAAGCAAGAAGACCGCATACTTACAATCTTAAAGGTAAACAAACTTTTAGAGAGAGACTTTTAAGTCTTCTTTTATGAAAGAAAAAACCTCTCTTTTACTCTTTAGAGAAAAAGATGAACTCTCCTTGAGCTTTCAAGGAGAATTTACTCTTTTTTTTATCGCACCATTTGAGAAACAACTCCAAAATATCTCACTTGAGGGTGTCAAAAAAATTATACTCAATTTTGATGCTTTAAAATTTATCGATACAGCAGCTGCACTTTTTATAGAAAAAATAACCAAAGAATTTTCTGCTCTTGGCATCGTTATATCTTCAAATATACAAGATCCGAGAATTTTACAAACTTTAGAGCTAGTACGAAGCGTAAAAGCAATTTCCCAAACAGAATTACCTCTAAAAGATAGTAACTTTTTAGAAAAAACAGGGGAATACATAGTAGCGCACCTCAAAGGTTTTTTCTCTTTTATATCTTTTTTAGGGATAATTTACTCTACAATCATTGCATTTTTAAAAGTACCAAATAGTTTTCGTTATAAAGAGATAGCTTTTGAGATAAATGAAACTGCTATAAAAGCAATACTTATTGTATTTGTCACAAGTTTTTTGATGGGTGTAGTCGTTGCGTATCAATCAGCTTTTCAGTTAAAACTCTATGGAGCAAATATCTTTATAGTCGATATGCTAGGGCTTTCGATACTTAGAGAGCTTTCTCCGCTTATTACCGCGATTGTAATAGCGGGAAGAAGTGGTTCTGCTTTTGCAGCTCAAATTGGTGCTATGAAGATAACAGAAGAGTTAGATGCGATGCGAACTATGGGGTTTAATCCTTATAAATTTTTAGTGATACCACGCATTATTGCGCTTATGATTGTGATGCCACTTTTGATTTTTATTTCTGATATAGCTGCTCTTTTGGGGGGAATTATTATCGCAAATATTGATCTTGGGCTCTCGTTCGATATGTTCTTAGATAGATTTTCTGATGTGATAGCACTTAAACATTTTGTTGTGGGGGTATCAAAGGGTCCATTTTTTGCATTTTTGATTGCAACTATAGGGATCTACCGTGGCTTAATGGTGAAAAATGATACGCAAAGTATAGGTTTTAATACAACAAGAAGCGTGGTAGAATCAATCTTTGCGGTGATTGTATGTGATGCAATTTTCTCAGTTGCATTTACCAATTTGGGGATATGATGCAAACACTTATAAAAGTTACTAATCTCAAAACAGCATTTGGAAAAAAAGTTATCCATGATGGTTTAAATCTCTCAATAAAAGAGGGGGAGATATATGGATTATTAGGACCGAGTGGATGTGGAAAAACAACTCTGCT
The DNA here is from genome assembly GCA_034005815.1 of Sulfurimonadaceae bacterium. GTDB lineage: Bacteria > Campylobacterota > Campylobacteria > Campylobacterales > Sulfurimonadaceae > Sulfurimonas. The sequence continues at coordinate 7,556 of JAVETY010000012.1, read as the reverse complement.
TCGTGAGATGGTGATGCTTCAGCCTACCAGTGGTGGAGAGATAGAGATATTTGGTTCAAAATTAAGTAATATAACAGCGAAAAAAGCACAAGAGTTAAGACAGCGATGGGGTGTATTATTTCAGCATGGTGCACTTTTTTCCTCTTTAAGTATTTATGAAAATATAGCCTTACCGCTACAAGAGTATACAAATATGTCAAAAGAGATGATTGATGAGATAGTACAATTTAAAATTCACATAGTAGGGCTCAAACAAAGTGATGCATTTTTATATCCCTCACAAATGAGTGGAGGTATGAAGAAAAAAGCAGCACTAGCACGTGCACTCTCTATGGATCCAAAGCTTCTTTTTTTAGATGAACCAACAAGTGGGTTAGACCCTATCTCTGCAAGAGAGTTTGATGTGCTTATCTTAAAACTTCGTACACTTTTAGGGCTTACCATTGTCATGGTTTCGCATGATTTAAAGTCAATATATTCGACACTTGATAAAATGGCGATTATTGATAATCAAAAAATCGTATATGAGGGAAATGTAGCAGGTGTAAAAGATGCACAGAGTGAATTTATAAAAACATTTTTTAGGGGTGAATATGAATAATAAAGTCAATTATACTTTGATAGGTTTGATAACGCTCGTAGGATTTGCTTTCCTTATGGGGTTTGGGTATTGGCTTTTAAAACCTACTTCACAAACGGATACAAAGCGCTATCTTATCTACTTTGATGAATCAGTTTTAGGATTAAATATTGATGCACCTGTAAAATATAGAGGTATCTCAGTTGGAAAAGTATCTGGATTGGAAATCGATCCAAAAAACTCAGAACAAGTGGAAGTCTCCATTGATGTAATAAGTAGCACACCTATAAAAACGAGCACTCTTGCAAGACTTACAGCGCAAGGGATAACGGGGCTTACTTATATCAATCTAAGTATGGGTGAACAAGACTCTTTACTTTTAGAAGCAAGAGAAGGAGAAGAATATCCCATCATTAAAACAGAACCTTCCTTTTTTGAAAATGTAGAGAAATCTTTTAGTGATGTCTCATTGCAACTCTCCAATACTTTGCAAAAAACAGAGCTACTTTTACACGAAAAAAATCAAGAGGAAGTTACAAAAATATTAAAAAGAACAACAAATATTTTAGAAAAAGTAGATCGTACCTTGGATGAAAAGACTCTGCTACATATACAAAATACTATGGCAAATCTTGATGGTATTACTAAAAAACTAGACATAATGATGCCTGATATGAAAACATTTGTAGCAAAAGGGATCGATTGGGAAGAGAAAACTTCTGCCTCACTCGAATCGATTATGCAAAGTTATTTGGGGATACAAGAAACAATGAAAGAGGTTGAACGTGCTGTAACCAGTGGTGAGTTTAATCTCAAAGAGATAACTGCAGATGTTATTCCAGCCCTTACAAATACCCTTTTGGAGTTACAAAATCTTATGATGGGTATGGAAGATGTTATGGATGAACACAGAAGAAGTCCAAGCGATATATTATATAAACAAGAGATGATAAAAAAAGGTCCAGGGGAGAAATAGATGATGCAATATATTTTAGCAATAGTATTCGTGTTAGGAATCAGTGGATGTAGTACAACCACGCCGGCGGTAAGTGAATATCGACTCAAGGCAAAGACACAAGAGAGTAAATCTATGGCATGCAAAACAACTCTTAAAGTACATAAAGTTTTTACAAATGCAGCACTTTCAAGTCGTAAAATCTATTATGGTGAAGGGCAATATAAAGAGTTTGCATATACTCAGTCGCAGTGGAGTGATGCACTTGATAGGATGCTTAGCGATATAATCACGCAGTCAATTATCCAAAGAGAGATATATAAAAGTGTTGCTTCGTATAAATCACAAGCAAAAACTGACTTTGTTTTAGAAGTGAATGTAGAAGAGTTTATGCAGTTTTATGATGAATTACATACAAAATCTTATGCAAAAGTACGTTTAAGAGCAACACTTTTAGATACAAAAAATAAAAAACAAAAAGCATCTCAAACCTTTGAAGCAATATATCCTGTAAATACGCTCAATGTAGAAGGTGGGGTTATAGCACTTGATAGTGCACTTGATGAGCTAATGCAATCTATGCTTGTTTGGCTAGAAGGCACATGCCATGATTAAAGAAAAAGAGTATAAAAAACGTAGAGTAATAATTGGTAAAAAACTCTCTAAAAACTCTGTAGCAGTTGTTTTTAGTAGCGAGTATAAACAGCGCTCTAACGATACAGACTTCCCTTATAGACAAGATAGTAATTTTTACTATCTTACAGGCTTTAAAGAAGATAATAGCGCTTTAGTATTTATTAAAAAATCTAAACAAGTACGTACCTATCTTTTTGTAGAGCCAAAAGACCCAACGAAAGAGTTATGGAATGGAAAACGTTTAGGTGTAAAAAAAGCAAAAAAACGTATGGATTTTGATGGAATAAAAACGATAGAGGGATACGAAACTTTTATCAAAGAGCATATGAAAGAGAAAAAAACGCTCTATTGTGATTTTAAAGCAGAAACTCAAAAATCAGCACAACTCCAAAGAGTAGCGATACAAATACCATCGCATACCAATATCGCGCCACTTATAGAAGAGATGCGTCTTCTAAAGAGCAAAAGTGAAATCAATCTTATACAACAATCCATTGCGATTGCAAAAGAAGCACACCATAAGGCTATGCGATATGGTAAAAATGCTGACTATGAGTATAAACTTCAAGCTAAAATAGAGTATATCTTTAAAAATCATGGAGCATATAATGACGCCTATACCTCTATAGTCGCAGGTGGCAATAATGCTAACACTTTACATTATATAAGGAATGATAAACCGCTTCAAAAAGGCTCCCTTGTACTTATAGATGCAGGGTGTGAATACCAATATTATGCAAGTGATATCACTCGAACATTTCCTATAGGAACAGGCTTTAGTAAGGCACAAAAAGAGCTTTATGAATTAGTTCTTAGTACACAAAAAAAAGTGATTGATATGATTCGCCCTGGAGTGCTCAGAAGTGACTTACAAAAAGAGGCATGCAAGCTTTTAACTCATGGCATGTGTCGTCTTGGAATTTTGCAAGGAAAGCCTAAAAAACTTATCAAAAATGAGAGTTATAAAAAGTACTATCCACATGGGATAGGGCATTGGTTAGGGATTGATGTACATGATATGGCACCTTATAAAGATGAAAATAACAAAGAGATAGCTCTAGGAGCTGGGATGGTTCTTACTATCGAGCCAGGGATATACTGTGAACAAAAAGATATGAAAATTCCTAAAAAATATCGTGGTATAGGGATACGTATCGAAGATAATATTTTAGTTACAAAAGAGGGGTATAAAAACCTTTCTAAAGAGATTGTCAAAGAGATCGCAGATATAGAAACCCTTGTATTGACTAAAAGAGACAAATAATAATTAAAGAGTATACTACAACACGTAATAATCAAAATTTATTATATAAGGCTAGATAGATGCAACGAATATTTTTGCTACTTATTTTATTTTCAATACTTTTAAGCTCCAATGAGCAGGTAAAAATTGGCGTTCTTGCAAAGCGCAGCAGTGATATAACACTCGCAGAATACAAGGCTACTGCAGAGTATCTTACGCAAGAGATGAATGGATATGAATTTCAAATTATTCCCATAAGCTTTGCAGAGATGCAAGAAAATGTAGCGCAAAATAATATTGATTTTCTTATCACAAATACGATGGATTATGTCACTTTAGAGTATCTCTATGGAGTGAGCCGTATCGCTACACTGAAAAATTTAAATTCTAATAAAACAACAACTACAAGTTTTGGAAGTGCAATCATAGTTCCACAAACGAGTAAGATAGAGACTCTAGTAGATCTAAAAAGAAAAGCTATTGGTGCAGTTGATGCAAACTCTTTTGGTGGCTGGATTATGGCACTGAAAGAGCTAAAAGACAATGGTGTAGAAGAGAGGCATTTTAAAAGCTTAACGTTTTATGGCTCACACGATCAAGTGGTTTTTGCAGTTCGAGATGGGATGATTGACGCAGGGATAGTACGAAGTGATACTTTGGAGCGCATGGAGCGTGAAGGACTTATAAACCTTGAATGTTGTAAGGTTGTAGAGCCTAAAATATATAAAAATTTCTCTTTTGCAGTCACCACAAAACTCTATCCAGAATGGCCCTTCGCAAAACTCTCTACAACTTCAGAAGCATTAGCAAATGAAGTACTCGTAGCACTTTTAAAGATTACTCCTGAGTCTAAGATGGCAACAGATGCAGGCATCGCTGGTTGGACTATCCCACTTGATTATTCAGGTGTACATGATGTGATGCAAGAGTTGCATGTTGGACCCTATAAAGAGCTTGCCAAACTAAGCCTTGAGAGATTTTATAACAAATACAAGTTTCTTTTTTATAGCGTTATTATAGTTTTTTTGATTGTTGTAGGCGTTTTGGCGTATATCTATAAACTCAATAAAAATTACATGAAAATAAAAAATATATAGAAGCACTCAACACAGGATTAGAGATAAAAGTAAAAGAGCGTACCTTTGAGATAAAAAAACTTTACTTGCATGAAAGATATCTCAAAAATATTTTAAAAACCATCGCCGACATCAATGAGCTCCTTATCTCTTCAATATCGATTCAAAGTGTGATAGAAAATAGTACAAAACGTCTTGTAAAACATGAAGATTATCGTTTTGTATGGATAGGGCTTTTAAAAAATAATCTTTTAGAGATGAGTATTCGTACAAAAGATGTGAGTATGCCTATGGTAAAAAGAACATATGAGCTCGATAGTTCACTTGATAGCTTTGCTTTAGAGAGTGTAAAACAAGCATTAGATGAGAAAAAAACTATTACCAAAAAACTTCCAGATGGACATCGATTTAGTGTTGCAGAGGATGATTATGTATGTAATGCATGTCATATTACAACCCTCGTGATTCAAGCAAGTGCTCAAGATGAGATTTTAGGAACGCTCTCTGTATTTACGGAAAAAGAGGATGGCTTTCAAGAGCCAGAACTTCGTATATTGGAAAATCTTGCAACTGATATAGGGCTTGCTATTAGTAGTATCTACCAAAGAAGTAAGTTAGAATTTATGGAGCTTGAAAAGATATCAAATTACGAAGAAACTATTTTAGCTTTTGTAAATATCATAGAACAACGAGATAGTTATACAGCAGGACATACACTTCGTGTGGCAGAGTATTGTCGTCTGATAGCGAAGGGGTTTGGTATGGAAGAGGAGGAAATAATAAAGCTAGAAAAAGCAGCAATCCTTCATGATATAGGTAAAGTAGTTACCCCTGACTCGATACTATTAAAACCTGGAAACCTTACACCCTTGGAATATGAACTGATAAAAGAGCATGCAACAGCGGGGTATAAGATGCTCTCTAAGATTAAAATGTATGAAGATTTAGCAGAGATTATCAAATACCATCATGTGCACTATGATGGCAAAGGATACCCAACAATAGAAGCAAGTGAGATGAGCAAGATACCATTTTTATCTTTCATCATGGGTGTGGCAGATGCTTTTGATGCAATGACTACAAATCGCATCTATAAACCTCGCATGTCAGTTTCAGAAGCACTTGAAGAGATAAAACAATTTAGTGGGGGACAGTTTCATCCTGATGCGGTACGTGTAGCTCTTGAAACTCTTAAAGATATTGATGTGGAACAAACATCACAACTTCCAACAAACGAGCTAGAACAACGTCGTTTTGCTTACTTTTTTATGGATTGGCTCACAGATACTTACAATGAAACCTATCTACAAACGTTTCTCAATCGTTTAGGGGAAGATTACAAATCGATGTATGCAGTAGAGCTTAAAAGTTTTGTTACATATAATAAACAACGAGGATGGAAAGAGGGGGATTTGTTTTTAAAAGAGTTGGCGCAATTTTTAAAAGTAACATATCCTAGTGCTATGGTATTTCGTTACCATGGAAGTAATTTTATCCTTCTTTTTAAAGAAGATACTATTGCTCCAACACAAGAAGAGATAGCAAACTTTGAACTATTAAAAGATTCAAATATTGGTACAGAAGTCAACCAATATGACCCTACAAAAGATATTTCTGATATTTAACTTTTACTTGAATTCTAGAAAGAGTTCAAGTTTTTCAGGAGCAGTGAGGATATTTACATCACTTAGGATACCGAATTTTTTGAGTTTTTGAACAATACGTGAAAGTGTTTCTGGCGCCATATTTAAAAGAAGTGCTATGTCTTTATGTTTATGGGTAGCAAAGACATCAGGTTCCTCTTGAATCATAGAACATACTTTGAGTGTTGCATCAAAAACGAGGTTGCGGTTGATAGCCACTTCAAGAGTTTTTATCTTTTTTGTCAAAGACTTCACGAGAAAAAAAGAGAGCTCTGCATCATTTAATAGAAGCTCTAAAAATTTTGCTTGATCTATAAGAGCGACACGGGTAGAGGGTTTCATCACTGAAGCCGTCGCAGGAAAAGGGACAGATTCGAGTGATGCCATCTCTGCCACAAGTGTAGGTTGCACAAAATAGTGCAACACTATCTCATTTGCTTTTATTCCTGTTTTATAAAGCTTGAGTGCTCCATCTAAAAGAAGATAAAAGTATTCACAATGCTCACCCTCATAAAATAAGATATTACCCTCATTAAAAGTTTTTATGGTAGTGATAGCTGCTATTTTTGCAAGTTTTTGCTCTTGTAAATCTTTGAAAAGATCAAGTCGGCGTAAGTCATTTATAATCATAGGGATAATTATAGCTTGCATCTTGACTTATATCAACTCGTTAGAATTTAATTAGGATAGAATGCTTTTTTATTTCTTTTAAGGATTTTATGATGTTAATAAATGTAGAAAACCTCCCATTAGTAGCTATGGATTTTATGAATGTTACACATTTTGAGGATGTTGCGATAATTAATAGAATAAACGAAGCAATAGAGGCATATATAAAAGAGAAGAGTACAAAAAATGAGCAAAGTGTGAGTGATATATACTCAGAATGGTTTGCCCATACAATAAATCATTTTCAAACAGAAGAGAAGATGATGCAAGAGAGATCTTTCCCACCTTATATGATGCATAAAGGGGAGCATGATAGAGCACTTGCACAAATGGACGCAGTATTTCGTGCATGGCAAACTACAAAAGATGCAGAGTCTCTTAAAAAGTATATGCAAAATGAGATGAGCCCATGGCTTATACAGCATATACAAACGATGGATACTGTGACTGCGATGTTTTTTAAATCTGGTATGAGTCCGTGTAGCGCGCACTAATGCAAGCAGAAAAATTTCAAAAAGAGTTGGATGATTTAGAGAGATTTTTTTCTTTATATTGCAAAGAAAATCATCAAAACCTAATGCTCCGCTCTTACGATTTAAACTATAATGAAAAGAGATATAAATCAGAAATAGTTCTTTGTGATACATGCCATGAATTGCTCACATATTCACATGAGAAACTTATGGCATGTCCACATGATCCAAAACCAAAGTGCCGTACTTGTAAAGCACCTTGTTATGATAAAAAAGAGTGG
>JAVETY010000109.1:0-5724 GCA_034005815.1 Sulfurimonadaceae bacterium | reverse complement strand
TCATTCCGTGTCAACAACACAACAGACGTAGGATGACGTGAGGATAGTTTTAAACTAATCCTTGCTCTATCATAGCATCTGCTACTCTTCTAAATCCTGCGATGCTTGCACCGAGTACTAGGTTTTATGTGCGAAAGTTGAGTTATTTAGTCGTGATTTTTTTGTAAATATTTTAAAATACCAAGGGCTGCTTGTTTGCCTTGAGCCATAACTCCTGTTAAAAGATAGCCTCCCGTTGGAGCTTCCCAATCCAGCATCTCTCCTACGCAAAATACACCAGTGAAATCTTTGAGCATTAGATTATCATCTAAGTTATCAAATTTTAATCCTCCAGCTGTACTAATTGCCTCTTGCAAAGGTCTGCAAGACTCTATGGTTAGAGGATAATTTTTAAGCGTTTTTGCTACTAAGTCAGGCCTGTTTAGTGCATCATACTCTAAAACTTCTCTTAGTAAAGATGCTCTAACTCCATCTAGTCCTAAACGCTTCCAAAAAGCACTTAAACTTTGTTTGCCTCTTGGAGCACTTAAAAGCTCTCTTAGTTTACTCTCACTAGTATGAACAAAGAGGTCTAAGTAAACTGTGACAGGAGCTTTTAGCTCTAAAAGCTCTCTTATATATTTTGAATGGGCATAGATAAGGTTTCCCTCAATCCCAAACTCAGTTACAAGCAATTCACCTAGTTTTGAGTGATGATTAGCGTTTATATCTCTAAAAGAGAGTTGTACATTTTTTAGTGGAGTTCCTGAGAATTTATCTTTAAATACTTTAGAATAATTCACATTAAAACCCATGTTTGAGGGTTTAAGTGCAGATATATTTAAGCCCTTTTCTTTTAGTGTCTTTGTCCATTCTCCTGTTGCGCCAAGCTGTGGCCAAGACGCGCCACCAAGAGCCAATATGACTACATCAAATGTGTATTCTTTAACTCCATCAGGCGTTTGAAACTTCCAAACATCTTTACTAAAGCCAATAAAATTATGTTTCATTTTAAACTTAGTGTTGTTTGCTTTTAGTTTTTGTATCCAAGCACGAAGTAGGGGAGCTGCTTTTTTATTTAGTGGATAGACCTTGCCAGAAGAGCCAACAAAAGTTTCAAATCCAAGGCTTTTCGCCCACTCACGCATATTATCTGGGCTAAAGATATTAAGAGCTTTTTGCATAGAGTGTTGAGCTTCAAAATAACGACTACAAAAAACACTAAAATCTTCAGAGTGGGTTAGGTTTAATCCGCCTCGTCCTGCTTGTAAAAACTTACGACCTGCACTGGGTTTTGCATCAAATACTATCGGAGCATAACCAGCATTTGACAAAACTTCTGCCGCCATAAGTCCTGCTGGACCAGCACCAATAATAGCTATCTTAGAATCTTTGTAGTTTGTTATATTTTGTGTCATTTTTATTCTTTTATCTTATTTTTTCAATAAATACTACTTTAAGATAGTCACCCTCTTTAAAATCCTCACAAACTCTAAAATCTTTTGGTAGAGAAAATCTCTCTTTGACCTTATATCTTGTGTTTAACTCTTTAAAAGCCCTATCTATAAAGTCGCTAAAAGTCATCATATTAAAGTTCGCTGAGTTGGTAGAGGCTACTATGGTTCCACCTTCATTTGTGACAGCAATAGCTTCTTTTAAAAGGTTTACATAGTCTTTAGATGCACTAAAAGTGTGTTTTTTAGATCTTGCAAAACTAGGAGGGTCTAGGATTACTAAATCAAATAAATACTTTTTTTTAATAGCAAACTTAAAATAGTTAAATATATCTTCAACCACAATATCTTGTTTGAGAACATCTATGTTGTTTACTAAGAACTGCTCTTTAGTTTTTGAGTAACTGCGTTTAGCTAAGTCTACGCTTGTAGTTTTTGTAGAACCACCAAGGGCTGCAAAAACAGAAAATGCACCTGTATAAGAAAAGGTATTTAAAACACTTTTACCTTTTGCGTAATTCTCTCTTATAGTCTCTCTTACATCTCTTTGGTCTAAAAATACACCAACCATAGCTCCATCATCCAAATAAATGGCAAAGTTAGCTCTATTTTCTTTGATTATGAGAGGTTGGGGAGCTCTCTCTCCACAAATAAAATCATCTTCATTATCAAGGTATTTTCCTTTTGAATCAAAGCGTTTTTTTTGATAGATACCTTTGTATGTCACATTGTTTTTTAAGGCTTCAAGTATCTCTGATTTGAACTCATAAATACCAAGACTATACCATGTAATCACATAATACCCATCAAAATAGTCTATGCATAATCCACCAACTCCATCGCCTTCACCATTAAAAACTCTCCAAGCAGTTGTATCTTTGTTTGTAAAAAAGTCTTTTCTATATTCAAGAGCAGATTTTATTTTTGTACTAAAAAAATCTTGATTTATTTGTGTGTCTTTATTTGTTGTAAGTGCCCAACCATAGCCTTTGTTTTGTACTCCATGATAAGCCTTTAGTATAAACTTGCCTTTATCATCTAGAAGGTTTAAAATCGTACCTTCTTTTTTAACCTTATCCCAGTTGAGTATAGATTCTTTAGAAATGAGAGGATACCCATCTTTATAGTTTTGTACAAATTCTGGTTTTATGGTTAAATCTATCTCTTGTATCATATGTTTTTATCCTATATGTAGCTATTTTTTAAATGTGATATTTCTAATATTTTTATCATCAAAATATTTCGATAGTATGACATATCATAAGAGATTCCGTGTCAAGCACGGAATGACGTGGGTGTGTTTCTTTATAACGATAGAGTGAAACTAAATATAGCCTCGAATAAATTCGAGGTTTCGTACTCTCTTGGAACCCCGAATGTATTCGGGCATGCTTCCTTGCTTCAGGTGCTTTAGCATTAAAATACTTATAACTATTTGTAAAATTATTATGTATGTTATGAAGAAGAAGTGATTAAAAGCGAAATCCTGAATCAAGTTCAGGATGACGTGCTTACAGTTTAGGATAACGTATTTTTACTTTTGGAGGACGTACTAGAAATTTTAAACTAAACCTTGCTCAATCATAGCATCAGCTACTTTTCTAAAGCCTGCGATGTTTGCACCTAGAACTAGGTTTGTAGGTTCACCAAACTCTGCCGCTGTTGTGCTTGCACTGACATAAATATTTTTCATAATCTGTGCTAATTTTGCGTCAACTTCTTCAAACTTCCAGCTTACCATAGAGGCATTTTGTGCCATTTCAAGTTGACTTGTAGCAACTCCACCAGCATTTGCTGCTTTTCCTGGACCATAACAGATTTTTGCTTTGATGAAAATCTCTGCTGCTTCATGTGTTGATGGCATGTTGGCACCTTCGCTTACACATATACATCCATTATCCATAAGGTTTTGAGCATCATTTGCATTGAGTTCATTTTGTGTTGCACTTGGAAATGCTGCAAAACAAGGGATAGAATAAACACCATTACATCCCTCTGTATACTTTTCTACTGGAGTATATATTGCATTTGGTTTGTATTTTACATATTCTGTAAGTCTTTCACGTTTTTCCTCTTTGAGTTCTTTTAAGAGTACTAAATCTATCCCCTCTTCGTCGTATATCATCCCATTTGAATCACTACATGTTACAGGAATAGCACCTAAATGGTAGAGTTTTTCTATAGTGTAGATAGAAACATTTCCACTTCCAGAAACTACACAGCGTTTTCCTTCTAGTATTTCGCCTCTATCTTCAAGCATGTATTTTGCAAAATAAACAGCTCCATAACCAGTCGCTTGTTTACGACCTAGTGAGCCACCCCAGTTAAGAGATTTTCCAGTTAGAACACCCTCATAACGGTTTGCAAGTTTTTTATACATACCAAACATATATCCAATCTCACGAGCACCCACACCGATATCTCCTGCTGGAACGTCAGTATTGGGTCCAATATGACGGAAAAGTTCGCTCATAAATGTTTGGCAGAATCTCATAATTTCATTGTCAGATTTACCTTTTGGGTTGAAGTCACTTCCACCTTTTCCACCACCGATTTGAAGTCCAGTAAGCGCATTTTTGAAAGTTTGTTCAAATCCTAAAAACTTGATAACACCAGCATTTACACTTGGGTGAAAACGAAGACCACCTTTATATGGCCCGAGAGCTGAGTTAAACTCGATTCTAAACCCTTTGTTTACTTGAATCTCACCTTTGTCATCTACCCAGTTTACACGAAACATAATTTGACGTTCAGGCTCAACGATGCGCTCTATAATTTTATGTTTTCTATATTTTGGGTGCTTGAGCATAAGTGGTCTGAGAGATTCTAAAACATCTTCAGCGGATTGATAAAATTCTGTTTGTGAGGGACTTGTTCTTCTGAGGTAGTCGAAGACTTCTTTGACATATGGCATTTACGATTCCTTTGAGACTATAAATATAAGCAAAATAATACTTGAATTATAGTTAAAATCGATTTAATATCCGAATTATTCTCTATAAAGGCTATAATAATCGAAAAGTAAGGAATGTCATGTGCCTCTCAATTCCGAGTAAAATTGTATCCATTGATAAAGAAACTAATACTGCTACTGTAGATACTATGGGAGTTTCGCGTGATGCGAGCTTAAATCTTATAGAAGAGGGTGGGGTGAGTGTCGGTGACTACGTTCTTATCCATATAGGCTTTGTGATGCAAAAGATAGATGAAAAAGAAGCGCTAGAAAGCCTTAGAGTGTATGAAGAAGTGTTACAGATGCTTGATGATGATGCACTACATCGCACGGTGCTCGAGGATGATAATTGCCAAAATCGAGGACTTTAAGATGGGATTAGAACTTAAAAATCTTTATGATGATTTTAGAAATCCTAAAACAATACTTAGTTACGCAACACTTATCAAAAAAGAAGCATTAAAGTTAGAAAAACCTCTTTATATAATGGAAGTGTGCGGTGGGCATACCCATACTATTATGAAATATGGAATTTTACAACTTCTACCAAAAAATATAAAATTTATCCATGGTCCAGGATGTCCTGTGTGTGTCATGCCAAAAGAGCGGATTGACCATGCGTATATTTTGTCGATGCAAAAGGATGTAATACTCGTTACATTGGGAGATATGATAAAGGTACCAGGAAGTAAAGGGAGTTTGCAAGATGCGAGAAGCAAGGGCGCTGATGTGCGTTTTGTCTATTCTCCACTGGATACGATTAAAATCGCAAAAGAAAATCCAGATAAAAAAGTGATTTTCTTTGCAATAGGATTTGAAACAACCACCCCGATGAGTGCGGCGCTTATTGATACTGTAGTAACACAAAAGATACCAAATATTTATTTTCATATAAATCATGTCACGATTCCAGAAGCGATGGAACTGCTGCTTGCAGATAAAGAAACAAAAATCGATGCGTTTTTGGGACCCAGCCATGTAAGTGTTATAACTGGAAGTAAAATCTATGATATATTTGCCACAAAATATAAAAAACCTGTTGTAGTTTCAGGGTTTGAGCCTGTCGATGTGATGGAATCTATATATAAAATAGTGAAGCAAGTCAATGAAAATAGGATAGAAGTAGAAGTGGAATATACGCGTGCAGTCACTCGTGATGGAAATCAAAAAGCGCAAAATTTAGTCAATAAATATTTTCAAAAAGCAGAGTCATTTCGATGGAGAGGGCTTGGTGATATACCAAAAAGCGCACTAGAATTACAAGAGGAATATAATGCCTATAATGCAGAGATACTATATAAAGATATGCTACCAAATGAGAGTATCGATGAAGATCGG
>JAVETY010000011.1:0-24625 GCA_034005815.1 Sulfurimonadaceae bacterium | reverse complement strand
TTGCCCTCGAAGCGTTTCATCTATAGCAAAGTGTTCTATAAATATATAATCATCAATGTTCCAAAATCCCAATATTCCTAAAAATATATTATCTTGATGGCATGCAATAAAAGAATAGGATGTTTTTTGCATCGTTATCTCTTGTTCCTCTTTTGTGCGCTTCTCAATAGTAGGAAATGAGTTCTCATAAAGTTCCCAAGCTAAATCAAAAAAAGGATGTGAAGCTGTATCTATGATATGAAAATGCAATAATTTCCTTGATACGTTTTTTGTAATAGGGGGAGAATACATGCCAAAGAGTATGGCATGTAATAAAAAGAGTTATTTTTCTAAATTAAATTTAAAAATCAAACTTCCAAAAGCTGTCATATGGTTTTTTAATTCGTAGTTAACTCCAGCTAATGTTTTAGTAGCATTGATATGAGAATACCTAGCACCAAGCTCTAAGTCTGCACTTTTTCCAAGATGGATATTAAATCCTGCATCAGCACCTACATATGTTTTGCTTATTTTTATACCATTACGATTGTCATCTATAAGTCTGACATCAATCATACCAAGATTTGGACCAGCAAAAAAGTTTACATAATCACTAAAGTTTAATAAATATTGAAGTGACGCGCCATAAGTTATACCATCATCAAATTTAGTTCCATCTAAATAGTTAGCACTTAAAAAAATTCTAACATTTCTAGATTCTGCCCCTATTTTGATCCCGCCATGTCCTGCATTGATTCTTGTTTTTTCGATAGGTGTTGTGCCGTGTTCAACATTTAATTTGCCATAACCACCCTCAAAACCTACTAATGATTTTACATATTCTTCAGCAGCAAGTGGCGCAGAAACAACCAAAGAAGCTAGAAGTAAATTTTGAAATGTTTTTTTCATAAAACAACCTTTATTAAAATAAGAATTTGATTATATCTTAGAGCATATAAAGCGTGCTTTAAAATATTTTTAAACATATCGACATAGATTGCGATAATATTAAATGTTTTTGCTAGTTTGTGAAAATGGTACCTAGTAAAACAAAAACACAAGAAACTTCCAAAGCAAAAAAAGAAAAAGTGCTATGAAGCTAAACACTATAATAAGTCGTAGTATCAGATGAAACAAAAAGTGAAAAAACTTTCTCATTTTTTATAAGGAAGTATCGGAAGTTTCTTTGCTTTTATATAGAGCATCCCACCTTGAAGATCGATGACTTGATAACCAAACTCCTGTGATAAGAAATGTGCCACAACTTTAGTTCTACTTCCTGTTCGACACACGAGTGCAAAGGGTTTAGATACATCTACTTGTGATTGGAGCTGTTTTAAAAAAAGCTCTACATTATAATTGCCACGCTCATCAAAAAACATAATTGGTAGAGCATTTTGGAGTAACCCAGACTCTTTCCATTCGCTAGGTGTACGTATATCTACGATAGGGATTTTTGAATCTAGAATCTTTTGTGATGGGTACTCATTTTGTACAGTAGCCAAAAGAGAACATGCCATAAAGAGAAGAAAGGTAAGAAAAAATCTCAAAGGACACTCCGTGTATAAATTGTGTGTATAATTATACCAAAACAACCTATTAGGAAAATGATGGCTGCCACACAAAAGATGATTGAAAATGCAAAAAGAATACGATATATGCGTGCTTTGGAAAGATTTCACAAAAGTATAATAGGGTATCTTTCAAGCACACAAGAGTTGTCAAAAGAAGCATATAGTAAAAAATGTACAAATAGTAAAAAATTGCTTGATCGTGTCGAAGCAGCAATACTTTATAAGGGTGATTTGCAAGATTTAGAAACACTTGTAAAAAAAATGATACAAAGTATGGAAGATGAAGAAAAAACGATAGAAGAGATACGAGATACAATCCTCTATGAAGCAAACCAATTAGAAAAAACAAAAAATGCAAGAAGATATAAAAAAGAGAAACACTCCTCAAAAAATTTTGAAGAGTGGTATTAAAAAGATTTAAGCTTGTGACTCTTCAAGCATTTGATCTAAAAGGTTAAAGAGCTCATCAGAAGCTTTTTCCATAGTTTCAAAGTTTTCTAAAATCTCTTTGGCATGTGCAAGTGTTTGTACTTCTGCATTACCCTCTAAATATTTTAGATTTGTATTTGCGTTTTTATGCACTATGACATGTGGTGCATCCATATGTTTGTAAGCATTTGTCTGTGCAAATCTACGTTGTCCCTCATCGTGGTACCACATGCCAAGACTACATTGATGTGTACTTAGCTCATCTAAAATTTTATTGAGTGACATAACCGAGTTGTACGCACGTGATTTATAAAGAATATGATCGATTTTTGCAAGAACTACAAAGACACTATTTTCCATAAAGAAAGAAGAATCAACAATTTTAGAGGAGTTATCACTTAAATCGACAAGTGTATCTTCAAAATTTTCTATCTTTTCAGAAGAGCTTTCCACTGTTACTCTCATCTCTTCAGAGCTTGTTTGGATCTCATTCATCCCTTGTTGGAGAGATTTGATAGAGATAGTTATCTCACTTGTTGCTTTATGGGTGCGTTCTGCAAGTTTACGCACTTCATCAGCAACTACAGCAAACCCACGACCATGTTCACCCGCACGTGCTGCTTCTATCGCTGCATTAAGTGCTAAGAGGTTTGTCTGATCTGCTATATCAGTAATGAGTTCGATGATAGAGGTGATGCTATTGGTTTGACTGGCTAGCTCACTTATATTATGGTTGTTAGTGGTTGCTTGCTCACTTAAAAATCCTAGTTCACTTACAATCGCGTGAATACTTGAACGTGAATCATTTGCAAGAGTAGCAGCTGTTTTTGTTGCATTTGTAATCACTTTGAGACTATCAATATTATGATGTAAATCATTTTTGATAAGTGAGAGTGATTCTGATACATTGATACTTTTTGCACTTAGTTTTGCATTAAAGGTATCACGCTGTACTTTTTTGTTTTGCTCTTTCATAAATTCAATACTTGAGGCAACACTCTCAATCGCTTCAACAAATGCACCCTCCATTCCATTGTGAGAAATCTGATGGTTAAAGACTCCTTTAGAAGCATCTGTGATAGTTGTGTTTATCTCATCAATAAGATTTTGAGTATGTGTAAGAAGTTTGGATAGTTCTATTCCCATCACTCCAAGTTCTGTGTGCTCATTTGCATCTGTATCTGTATGGGAGAAATCCCCTTTTGCAGAGTGTTTGATAATTTGTGTGAAATCTCTTATCCCGCGGGTAATAGATTTACGGATTATAGTTGCGAGTATAAAAATCACAACCGTAATCAACACACCTGCGATACTTACAAAAATTTTATAAAAGTTAAGTTCATTTGAGAGCTCTTTGGAGGCTACGTTTAGCTCCTCTTGTTTGAGCGTTACTAGCTTTTTAAAGCTATCTCTAGAAGCTTCTGCATAAGGAGTGAGTGTTTTTTTATAGTTTGTGTAGATCTCTTTTGTATGATTCTCTATCTCTTCGCTTGTGAGTCCATGCATCATTTTAAGGGAGTTTTGTAAAAATGCGACAGTTGAACTTTGTGCTTCTTGAAGAATATTTTTTGACGCGCTATCTAACATCATAGGCTCTAAAAGAGTGAAATATTCTTCTATCTTTTGCACCGTTTTTTCTAAAGTTTTGATATCTTTATCATAGTTTCCACCGAGGATAATATCTCTTGATGTACGACTTACATAATTAAGATTTTTTTCTATCTCAAGAGTTGTGAGTGCACCTTGCATAGAGTTTTCTCTGAGATGGTTGTACTTGGTTTCGATATGGCTTGTCGCCAAAAATACAAAAAATGCAATGAGGATTACAGACGAACTCACCAAAGCAATAAAGTAGTTCATCTTTTTTTCGATACTGAGACTGTGTAGCATAGACTTTCCTTACCTAACGTAATGGAACTATCTTAGCACAATTGAAAAATTTAATCGCTAAAAATTGATTTTTTTGATAGAGATGTAACAAATTGAAATGAAATAATTTCATTTGATAAGTATAAAAAAACACTATAAAACTAGCGATGATTTTTCTATTACTTTTCGCTAGTTTATAGAATTTTAGTTTTCTGGGGATTTTCTAAAAAGGTGGTAGTTTTCAGCTTCGAGCATCTCTTCTACATATGCTTTTATACTTTTTTTGCATTTTGCCCATATACCAGATGGTAAACGCACTTCAAGCTTTTTCTTTTGACGAAGTTTGATGATTTTCTTTGGAGAGAGTACTTTTGTAATAGGGGTAAAATCAACTTCTGTAAGGTCAATGTCACCTTTGTAATAGATAGTCTGTTTTCTAAATGTTCCCCAACCTGGAACACCATCATCTGTATAAGGTACTTCATATCCATTTTTGAAACGTACCATCATCTTATAGTGACTATCTTCAAACACCTGAGAAACCTCTCCAGCACCAAACACCATGCCATAGAGTTTATCACCTACCTTTACCTTGTCAAAATACGCCATAACGCCCCCTTGGAAATTTTTAATTAATCATTATATCTCAAGAAAAATAACCAATTAAATCTCGCATTAATTCTCTCTAGTGTAAAATGAAACCTTAAAAAATTTAATTTTTAGCGAGTGTGAGGGAAAGGTATACATGGAAGAGATAATTGTGAGTAGTTTTGTAGTTAAAAATCTACCTTTTATGAGCGGGTTTGATCCGATGGTGGTAAAGCTTACGATAATTGCTTTTAGTATAGGGATTATTTATATTGTACGTAGGCTTGGATTTGATTTTTTAGAAGCTTCACTTTTGAAGATAAAACGTTTAGAAAACTACTCAAAAGATATTATTAAACGTTTGAGAAAACCTAGTGAAATCATTATTATTATTCTTAATTTTGACATTATTTTCTTTGTTTATAACGATTTTACAACGATTCAAGCGACACGCGAGCTTTTTAATATCACCTATGTTGTGCTTATCACCTATTGGATTTATTTGCTTATCAATGCTATTGCAGGGGTAAAGATAGAGGAGATAGAAGACGTTACGAAGAGTTCTAATGTCAAGAATGAAGTGATAAATGTGGGGTTAAAGATACTCAATTTTGCTATCGTTGTGGCAGGTATACTTGTTGCACTTAATTTTATGGGAGTCAATCTCACAGCGATTCTCTCAGGACTTGGGATTGGTGGTATCGCAGTAGCTCTTGCTGCAAAAGATAGCCTTGCAAACTTTTTTGGAACTATCTCTATACTTATGAGTGATAGCTTTTCTCAAGGGGATTGGATAGAGATAGGGGGCGCTGAGGGGACAGTTGTAGAGATTGGACTGCGCGTCACAACTATTAGAACTTTTGATAATGCACTTATATCTGTACCAAATAACACCCTTGCAAATGGTGATGTTAAAAACTGGAATAAGCGTACCGTTGGACGTCGTATCAAAATGAGTATCGGAATTACGTATGATTCCAAAGCACAAGATATCAAAAATGCTATTAAAGAGATACGCGAAATGTTAGAAACGCACCCTCGTATAGCAACACAATATACTCGATATGAACTTGAAGATAATATTAACACAAGACTTGTTTCGCAAGATGATGTTTATGGGGTAAAAAAAACTCTTTTGGTATTTTTAGATGAGTTTAAAGCTTCGAGTATGAATATCCTTATTTATTGTTTTTCTACTTCAGTCAATTGGAGTGAGTGGCTTGCAGTAAAAGAGGATGTTATGTTTAAGATTATGGATATATTTGAGCGAAACAATCTTGAGTTTGCATTTCCATCTCTTTCTATTTATGAAGAGAAAGAGCGACCAGAGGAACCTACACGTTATCTCTAAAATAGACATGCCATAACTATGGCATGTTAGATAAATAATACTTATAAAATTCTCTAACCCAATATTCAGCCTTTTGTGATAAAATCATCACCTAAAAAATTACCAATAAAGACGAAAAATATGGAACAAACACAAGCTCGAATCAATATTTATGCACTTTTATCACGGGTTCTTTTGCAAGAACTTGATGAAACGACTTTAAATATTATAAAAAAAGACCCTATGATTATGGACTTTCTTCCACAGTTTAAAGAGTGGAAACCTCTTGCCGAGTTGGAAAATAAAAAACTTTTAGAAGAGTATCTTAACCCTGACTTTGTCAATCTTTCAGTACTCCATCTCATCCCTTATGAGAGCTTTTATGTGCGTGAAGATCAGATGATAGAAACAGGTGGTGCAAATCCTGTCACAGATATGTATAGTGCGTATGACTTTATGGTGGATTATGAAGCTGCGCGTACCGTATCCTCTGACCATATTGGTGTGGAGTTAGAGTTTATGCATCATTTAGCAAAAGCGGAGTTAAAAGCGCTAGAAGAGGGTGATACAGAAGCCAAAGTGGAACTGCAAAGAGTACAAAAAGAGTTTTTAAACAAACATCTCCTTCGTTGGGCTCCAATTTATCTTTTAAATATGAAGTTTGAGGCAAGAACTCCACTCTACTTTGATGCTGCAGATATGGCATTAGAGTTTATTTTGAGTGATAACGAGTATCTTGTAGGGGAGCTGAAGTAAGATATGTCGCTTCTTCATCTTGAAGCTAGCCGGTGTGTACGTTCTCTTAGTAAAGAGAGTGAATGTACACGTTGTGCTGATGTTTGTCCTACAAAAGCTATCGTCATAGATAATACGACGCTTCCGAGCATTAACTTCTCTTTGTGCGTTGGTTGTGCAGCATGCCATGGTATTTGTCCTACTGAAGCTTTGGGTTTAAGTGATTTTAATGCGACGGATTTTTTCTTTGAGATGATGCAGAGTGATGAAAATCTTATCTCATGTCGTAAAAATATTCCTTGTATCGCAGGGATAAGTATCGAACATCTTATCTCTTTAGCGGTGCTTAAAAAAGAGCTAGTTCTTGATATGGGATACTGTGATGGATGTGATATAGCACACACATGCCATAAACAAATAATGGCAAATTATGAAGAAGCAACCTATCTACTCGAAGCGATGGAAAACGATGCAAAGATAATTCTAGAAAAAGTTTGTTATATAGCAGAAGAAAAAGAGAGTTCAAGACGTGACTTTTTACGTTCAATCAATCTAAAAACTGTGGGAAAAACAAAACAAGAGTTTGAAGATGAGGTGCAAAAAGCAACTGATGAACTCGTAGAACATAATCTTCAAAAGACAGATATCGCACTTCTAAAGAAAAAACGTTTACCAGAAAAAAGAAAGATATTTTTCACCGCTATCAAAAGATTAGAAAAACCATCTGTGTACCATGTGATAGATGCAAGTGAAGTGAGTTTTACCTCTCAAAAAAAGATGAACGCAGAGCTTTGTACTGCATGCCAAATGTGTTACAGACTTTGTCCAACTGGAGCACTCACTTCTGATATAAAAAACTCTAAAATCGATTTTGACCCATTTATGTGTATCAAATGTCATATTTGCCATGATGTATGTGAACCTGATGCAATAGGGCTGATGAAGGGGTACCATATACAAGAGTTTTTCGAGCCAAAGGTGCAAAATCTGATAAACTTTAATGTGCGCCGCTGTGATGAGTGTAACATGATATTTAGCACCAACACACCAGATAAACTTTGTTATAGATGCAAAGCAGAAGAGGAAGAAGCAAGAGAACTTTGGGGGATAACCGATGATATGTAAGGATAAAGCATAATGAATATTGCCAATGAGATTAATAAACAAACAAAACTTTTTGGGTATATAGCAGAACATGCAGGCTCAAGTAGATTTAGTGCATTGCTTAACAAACGCTTTAAAGCGGATGGTAAAGATGCAATGATGATTCCTATGAATATAAGAGAGGATGATTTTTACTTTACGGTTTCTAATATGAAGAAATCACACGTTAATGGTGCTGTGATTGCAAATGAGTACTCGACGCAAGTGGTAGGTATACTTGATGATATGAGCATGCTTGTGCGCCGTAGTGGGATTTGTGATATGGTATTTAAAAAAGGTGAAACACTTCGTGGTGAGCTTTTTGGAATGCGCGTGCTTACCGAGATGCTCAAAGATTTGCGTGTACAAAAGATAGCACTTTTGGGTGTGGGTGCACATGCCAAAGCATTCTCTTTCTTGGCATGTGGATTTCATGTGAGTTATTTTCACGAATATCCAGAAACTCTGCTAGAGTTTGCAAAAGAGGTTGATATTGAAAATATTGATATCAATCGTATCGCTTTTGGGATGGAGCTAGATATGAGTGGGTATGATGCGCTTTTAGATTTTTCTGATTTGCCACATCTTACTATGATTACAAAACTACCAGCCCATAACTTTGATATGAAAAATACACATGAGCACTCCGCGTTGCGAGAGAGGGCAGAAGCGCTCAAAGCTGATTATGTGAGTTACGATGCAATGCTAGAAAATCTCGTAGATGCTGCTTATAAAACTATATTAGACTAAGGAAAACAATAATGAAAAATGATTTTAGTGATTTACGTGCAGAATTTGATAAGTTTGTACATGAAAAATGTGGAGTAGAAGGTGAAGAGAGAGACCCAGATGCAGGGGATAAAATAGATGATGAGCCAGTACCTCAGTTTGTGGATGCACTGACATCAAAACTTTTAGCTCCAGCTGTGAGTGGAGTTTATCTCTCACGCCTTGATATTAAACGTGTGGCGGAAAATATTGATGAGTCGATTCCTATTAAAGAGCGTGTTAAAATGGTGCGTGCACTCTTTCGACATACAACTAAAAAAGAGTATCTAGAAACTGCGTTTAAAGAGATAAACTCTCATATACAAGGACGCATCTCTCTTTATACAGAACTAGGAAATTCATTTCCTGCATCGAAATATATCTTTGATGAGAACATTTTAAAAGCGAAGAGAATGATGCGTATGTTTGAGCAGATTATAGAAGATTTTGAAGAGATAGAAGTGACAGACGACCCGATGAATATTTAGATTTTCACTTTTGTGAAAATCTTTACAGTGCCATAAATTGCAAGTATCCTTGCCAGAGTAGGGCACTTACTATCCCCGCTGCAAATCCTGCGATGATATCATCACCCATCACACCAATTCCACCTTTTACTTCGCGGTCAATGCGACCTATAATAGAGGGTTTTCTTATATCAAAATAACGAAAAAGTGCAAAAGAGAGAAGTGATTGGATAATAAAACCATTTTGTAAATCACTTATCTCACCAAAGCTTACACTTATAGCAGGAGCGATACTAAGCGCAAACCACATCCCAGCAAGCTCATCTATCACGATTTTATTATCATCGTGGATACCTGTTTTTGCTTCATATTTATTTATAGCTTTAATAGCGATAATACTCACTAAAATAGCCGCCAAAAAGAGAGTTTGTGCTTCAAAAAAAACAAGGATAAGCATCCCAAGTAGAAGTGCTACAAAACTTCCCACCGTTCCAGGAGCTTTTGGAGATAAACCGCTGTAACCGAGCGTGATAAAAAAGTAGTTCATATTTTGCCTATGTAAGTGATGTTGTTTGGTAAAGCTTCATAAGCTCTATATAAAAATCTTTTTCCGTATGTTCTTCTAAAAGCCCTGGAACTGGAAGTAAATTATAGTAGAGTTTTTCAAGATTTTGAAATCGTTTTGGAAAAAGGTCTGCTAAAATCGGTGCTGAAATCTCTTTGCGCATTAAAACTGCAGGTGGTAAAATCCCCACAAGTAAAAGCTCTAAAATAGATGCAGAGTGATACGCAATCTGGTGATGTTGCCCATGTGGACAGGTGTTTTTGCTTACAAGTGTACGACATCTCTCACAATAAACATACTCACTTGAGATAATAACCTCTATATCAATTCCCACCACACGATCCACTATAGATTTATTCGCATTTGCATCATAAAACATCCCTAAACCTGCATGATTTCGACCTATTGTAAGACGATTACATCCGTAGTTGTTTGCTACTATCGCATCAAGGATAAGCTCATTGTACCCTGCAAAGATATAACTATTTTCCAAGGGAACAACTAAAACACGGTTTGTTGGAAGAAAATTGCTCACAAAGTACTCTAATGATTTATAACGAGTATCAAAGTTTAGATTTGTATTATCATAGGGTTTGAGTAAAAAGATAACAAGTAAATCTGTATTTTCTAATGTTTGGCGAATAAGCTTTTCATGTGCACGGTGAAGTGGATTTGCTGCCATAACCAAAGAGGAGATATGTTTTGCATTGATAGTTTGTGCTAACTCTTTGATTTTTTTCTGGTTGGTGTTTGTAGAACCATTTATAAGTGTGTATGCACACTTATGGCATGTTCACCAATCCTTTTTATAGTGGAGATAACACCAGGATGAGAGAGATCATCTGTTCCATAAATCTGCTTTGTGCGTTCATTTGGATTGATAGAGAATATCTCTTCGATAATCATCGTGGCATATGGCTTTTTATCACAAACAAGAGTTACCTCTTCACCTATTGCTAAAGTAGCAATGACATCTTTATTTTTCTTACCAGATGGTGCGAGGATAAAAGGAAATGGAAATATTTTACCGTTGATAAGCCCTGTTTTTAAAACCTCTTCACTCTCTTTTTGATTCATCAGATGCGTTGCAGGGTAGAGCAATCCATCTTTACAAAGCTCGAGTGCAGAAGCTGCCTCTTTATCAATATAGATTGTTTTATTTTTTCTTGAGGATGTCATATTTCTTTCTCTTTTCCCACAAACTTTTGCGTGATATACCTAGCTTTTTAGAAAGCTCTGTATCCGGAAATTTGTTTTGATAATTTAGAACTATATACTTTACATACTCCTCAATAGGGAGGATTTCGCTTTGCTCAAATATATTGTTTTCACTTTTGATATCAAGCACTTTAAAAGGAATATCTTCCATCTTTTCAGTACTTAAAACAATCGCTTGCTTATCACTTAAAAGTTCAAAAAGTACTATGCGTTCCGCTTTTTTCAGAATTTGAAAATCGATAAGATACAAAAGTGCTTTATTGCCAATAGCACTAATTTCACTGAGTGCCTTTGGGTCTTCTAAAGAGATAAAATAAACAGGAAGATTTTTTTTCTCTGCTATATGATACGCAAGTGCATCTGCTGATTTTTGATATCCGCTTGAGATGAAAAGTGGAAGCTCTGAGTTTTCATTTTTTTCTAAAAAGCTACGCTCTATTGATGCAAAATTGTGGTCGAGATATTTTTTGTAAGCAACATTGTTCTTTTTGAGGCGTTCAAACTCTTGAAAATGGTTGATTTTTCGTATAAGCTCTTCTATCATAAAAGGCTTGAGAATATAATCTTTTGCCCCAGCAGCAAGTGGTTTTGAAACCGTATCGTTGCTTATATAAGAGACCATCAAAATTACAATCGAGCGTTTAAAAGTTTCTAAAACAGGATTGAAATCTTGTCCATTGATACTCGTAGAGAGTAATACCACATCGTAATCTGTACTTTTTATAGCATCACGCGTAGATGTACACATCTCACACGTATGCCCGAGTTCACTTAGCTTTGTAGATATACTTTGTGCTAAATATACTTCATTTTCTATAATTAAAATTTTCAAATTTTTGTCCAATCAAAATATTTCAAACTAACATTCGCAATAACGCCAACACCTTCACTTCTTCCGATAAACCCTAATTTTTCAGTTGTAGTTGCTTTGATGTTGACACGCGAGCTTTCTATATGAAGCAGGCTTGCTATGGCATGTCTCATCTGGAGTTTATAAGGGCTCAGTCTTGGTGTTTGTGCAGCTATAGTTATATCCGCATTAACTATCACAAAACCATAGTTATATATTTTTTGCACCACTTTACGAAGGAGCTCTTTTGAATCTGCCCCTTTGTAGTTTACATCATTATCAGGAAAAAGCATCCCAATATCACCTAATCCAGCTGCTCCCAAAAGAGCATCAATAAGAGCATGCAACGCGACATCACCATCACTATGTGCTAAAAAACCAAATTTAGACTCAATTGCCACTCCTCCTAAAACCATTGCACCCTTAGTATCAAAGGCATGCACGTCAAAGCCAGTACCAACGAGAGTGTCACTCGAGGGTGGTACTAAGCAAGGAACCTTTTGTAAATCATAAATATAAGTAATTTTATGCGCACTAGGATTTCCTAATATAAAACTTCTCGTACCACCTATCGCAACGATAGCACTGCTTTCATCGGTAAATTCTTCTTTAGTTTGGAGTGCTTTTTTGAGAGTGGAAGTAAAAGAGAGCTGTGGAGTTTGTATAAGTTTTACACGCTCCCTATCTATCGTCGTATTATCATATACAATGGTGTCACTTGCATGTAGATAAGGGACGATACAATCGCTTGTATCTTTTTGTGCAATAATTTTTTGTAAGAAAACTTCATCAATACAAGAACGAGCTATATCACTTACAAGTACATAGGGAGTTTTTATTTCATGGAGAGTATTTTTAAGTGATTGTTGGCGCGTAGCTCCACCTAGAACATAGGTGTATGAAGCGTAGTAATCCATAAAGTCAAAATCATCTTCTGAAGCAGTAATGATAATTTTTGCAAAAAGCCCAGTTTGAGCAAAATTATCTGCTACAAATTGCCAAAGTGGTTTATGACCAATTCTAAGCCATTGCTTTTTTGCATCAAGTTCAAAGCGACTTGAACTTCCAGCTGCAAGTAACACAAGTGTAATATCTGACAAAAAATCTCCTGCCCTAAAAAGTGTTACGAAATTATACACTCAAAAAGCTTGTTTTTAACTTGCTTTTGCCTAAAAGTGATTTCATAACTACAATATTGAGTAAAATTATTGTTTAAAAAAGATGCTTAATAAAATTTTAACTTTTTTTGACTATATTTCCAGAGCTTAGTATATTTTAAAAAAATGTGTATAAGTTTCAAACCATTTTAAATAGAGATGATTTAGGAGAAAATATGAGAGCATCATGGGTGCAAAAACGCGAAGAACATCCAGTGAGAACACAGATGTACTATGCAAAAGAGGGAATCATCACCGAAGAGATGGAATATGTTGCAAAGATTGAAGATCTTTCAGCGGAGCTAGTTCGTAGTGAAGTAGCACGTGGAAGAATGATAATTCCAGCAAATATTAATCACCACTCTTTAGAACCTATGGCAATTGGTATCGCAGCACGCTGTAAAATCAATGCAAATATAGGTTCAAGTGCTATTGCTTCTGATGTACAAGGGGAGATTGAAAAGATACAAGTATCGCAACATTATAAAGCGGATACAGCGATGGACCTCTCTACGGGTGGGGATCTAGATGAGATACGAAGAGCAGTAATTGCAAACTCAAAAATCCCTATCGGTACAGTGCCAATTTACCAAATCTTGCATGATGTAAATAACAAAATTGAAGATTTAACAATTGAAAAAATGCTTGAAGTATTAGAGCGCCAAGCACAACAAGGGGTGAGTTACTTTACGATACATGCTGGTTTTTTACTCTCAAGCATGCCACAAGTAGCAAAACGAAAGATGGGGATTGTAAGTCGTGGGGGAAGTTTGATGGCTGCATGGATGATGCACTATCATAGAGAAAATCCTTTTTATACAGCATACGATGCAATCCTTGATATCTGTGCAAAGTATGATGTTTCTCTCTCGCTTGGAGATTCACTCCGTCCTGGTTGTTTAGCAGATGCATCTGATGATGCACAGTTAGGAGAACTTAAAGTATTAGGTGATCTTACACTTCGTGCATGGGAAAAAAATGTACAAGTGATGATAGAGGGTCCTGGACATGTTCCACTGAATCAGATTGAGCGTAATATGAAGATTCAACGTGAGTACTGCCACGAAGCTCCGTTTTATATTTTGGGTCCGCTCGTTACTGATATCGCTGCGGGATATGATCATATCTCAAGCGCAATCGGTGCAGCGGTTGGCGGTTGGCATGGTGCCAGCATGCTTTGTTATGTAACCCCAAAAGAACATTTAGGACTTCCAAATGCAGATGATGTTCGTGAGGGGATTATCGCCTATAAAATAGCTGCACATGCTGCGGATATCGCACGTGGACGCAAAGGTGCACGTGATATTGATGATGAGATGAGTGATGCTCGTTATGCGTTTGATTGGGAAAAACAATTCTCTTTAGCACTTGATTCTGAGCGCGCAAGAGAATACCATGATGAAACACTTCCTCAAGATGTTTTTAAAGAGGCAGAATTTTGTTCCATGTGTGGACCAAAGTTTTGTTCTTATAAAATCACACAAGAGATTATGAATAATCCTGACATGATTGCAAAAATCGCAGAAGAAGCAAAAAAAGCACAAGGCGTATAATTTTGGGAGTCACTTCCCATGTGGTATTAAAATTAATTAAAGGAAAAAAATGATGACACAAGAGATTGTAAAATCAGCACTAGCAAAGGTGCTCTATCCAGGTTTCACAAAAGATATCGTGACATTTGGATTTGTAAAAGATATTGAAGTGCAAGATAAAAATGTAAGCTTTACAGTAGATATAACATCTTCAGCACCAGAAGTAGCACAACAGATAAAAGATGATGCTATAAAAGAGCTCAAAGCAGTGGGAGCAGCTAATATTATTTGTAATATTAAAGCACCTGTTATGCCAAGAGAATCTTCTTCACGTGGTAAAAACATTGCTCCACAAGTGAAAAACTTCCTTATGGTAAGCTCAGGAAAAGGTGGAGTTGGTAAATCAACTACTTCTGTAAATATCGCTATTGCACTTGCAGCACAAGGGAAAAAAGTTGGACTCTTAGATGCAGATATCTATGGGCCAAATATTCCACGTATGCTTGGAATTGCGGATATAAAACCAGAGATAAATGGAAATAAAGTTCTTCCAATCAAAGCATACGGTATAGAAGTTATGTCTATGGGTTCACTTATGGAACCAGGTCAATCACTTATCTGGCGTGGAGCTATGATTATGAAAGCGATTGAGCAATTCTTACGTGATATTTTATGGTCTGAACTGGACATCCTAGTAATCGACATGCCACCGGGAACAGGTGATGCACAACTTACACTTGCACAAAGTGTACCTGTAACAGTGGGTCTTACAGTTACAACACCACAAGGTGTTTCTCTTGATGACTCAAGACGTAGTTTAGATATGTTTAAAAAACTCAATATTCCAATCGCTGGTATTATTGAAAATATGAGTGGATTTATCGCTCCAGATACAGGTGTAGAGTATGATATTTTTGGTAAAGGCACATCACAACCAATGGCTGATGAGTTTAATACAAAAATTATCGCTGAAATCCCTATCGAGCCAGCTATTCGTACAGGTGGAGATGAGGGGAAACCTATCACTTTTGTGGCACCATCAAGTGAGACAGCAAAACGTTATATTGCAGCTGCAGAGAGTATCTGGACTATGATTGAAGAGATCAACGCAAGTGGTGGCGTAGATAACTTTTCAATCCAACCTACAACTCCTCCAGGTGTAAGCGCATGCTCAACTCCAAAGCCAGATCCAAAACCTGAAGCTTCGAAAGAAAGCTGTGGTACAGGATGTGGTTGTCACTAACCTTATACATGAGCCCGAATTTATCGGGCTCATTCTTCTGATCTCTTCTCTTCGTTTATTTTATAATCAAATTTGTAAATTAAATATCATTCTTTTTAGTGGTATCATATCACTATCTTAAAAAAGGAATTATGTATGAAAACCTTACAAATAGTAGCACTTTTGTGTGCCATGTTATTTACAAATGCAGCTGCAGATATAAAAAGATATGCAATGGAATCCGGGGTGATGGAGTATAAGATTACCGGGGGCGGAACGATGATGGGGATGCAAACATCAACGCAGGGAACGAAAACTATTGCATTTAAAAATTGGGGAAATATTGAACTTCTTGATTCAATTGAAACTACAAAAATAGGGCAACAAAAACCTCAAAAGCAACATACTATGATGAAGTTTGAAAACGGTAAAGTATATGGAGTTGATTTTGATGAAAAAGTGATTTATATCTTTGATATGCAAACAAGTACATTGATGAATAACAATAAAAGTTATACAAATTTTGGGCGTGAAATGCTAGAAAAAAATAAAGCAAAACGACTCAAAGATGAAAAAGTGCTTGGCTACGTTTGCGAAGTTTGGCAGATGATGGATTCAAAGATTTGGATATATAAAGGGATAGCACTCAAAGTACTCTCAAATACAAATGGTATCTCATACCAAGAAGAAGTTACAAAAGTGGAGTTTAATAAATCCATTCCAGCAGAGAGATTTGCACTACCAAAGTACCCTACAAAAGAGGTTGAAGATACTTTTGATGAGTCTATGGAAGGGTTAAGCGATGAGGAAAAAGAGCAACTAAAAGGGTTGATGCAAGGGCTGCCTATTTCCCTTGATTCTTTTTGATGCGGTTTTTATAACCTGTATTAATCCGTAAATGTAAACCTAAAAAGTAAGCGTAGGTGATTGCTTTTTTAAGTAAATAGGCTGTGTAACCTTTTACTTTTATAAAGCCAAACATTTCACCTACAGCGTAGTTACCACCAAGAGCGATAAATATACCGCTCATTGTGCCATTAAAAGGTTTTAGTGTTTTATTTTTATCAAGAGCTTTAATGGCATGTGCGACATATTCTGCACTTTTCTCAGCGATTTGTGCGGTGGGTGGTAAAAGCTGCCCACTTTTATCACGGACTTCTACACAATCTCCTATAGCAAATACATTGGGTTGCCCTTTTATACGGAGTGTCTCATCAGTAATAAATTGATTCATTTTATTTTTAGTTGTATCTATTGTATTATTTAGATTTGAAGCCTTGATACCACCTGTAAAAATCATAAAGTGGTAGTTGAGTTTTGAGCCATCTTTAAAATAGATATACGCATCATCCACGTTATTGATAAATGCATTTGTAAGAATTTCAACGCCCACTGATTGAAGTCTGTTCTGAGTGTTTTGAATAACAAAATCACTCATTCCAGGGAGTATTGTACTGCTTGCGTCTATGAGGTAGATTTTGATAGCCTTTGCACGCTCTCCGATAGTTTTGGAGTAGGTGTGAATCACATTCGCCATCTCTGCTGCAACTTCAACGCCGCTAAGTCCTGCACCACCGATAGCGAGGTTTATGCTATCTGATTTTTGATGTTGTTCGTTTTGCATCTGTTTATAGATAAGATTTTCAAACTCTTTACGAAAATTATAAACACGTTCAAGATTTTTAACTCCATGGCTATGTGTACGTAAGCCATCGATAAAAGAGAAAAAGTTGGTTCGCGCACCTGTAGCGATAATGAGATAATCATAATTGATAGTTTGTGTATGGCATGTTAAGCTTTGTTGCTTTAAATCTATATCGTGAACATAGTCATTGATAAATTGCACTTTAGAATCAAAGCCTAAGCACCATTGGTGTAAATCTATAGCTATTTCATTAATATCAAAGCGACCTGCGATATATCCATATGCTTCTGTTTGAAGATAATGGTAAGGATTTTTATCGATAAGAGTGAGCGTATAATTTGTATCTTTTGCTAAAAACTCGACAGCTCTTAAGCCTCCGTAACCACCACCAATTATAACAATATGCTTACTCAAAATAAAATCCTATTTTTAATTGCAATTGTACCTTTTTTTCGTAGCATGAACATAGCAAATAATAGAATAACGATTTAAACTTTGTACGTTAATCCCATAAATACAAATAATATTAAAAAAGTTATTATCTTAAATATGTAGAGTTAGTGTTTTAGTTTATTGATTTTCATAAGCACAAATTTTAACAAAAATAATACTCATAAAAAAGATAGATAAAATGGGTGTGAGTTAAAATAAAACCAATAATTTGTAATGTTGATATATCAAAAAAAGTAAGTATTGAAACCCACTTAGAGTAGTGGGTTTCAGAGGAAAATAAACGAGGACTAGTACATACCTGGCATGCCCATTTGTGATGGCATACCTCCGCCCATATCGTCATTATCTTGTTTTGGCATCTCATAAATAGCTGCTTCAGTTGTCAGTAAAAGACTTGAAACAGAAGTTGCGTTTGTAAGAGCTACACGCGCTACTTTGAAGGGATCGATGATACCTGCTTCAAACATATCTACGTATTCGCCTGTGATTGCATTAAACCCGATGTTCTCGTATTTTGCATTCTCAACAGCATTTACTACTACACCAGCGTCAAAGCCAGCGTTGATAGCGATTTGTTTTAGAGGAGCTTTTACAGCACGGAGGATTATCTCACATCCGATTTTTTGATCGCCTGTTAAATCTAGTTTTACTTTAGCAGCTGCGCGAACTAATGCCGCTCCACCACCGATAACGATACCTTCAGCAACAGCTGCTTTTGTAGCGCTTAGAGCATCATCCACTCTATCTTTTTTCTCTTTCATCTCAGTTTCAGTTGCAGCACCAACTTTGATTACTGCTACACCACCGCTCAGTTTTGCAAGACGTTCTTGAAGTTTTTCTTTATCGTATTCACTTGAAGTTGTTTCGATTTGCACTTTGATTTCATTGATTCTTGATTTTACAGCTTCTTCTTTACCAGAACCATTTACGATAACAGTAGTGTCTTTGTCAATCACTACACGTGAAGCTTGACCTAACATATCTAATGTTGCAGCGCTTAGTGTATGACCTGTCTCCTCAGCGATAACAGTTCCACCTGTGAGGATTGCGATATCATGAAGCATAGCTTTTCTTCTATCACCAAATCCTGGAGCTTTTACTGCAGAGATATTTAATATCCCACGAAGTTTGTTTACAACTAAAGTAGAAAGTGCTTCACCTTCAACATCTTCAGCGATGATAAGAAGTGGACGTGAAGTTTTTTGTACTTGTTCTAATACTGGAAGCATATCTTTGAGGCTTGAAACTTTGCTATCAACAAGTAATATCCAAGGATTTTCAATTTCAGCAATCATTTTTTCAGTATTCGTGATAAAGTAAGGACTTAAATATCCTCTATCAAACTGCATCCCCTCAACAACGTCAAGTTCATCAGCGATACCTTTAGCTTCTTCAACTGTGATAACACCATCTTGACCCACACGCTCCATAGCTTCAGCAATCATATCACCGATAGCAGTATCAGAGTTTGCAGAGATAGTTGCAACTTGTGCGATCTCTTTTTTATCATTGATAGCTTTTGAAGATGCTTTTAGATGTTCTAAAATTGCTGCACATGCCTTGTCCATACCACGTTTTACTTCTACTGGATTTGCTCCAGCTGTGATGTTTCTAAGGCCTTCTGAGAAGATAGCATTTGCTAAAACAGTTGCAGTCGTTGTTCCATCTCCTGCTTCGTCAGCAGTGTTTGAAGCTACTTGTTTTACAAGTTGTGCACCCATATCTTCTAGTTTATCTTTGAGCTCAATTTCACGAGCAACAGATACACCGTCTTTTGTAATAACTGGGCTACCATAACTTTTTTGTATAAGAACGTTACGACCACGTGGTCCCATTGTTACTTTTACAGCGTCTGTTAGTTGTGCTACACCGCGTGCTAATGCATTTCTTGCATTATCTGAAAATATAATTTCTTTTGCCATAATTGTTCTCCTTAACCTATAATTCCGAAAATATCATCTGTATCTATTACAAGATATTTCGTGCCATCTAAAGAAATCTCATTTCCTGAATACTTACCAAAAACTATGTTATTACCACATGCCAACTCTGTTACTTCAGAACTAACAGCAACAACTTCACCTTTTGAAGGTTTCTCTTTTGCGTTATCAGGGATTATAATACCTGAACTAGTAACATTTTCTTCCTCTACTCTTTTAACGAGAACTCGTTTTCCTAGTGGTTTGAAATTCATGAAAATATCTCCTTGAAATTGATAATTTGTAACCGAAAATATACACGAATATGGTAACAAAGTCAATAGATTTAGTGTAGTTGACTAAACTTTATTAAGTTATGATATTTAAGTCTATTGATAGAGTGTTTGTATGATGTAGGATTTGATGAAAAGTAAAAAACTACACTATGAGATGATAAAAGGATTGGATGGACATCAAAGCGTATGTGATGCAAAAGAGCATCACTACTAAAAGAGGAGGCTAAAAAGAATCGTCGTCTATTTCATAAAATTCATCTTCGTCTAGGTCTTCTTCCTCGAAATCGTCTTCGCTATAGTAGCTCTCGTCATTCTCTTCAATTTCTTCGTCTAAATCAACTGAATCATCATAATCGATAGGTGACATAATGTGTGTGCTCCGTAAGTTAAAATTTGAACCAATATTTTAGCAGTAAATAGGTCAATTTGCAGAAAATAAAATGTTATTTTTATAATAAAGAGGCTCTTTTGTGTGTCAGTTACCATTTTGTGATGCAAAGAAGGAGATTTGTCGTCTATGAAAGGTAGAATAAAGCTTTGAGTTTATATAATTCCACCCTCTTAAAAAGATGTCAGGGTAGCTCAGCTGGTTAGAGCACTGGTCTCATAAGCCGGGGGTCGGGGGTTCGAGTCCCCCCTTTGACACCATTTATTTTAAGAGATTCCGAATTAGCTCAGCGGTAGAGTAGGTGACTGTTAATCACTTGGCCACTGGTTCGAATCCAGTATTCGGAGCCACCCTTTTAGAAATCCCTAAAATACGTACTTTCAGAGAATCAAATTCCTTTAGTAGCTATATGGTAGCTAAAATATTTTTACGACTTTCTTCGTTCATCTTAAAATCTAGTTTACAATGCATCAGTCAACATGCCATTGATAAGAGATACTTAATAAGGCTTTGTATATACAGGCTCATTAAGCATTTTACATATCATAAAATCTCTTTTTAGGTAGACTCCTGCCATTCCTTTTTTAACTATTTTAGCTTTTAGACAATCATTTATATGACCTACAGATTCTATTTTGTCTATTTTTCTGTAGAGTTTTCCTTTGCGAGGAGCGACTGTGCTTAAAAGTAATGCTCCATTTTCTATTTCCCAATAATATTGATTACCATCTATAGAGGCTTCTCCGAGTCTATGGAATTCTGCTTTGATACTGGTATGACTTCGTTCATTACCAAAAACTACCAATCTATCCCCGATGGGCTGAATCTGCCATATACCATACATACCAGAGTAGGTAAATTCGGCCGATAGAGTGGTTAAAAGTAAAACGAGTGATAAAACAAATTTCATAAAATACCTTTTTATAATTATATTGATTTTCTAAAGTTGTTTTAGATTATATAGTTTTAGATATGAATCAAGTCTAAAACAAGTAGAGAAAATGTATAAAACAGCCCCCCCCCACGCACAAATAATACTTTTATATAATGCAAGTACGAATAAGCTTTTTTAAAGTATACTCTCATGCAGATATACAAATATCACCAAAATATCACAAAGGAAATGATTTATGTTCTTTAGCTATAAGCGCGCAATGCAGGCAGAAATCGAAAAAAAAGAGGCTGAAAATGCTTTTTTACATACTGAACTTGAAGAAGCACAAGAACAAATTGACAAGTTACAAAGAGAACTTGAAAGTTTAGAAAAAGAAAAAAATGCGGGAGCATTTTATATTGATTTAGTTAATCATCTTACGGGTGGTTGTATGAGAGATTTAAAGACTTTGCAAGTGGATTTAGTAGAGAATTTAAGTCAATTAGAAGATGTTGACCATAAAAATGTTGAAAACAATCAATACACTGCAAGTGTTTCTCAAGATATGATGATTATGATAGAAACGATGAATTCTCTTTTAAAACATATCTCAGAAACTTATACGCAAGTTGAGACACTTAACTCAAGTGTTTCAAGCATCTCTGAAGTGATTACACTTATTAAAGATATTTCAGATCAAACCAACCTTTTAGCACTTAATGCTGCGATTGAAGCGGCACGCGCTGGTGAACATGGGCGTGGATTTGCTGTTGTTGCAGATGAAGTTAGAAAATTAGCAGAGCGTACACAAAAAGCAACGTCAGAAGTAGAAATAACAGTTCAGAGCTTAAAACAAAATGCACAAGAGATTCATGAGCATTCACAATCTATGGAAAATCTTTCACACGATTCTCAAGGACAACTTGAAACATTCCAAGAGAAGATGGGTGCTCTTAGCGGAAATTCCAAAGTGATAGCTATTGAAAACAAAAATATCACCTATGCGATTTTTATGGTTCTTGCAAAACTAGATCATCTTCTCTTTAAAGCAGATGGATATGGAGCAGTGTTTAACAACCGTGCACATGAACATTTTAATGTTGATACAGAATGCCGTTTAGGGAAATGGTACTTTGATGGTTTAGGAAAAGAGAAATTTGGTCGATGTTCTAGCTATTCTAAACTTGTAGAACCACATAAAATTGTGCATGACAGTATAGGGAAAGTAAACAGTATAATTAAAGAAGACCAAGTGCATGCGCAACAAAAAACAGTGATAAATCTCTTTGACGAAGCAGAAAAAGCTTCATCAAAAGTGATAGATATTTTAAATTCTATGCTTATTGAAGAGCGTGCATATAGAGAAAAATCAAAATAACAATAAAAATTTTCTTCTAAAATTAATCGCTTGAGAGCTTTATTTTTAAAAAGTTTTCGGCGATTTTTCTTTTTTAATCTCTCTTTACTTTATAGGAAGATATAATTTTTTAAAATACTTAGAATAGAGAGATGTATGCTACAAAAAATGAACTTTTATACTTTTTTAAACAAACAAATCATTATGATGATAGTACTCTCTCTCCTCACTGCTCCTGCATATATTCTTATGGGGTGGTTTTATGGAGAGAGTATACTTTATGAGAGTATATGGTTTTCTGCTATGGTGCTTGCATCTTTATGGGGTTATAAAATCTATGAAAGTTATAAAAAGAATATTTTTTCTACGGTACAAAAAGAGAGATGGGCAAAGCAAGTTAATATGTTCTTTTCTCTCTATTTCTTTTTATGGAATCTTATTTTTATCATCTATGTATTCAAAAACAATATTCATCTTCACTATATAGCTATAGGTACACAAATAGGTACCTCTGTTGTCGCTGCTACGTTACTTGCATCACAAAAAACCTTAGCTCGTGTAACAATTATTAGTTTAATGGTTCCTCTAGTTATCTATTTTTTAGCGGTTGGAGAGTATTTTTCTTATCTTCTGGCTTTTTTTTCCATTATTTTATTTTCTATCATTTTATACGCTTCGAGCAATACTTATAAATATATCTCACACAATGAGTATCAAGCCTATCATGATCACCTCACCTCACTAGGTAATAGACGTTATCTGACAGAGTATTTGCAAGAGCAGATGAAGAATGAGAGAAACTTTTCAAAAAAGTTTTATATGCTCTTAATCGATTTGGACCATTTCAAAACTATCAATGATACTCTAGGGCACGATGTGGGCGATATGCTCCTTTGTGAAGTAGCGAAGAGGATAGATGTCTATTGCCAAAAATCTCATAATAAAGCTTTCCGTATTGGTGGAGATGAGTTTTGTGTGATAAGTGCTCCTTGTGAAGAGGATAAAAAATGTCTCAAACAAGCAACTGCTTTTGCTCATGATTTGCTTGAAATTGTAAAAGAGAGTTATATAGTTGATGGTCATAGCATGTACATTAGTGCGAGCATCGGGGTAAGCCTTATCAATAACCAAAATATCCAAATCAATACCTTTATAAAAGAAGCTGACATAGCGATGTATGAAGCAAAATCAAAAGGTCGTGATGGACTTATAATATTTAATGATGCACTCTCTAAGCGAATAGAACGTCGTTTGGATATTGAACGTCTGCTTCACTTTGCGATTGCAAATAATGAGATTTATCTCAACTACCAACCACAAGTAGATACAAAGAGTAAACTTATAGGTTGTGAAGTACTAGTACGATGGAAATCAGAGAAGCTCGGTTTTGTTCCACCAGATGAGTTTATAACTATCTCAGAACAAACGGGGATAATTATAGAGCTTGGATATTATATTTTAGAAGAAGCGTTTAAAACACTGAAAATATGGAGTGAAAGTGGGATTGAACTTGAGCAATTTTCTATAAATATAAGTATGCGTCAACTTTTCTATACAAAATTTTTAGATGATGTAAAGTACTTAATAGAAAAACATCTCAATCCATCTCTTGCAAAAAAGATACTCTTTGAGATAACAGAAACAAGTGTGTCAGAGGATATGCAGAAGCTTCGTAAAAATATGGAAGTGTTAAAAAGCTACGGTATCCGCTTTTCTATGGATGATTTTGGGACAGGGTATTCTTCTCTTAGTTATCTTAGACAAATCCCTCTCTATGAGCTTAAAATCGACAAATCATTTATAGCAGAGATAGCAAATACCAAGCAAAGTAGTCTCGTAAAAACGATTCTAAGCATAGCAAAAAACCTCAAGTTAAAAACTGTAGCAGAGGGTGTTGAAGAGAGCTTTCAGAAAGATTTTCTTATTGAAAATGAGTGCGATGTACTTCAAGGATACTATTTTTCAAAACCACTGAGTAAAGAGGATTTTGAGAAGTTTCATTCTACATTATCATGACATGCCATAGAAATTTATTTGTTAGATAGTAAAATTAGTACTTAGAAAAAAAAGATTTTATTTATAGCATGCCAAAAGTATGACATGTTATAAAACTAGACTTTGAGTTTATAGATTTTTATTTGTGGAGAAAGAATCGCTGGTTCATAGTAGTTTGAATCATGGTTTTCTAAGACAAAGAGTTGGAAGAAAGTTGAGTTATAAACACTCTCATCAACTACCAAAAACTGATTGTAACTTTTCATAGATCG
>JAVETY010000108.1:0-5749 GCA_034005815.1 Sulfurimonadaceae bacterium | reverse complement strand
TTGACTTGTGATGCCTGAAGCGCTTCTGCTCTAGCATCTACAAGTTTTGTTACTTCATATCCTATCGACATATACTCTGTTTTATTGTCATACGGGTCGTTGATTTTTACTATGGTTACATCTATATAGTAGTACTCTTTGTTTTTTTTGTAATTTTTGATGGTTGCGCGAAAGATATTTTTGGATTGTAGCTCATCCCAAAGGTTTTTATAAAACTCTTTTGTCATCTCAGGATGGCGCATGATATTATGTTTATAGCCTAGAAGTTCCTCTTCCTCGTACCCACAGAGTTGTATAAACTTTTCATTGACATAGGTAATCTCTCCTAAACTATTTGTTTTGGTAATGAGAGCACCCTCATCAAGAGCTTTTTTATACTCCGTTAAAAGTTTAACATGTCGGTTAATCTCTTGTTCTTTTTGAAAGATTGTATCGGTATAAAAACGCAAAACTCCACGAAAGTTTTTATCAAATATAAAATAAATCTCATTTGCATACTCTTGTGAACCAAAACCTTTTTCAAATCCGATATCTATCATAGCACGACGAAAATGGCTGCATATCTCATAAAGTTCACCCGCTTGTATATCTTTATCTTTGAGATAATCCAAAAATGTTTGTATAGCAGGACAATTACCAATCGCCACTTCACCGGAGATAACATGCATAAAATAATCAAAAATCCCCGTTGCATACTCTTTTATAAAATATGCTTTCTCAATTGTATGAAATTCTAAAATCTTTTTAGGTGCTTTATAGGAGAGCCATGTGTGAAGTATAAGCTCTTTTTTCTCTAATAGGAGGGGTAAAGCACTGCGTAAATGACGTGTTTTTTCCGCAATCTCTCTTACTTCAATTGTATGGGCGTGTGGGGTTATTTTCATATTTTTCATAAAAAACTACTTATTTTTTTAAAATTTTTGTGAGTATCTCATAACTATTTTTTGAAAGATGCTCACATGCCATAAGCATCTCTAACTCCTCTTGCATCTTTGTTCTGTTTATAGGGTTTAGTTTTTCGTAAAGTTTAAAAGCTCCACAAAGTGTTGAACCCATCTGTGCATTTATTGCATCTATCTCTAAAACTTTTTGTGCTATAAACGTATATCCAGAACCATCTTTAGCATGGAAGTGTTTGAAGTTGCGTGCAAATACTCCAATAAGTGAGCGTACTAGATTTGGTATTTTTATATCATATACTGCATCACTTTGCATCTCTATCACACGTTTTAATGTCCCCTCTCGTTTTGAAGCAGAGATGATGGAGAGATATTTATTCATCACAAGTGTATCGTGTTTGTATCTTGCATAAAAATCTTCTAATACCTCTTCTGCAGCACCTAGATTTTCTAAAATATCTAGTGCAATTATTCTATCACTCATACTTAGTGAATCGCTGTACTGTGCTTTTGCTAGAGTTATTATCTCTTCTGATTCGAGTGCACTTAGTATACGTAGCGCCCTATTTTTGAGTGCTCTACTCCCTATACTCTTTGCATCGATTTGGTTATTTTTTGGATTGTGATGCGTTTGATATATTTCAAGTAACTTCCCTTTATATGTTTGCGCCAATGTTTTTTGCAAACTCTCTAACGCCTCATAGTTAGGTTCAAAATCTATCACTGGCATTCTTTGTGAAAGTGCCGTTGCTGTTGGGAGTTCTAGTAAAAGTGCTTTGTACGCACTATCAGTGTCTAGTTCCAATAATGCGCCATAACTCTCTACAAAAAGTGGATCTATCGTACCTGTTTTCATATTCTCTTCTATCGTCTCGAGCGCAAAAAACTGTGCACTCTCGTAGCGCACAAATCCATTCTTATCGTGTTGCATCAAAAATGGATAGTTAGTTTTCTCTTCTTGCACGATGATAGGAGCAGAAAAATCACGATTTAAAGAGACTACAGGCTTCGATACAAATCCCTCAAAATAAAACTCTTCATACTCTTTGCTTACTACTAAAACTTTTTCTAAAACCTCCGTACCATCTTCTGCTAAAAGTGCAATTTTAAGTGGAAAATAAAAAGGTTCTTGTGGTTTTTCCTCTACCGTTTGTGGGATGATTTGGCGCAATTTTAAAGTAAACATGCCATCATCGAAGCTTTCTTTTACCTCTAGTTTTGGTGTGCCACTTTGGTGGTACCATCTCTCAAATTGTGTTAAATTCTCTCCACTCGCCTCTTGCATTGTCCAGAGAAAGTCTTTTGTTGTAACCGCTTGCCCATCAAATGTTTCAAAATATAAATCACTCCCTTTTCGAAAACGCTCTGCACCAAGAAGTGTGTGTATCATCCGAATCACCTCAGCACCTTTTTCATACACTGTTGCGGTGTAAAAATTGTTCATCGATATGTAAGACTCAGGCTGAATGGGATGTGCTGTAGCAGAAGCATCTTCAACAAATTGGCGCTCTTTGAGTGACTTTACATCTTTGATACGTTGCACATCACTTGAATTTATATCTGCGGAAAAACATTGGTCACGAAATACTGTTAAGCCCTCTTTGAGTGTGAGTTGAAACCAGTCACGGCATGTGATACGATTTCCTGTCCAATTATGAAAATACTCATGCGCTATCACACTCTCAATCCCCATAAAATCCTCATCCGTAGCCACATCGCTATCTGCTAATACATAGTGAGAGTTAAAGACATTAAGCCCCTTGTTTTCCATCGCACCCATGTTAAAACTATCCACTGCAACGATATTATAAATATCCAAATCATATGCTCTGCCATACATATTTTCATCCCAAATCATCGATTTTTTGAGTGATTCCATGGCATGTTGGCATTTGGATTCGTTCCCTTTATCACAATAGATATTGAGCGCAACGACTCTCTTCTCCATCGTAGTAAAACTATCACTAATAGTTCCCAAATCTCCAGCAACAACTGCAAAAAGATAAGAAGGTTTTGGATAGGGATCATGCCATGTTACGCTTGTGCGATTTGCATCTAATTGTTTCGTTTCAACGAGATTCCCATTACTTAAAAGTACAGGATATTTTTTAGTATCAGCGATAAGCGTTGTTGTGTAAATACTCATAACATCAGGGCGATCTAAGTATGGAGTGATACGTCTAAACCCTTCTGGCTCATTTTGGGTACAAAAGATAGAACCTGATTTATAAAGTCCCTCTAGCTCCGTATTTTTATCTGGATAGATGATATTTTTAATAGTCAGAGTAAACCTCTCTGGCATGTTAAACAGGGTAAGTTTTTCCTCTTTGTAACTATAGCGTGTGTGAGTGAGCAACAAATCATTAAGCCAAATTTCTTCTAGCTCTAAATCAATAGCATCAAGGACTAACTCTTTTGCTTCATTATTATTTTTCTCTACTTCCATCGTGTTTGTAACTCTTGTACAATCTTCAAATAATTCGAATAAAAGTGAAAGTTTTTCTATTAAGAAATCAGGTTTTTTATAATCTTTTAGGTAAATTGCAGTTGGTTTATTCATGACATGTCTCTTTTGTTTTTTGAAATAATATCATAGTTGCCATAGAAGCTCCCAATACTACAGATGCTATTCAATCAAAAAACAGCTTCTCTTGGATAAAATCACGACTTTATACACAAATAAACTACTTTTAAAGAGTTCCTATGATTTCATTAGAAAACAAAAAATTACTTCTTCTTATATTTGTCGCTTTTGCCTTTAGCTTTGCTTTGCGCCTTGTTTGGGTCTATCAATTTCATGACTATGAGCCGTTTGATTATAATTCAGAGTTAATGATAAATACCAATGATGGTTACTATTTCGCCGAGGGTGCACGGGATATCATCTCAGGTGAATCACAAGAGAATGACCTCTCTCCACTAGGTGAAGCACTCTCCATTGTGACTGCTATGATTGCTAAAGTACTCCCATTCTCTTTTGAAACTATTATTTTTTACATGCCAGCATTTTTTTCTTCACTCATCGTTATTCCACTTATCCTCATTGGTAAAAGCCTCAAGCTCACCGATGTAGGATTTATCGCAGCGCTCTTTGCGAGTATCGCACATAGTTATTACAACCGAACGATGATAGGATATTACGATACAGATATGCTTATTATTGTATTTTCTACTTTTTTAGTCTCATCGCTTCTCTTGGCATTTCAAACCAAAGAGGATAAATATATCCTTTTAACCGCTTTAGTGATGATATCCTACCATTGGTGGTACTTCCAAAGCTATAGCTTACAACTCGCTTTTGTCGGACTTGTTGCGCTCTATATCTTTTATCTTTTTTATAAAAAACAAGAGCATAAATATTTTATAATTTTATTCTCCTTTATGCTTTTATCTTTACTCTCATTTGCCCTTTGGATAAAACTTCTCTTGGTATTCACCCTTTTTATAGCATTAAAAGCAAAACTTTTTGAAAGAACCTATCTTTACCTTTTAGGTGCTTCAATCCTTGCTTTTTTTATGATGGGGGGATTTGCTCCTGTTATCAATAGATTGGAGGGCTATCTCTCTCATGCAAATGAAAAAACAACAATGGATGGTTTTGTGCTCCATTTTTATGCTGTTATACAAACGATTCGTGAAGCTAGTAGTATCCCTTTTGAAACCTTTGCAAACCGTATAAGTGGGCATAGTGTTACATTTATTTTAGCTGTTGCTGGTTATCTCTGGCTTAGTTATAGACATAGAGTAGTACTTCTGGCACTTCCTCTTGTTGGACTTGGCTTTTTTGCATATTTTGGTGGACTTCGTTTTACTATCTATGCAGTTCCTGCTATGGCACTAGGAATTGGATATCTTATATATAATCTTGCTTCACTTACAAATACAAAATTTAAACAATACTTTTTTATGTCACTACTCACATTTGCAGCACTTTTACCAAATATCTTTCATATTGTAGATTACAAAGTTCCTACAGTATTTATGAATAGTGAGGTAGAAACCTTAGCAAAACTAAAAAATATAGCTGATAGAGAAGATTATGTGGTCGCATGGTGGGATTATGGATATCCTATCCGCTATTACGCTGATGTAAAAACTCTTATTGATGGTGGTAAACATTTAGGAAGTGATAACTTTGCAACAAGCTTCGCACTTACACAACCACAAGGTCTCTCAGCTGTAATGTCACGTCTTGATGTAGAATACACCGAAGCAAAATATTTACTCGAAAAAGATGATATAGATCGTAATCGTACAAATATTGCAAGTATGATGGTAGACAATGGCTTTACTGATAGTAACGATTTTTTAGATGCACTTCCAACATTAGAGCTTCCAGAAAAAACAAGAGACATCTATCTCTTTTTACCAAATAGAATGTTTCAGATTTATCCAACTCTTATCTATTTTTCAAATCTGGACCTTATGAATGGAGCACAAAAAGCACAACCATTTTTTCACTTTACAAATCGTTTTGAAGAGAATGAACAGTACTTACATCTGGGTTACTATATGCAAAAAGAGATTATCTTTAATAAAACTACCGGCAATATAGAGATAGATAAAGGGCGCACCACATTGGGTCTAAAAAGCATCACACAAACCTACTACGATACAAATGAAAATCTCCAAGTAGCACAAAACGATGTTCACTTCGATGGCACACTTTATATGATCTATATGAAAAGCTACAATCAGTTTTTAGTTGTAGATGAGAGTGTTTATAACTCTACATTTTTCCAACTCTTTGTTTTAGAAAACCATGATTCAAACTACTATGAACCAGCGATTCTTTCTCCACAAATAAAAATCTATAAACTCAAAGTCTAGTTTTATAACATGTCATACTT
>JAVETY010000107.1:0-5751 GCA_034005815.1 Sulfurimonadaceae bacterium | reverse complement strand
TTTGGAGATAAATGTGATGAGCTTATTTTAACTGCTGCTTTTAAGTCGATAAAAGTGGAAGTTATAGCCTGCTGATATGAGCAGACAAAAAGGTAACATCGCTGAAGAGAGGGGATGTAAATATCTTTATGAGAATGGCTGCACGGTAGTAGAGCGCAACTTTTATTCCCGTTTTGGGGAGATTGATATTATCGCCGTAAAAGATGAAGTGCTTCACTTTGTAGAGGTTAAGAGTGGTGAAGATTATGAACATGCCATACAAAATATCACCCGTTCTAAGCTCTCTAAAATTATAAAAACAGCACAAATCTATATGAGCAAAAATAGCGTTGATTGTGATTATGTATTTGATGCAATTATAGTAACACCAGAAAAAGTATGGCATGTGGAGAATATTACTCTGTAATGTTATAATTTTTGAGAATATCTTTATGAGGAATTTTTATGGATGCAAAAATATTTTTTGGTTCAACACCAAGTAGTAAAGAGGATTATAAAGAGAGACTCAGCCCTTATAGTGGCAATGTAGTTTCACGTGCACCAATATGTAGTGCAGAGGATGCAAAAAAAGCTCTTTTAATTGCCAAAGAAGCGGCAAATAAAGCAAAGAAATCCACGCTTGCACAAAGATGCGCATGGCTTTTGGATGTGGCACAAAAGCTTGATGCAAATAAAGAGGATATTGCTCAAACCATTACCGATGAGGTGGGTAAACCTATCACTTTTGCACGTATTGAAGTGGAACGTTGTATCGAAACAGTGCAACTTTGTGCAGAGACGATGCGAACGATACATGGTGAGTCTATCAATACTGATGCGATGCGTAGCGGGAAAAAAACGACAGCCTTTTTTACACGTGTTCCTGTGGGTGTGGTTGTAGCAATTACTCCATTTAACTTTCCTCTTAATCTTATAGCGCATAAACTAGCACCCGCTCTTGTTGCTGGTAATGCTGTTGTACTCAAACCAACTCCAGAAGCACCTCTCACTGCATATAAATTTGCAAAACTTTTTATAGAATCCCCACATGCGATACAAGATGCGCTCAGTGTTGTGTACGGTGACG
Organism: Sulfurimonadaceae bacterium; assembly: GCA_034005815.1. GTDB lineage: Bacteria > Campylobacterota > Campylobacteria > Campylobacterales > Sulfurimonadaceae > Sulfurimonas. Next base: position 4,685 of record JAVETY010000107.1, on the reverse strand, counting down.
CTGAAGTTGGGGCAACTTTAGTAGAGAGTGATATACCAAGAGTGATTAGCTTTACAGGAAGTGTGCCTGTGGGGGAAATCATCACAAAAAGTGCAGGGATTAAAAAAGTATCCCTAGAGCTTGGTGGCAATGCTGCTACTTTTATAGAAAAAAGTGCTGATTTAGCATTTGCTGCACAGCGTTGTGCTCTGGGAGCATTTGTAAATTCGGGCCAGGTTTGTATCTCTTTACAACGTATCTATGTAGATGAAGATATTTATGATGCATTTGCAACACTTATGGCAGAAGAGACAAGAAAACTAAGAATTGGCTCTCCATACGAAGAAGAGACATTTATGGGTCCACTGATAGATGAAGATGCATGTATTCGCGCTATGAAATGGGTGGAGAGTGCTATAGAAGAGGGTGCTACTGCACTTGTATCTCCGCATCGTGAAGGGCGTATGTTTTATCCATGTGTGATGACAAACGTACGTGATGAGATGGCTATAGTTTGTGAAGAGGTTTTTGCACCCATTGTTTCTTTGATAAAAGTAAAAGATTTTACAGATGCACTGCCACGCATGAATAGCTCCCCTTATGGCTTACAGTTTTCTGTTTTTACAAATAGTATAAAAGTGATGCAAGAAGCGATAGAAGAGCTTGACGCTGGAGGTGTGGTAATCAATGAGATGCCGACACTTCGTTTTGATATTCAACCTTATGGTGGTATAAAGTTAAGTGGTGTGGGGCGTGAGGGTCCACGCTTTGCCATTGAAGAGATGACAGAGATAAAGAGCGTGATTATCTGCTAGTTAGATATTGCTAACCACTCTATTGCGCCCCTCATTTTTGGCACGGTAAAGAAGGACATCCGTTTCTTTGTACACCTCTGCAGCGGAGTTAATCTCTTTGGCATGTTTACAATAAAGCCCTGCTGATGCAGTGATATAAGGTGCTACAGGGCTAAATTCATGTGTTAATTTCATAGAAGATATATCGTTTATAACTTGTTCTGCAAAATGAAGTGCTTTTTGTGGATTCTCCGCTTTATAGATAATCCCAAACTCCTCTCCACCAAGTCTAAAAGTATAATCATCTACACGTTTGAGAGAGTTTTGAAGTGTAGAAGCAAATTGTCTTAAAACTATATCCCCCATTTGATGCCCATAGTTATCATTGTAGAATTTAAAGTGGTCTATATCGAGGATTAAAAAACAAAAGAGATCATTGTTTCTTTGAGAACTTTGAATCATCTTAGCAAAAAGTGTATTGAAATGGCGACGATTATAGATACCTGTGAGTGCATCAGTAATAGAAAGCTCTTCTACTATTTTTTGATTCGTTATATCCTGACGAATAGATGTGTAGCCGACTTTTTCACCAAATCTATCATAGGTTGGAGAGATAGTTGAGAAAACCCAGTAAGTGCTTCCATCTTTTTTTCTATTTTTTATCTCTCCTGACCATATTTTATTTTGTGTGAGATCATCCCACATCTCTTCATAAAACTTATTTGGTACGCTAGGATGGCGGACAATACTGTGTTTATTCCCAAGGAGTTCCTCTTTAGAATAGCCTGTTAGTTCACAAAATGCCTGACTTACTTTAACGATAATTCCATCAAGATCAGTAGAAGAGATAATCACATATTTATCAATGATTTCCAAAGAGAGTGACATGGAAATATTCTTTCCTTCAAGTTCTTCTTTTGCACATTCAAGCTCATTAGTGCGTTGTTTGACTTTATCTTCAAGCTCGAGAGCATATTGTTTTATTGTCTCTTGAGAGGTTTGGATACTATGTGCCATCTCATGAAAGTTAGTTTCCAAAATTCCTATCTCATTGCTAAGATGCAAATCAAGCGCACAATGATCAAAGACATCAAGATCTCCTTGTGCAAATTTTTTGATTTGTTGTGTGAGTTTATCTATAGGGGAGACTATATTTTTTATTGCCATCATAATAACACCCATGATTATGAGTAAAACAAAAAAGAGTAAAATCATAGAGTAAAACTCTAAAGTATTAAGAGGCTCTAAAACCTCTTTTTTATCTATTTTTGCGACGACTCCCCAATCAAGGGCAGGAATATATCCCCATGTGGAGATAACATCAACCCCACGATAATCTTTTGATATTCCACTCCCATTACTTCCTGTTACCGACTTGTTGGCTGAAAGATCAGGAGATGAAGGAAATTGGAATTGATTTTTTACTGAGTCAGGCTCATATTTTAAAGGGGTCATAGAGAGCACTTTATTTTGCTTATTTTTACTCGCAGCAAAAAGTTCCCCACTTATCCCTAATCCTTGGGAATCTGAAAAAATATCAAAAATAATCGCTTGAGTGAGTTGAATTGCAATAACTCCCTGCATCTTTCCATTTTTGTAGATAGGATGGGCTATAAAAGCGGAGTGTTGATCAGATGGATGGTAATATTCAAATGGGCTAATATTGGTTTCAAGAAGTATTTTTGCTTTTTTGTAGACCATTGCAAGATTACTCTCTGTATAGGTACCATGGAGCAAATTTATCTCTAAATCAGATTCTTTTTTAAGAGAATAGATGATATCTGCATGGTTATTAATAAAAAAGAGATCGTAGTAGCGATTTTTATTTAAAAAAATCTCAATTGTTTTGTCTAACTTTGGATTTGAGATTGCATGTTGATTATGTTTTATAAAAGAGTCATTGGAATGAATGAACGCGTTTGCTATGTCAGGAATAGAAGCTATTAGTTTTGTTTCCGATTCTAAATGATTGATTTGGTTTTCAAGAAGTGAAATTTTTTCATTGAGAATCAGCTGTAATTGAGAGACCGCTTGCATCTCAAACTGTTTTTTTTGTAAATAATAGTTGATAGAAAAAAGAGTTATCAAAGGAAATATGGAAACAAGGATAAACCAAAGAAAAATCTCATTTTTTATATGAAGCTTGTACCACTTATTCATTATTTTCTCCAATTTCTATACTTTTACATTCTTGGTTAACATGAAATGTATCTACACATTTATACCACTCTTTTTTTGATTTAAATGTAGGATAAGGCTGAGGCTTTATTATCTGCGGTGAATGCCATAGGATATCGAAATCATTTTTAGGATTGATTTTTCCTATCATGGTATGTCGGTAGAGATGGTTTGTATTAGGGTCTACAAAATAGATATCTCCAGAGAGGTTGTAACTGCCCCTTTTTATATTTTTTTGTATCTCTTTTGGGGTGGCACTATTCCCTTTTATAATAGCCTCTTTAAAAATTTGTACTCCCATATAGATAGAAAACATTGCATCGGTAATATCTACATCCTCTTTAAAATAATGGTGTAAAAAGTTTGTAAATGTATTGGTTTTATTTTTATTTAAAACATTAAAATAACCCCATGTAGCAAAATGTCCAACCATCGAATCAATCGCATTTGAATCATTAGAGTCACTCATTTTTGATACAAGTGACTCATCGAGACTTAAAGAAAAAACAGGGGTCTTGTGAGCCGTAATTTTATGTTTTTTTAACTGAGTAAAAAATGCAATATTGCTATCTCCATTGAGGGTATTAATAATTGCATCTGGCTTTTTTTCTAAAATATCTAAGAATAGATCCCCAAATACGTCACTTTCAAGGGGAATATAACGCTCCGCTACGATTTTAAGTTCAGTGAGTTTTGAGAGCTCTTTGATATAAAAATTTGCTGCACGAGGATAGATATAATCAGATCCAATGAGATAGATATTTTTACCAAAATGTGTTTGTATAAAATCAAGTGTAGGATTAATCTGCTGATTTGCACTGAGACCTAGATAGATAATATTAGGAGAAATCTCTAGCCCTTCATATTGGAGTGGATAAAAAAGGAGATTATCATATTTTTCTACTACCTTTTTAACCTCTTTGCGTGATGCAGAGGTCCAACAACCAAAAATTGACACAACACCCTTTTGTATAAGTTCCTCGGCTCCTTTGTGAAACTCTTTTGGATCTGATGCAGCATCATATTCTATAATTTCGATATTTTTAGAAAGAATGCCACCATTATCATTTAGCTCTTTTATCGCAGCTTTAAACATAAGTGCTACCGGTGCTTCACTTGTTGCCATTGTGCCACTTTGTGAGTAGATCAGACCCACCTTAATGGAGTCTTTTTCTAAAGTAAAGCGCATAAATAGAGCCCCAAGTATAAATAAAACAATAACGCCACATAGGACCAAAAATCTCATATTTTCTCCATAAAACAAGGTTCACCAAAGAAGTATCCTTGGGAAAACTCTATCTCTAAACTCTCTATCTTCTCTTGTATTGCCGCTGATGCAACAAACTCTGCCACAATTTCTATGTTATTCTTTTTGGCAAATGAGACGATAGAAGCAACGATATTATAACTATTTGTATTGGTATCTATATGGCGGATAAGGGAGCCATCTATTTTGATGATGTCAGCTTCCAGTTTTAAAAGATACTCAAAGTTAGAATACCCCGTACCAAAGTCATCTATGGCTATTTGACATCCAAATGATTTTACCTTATCGATGAACAGTTTTACTTCCTCAAACGACTCTATCCCCTCAGATTCTACAAGTTCGAAGATAATATTTTCTGTTTTGTTTGATGCATTGAGTTTGTGAAAGAGAAACTCTTTTGTACCTTGGTTTAAGATATCGTCGGCTGTGATATTGATAGAGAGTATATGATTTGACTCATTGAGAGC
>JAVETY010000106.1:0-5814 GCA_034005815.1 Sulfurimonadaceae bacterium | reverse complement strand
CTGGATATTGTTCTGCTAGATTGCAAACGTAGCTCACAAAATATTTATCTTGGGTATTTTCGTGTATCGCTATAAATGAGACTACATTCTTTAAGTACTTAAACTCAAATGTTGCTGTATATTCTAGCTCTTGAATACTACGCATAAAATTTAGTTCATCATATTGCACATCATCTTTCGTTATTACATCCGCAAATACTCTTGGTAACTCTTTACCACTCTTTGCATCTTTAAAGATTATCTGCTCTAGTTTCTCTTGATACTTATCTGACGCATCATATAAAATCCCGCGCATGTCTACGTCAAATACTCTTCCATGTTCAGCTTTTAAATCATGACATGTCATAGTGTCTATCTTTGTGTCTTCTATATAGACATCGATAGTTTTTACTTCATCTATAAGAGTTCTTGCTTTTGCATAGTCTATGGTTTTTACTATCGCATCGAGGATTCCTGCGAAGATGAAGAGCCATGGTTTGTATTTTTCTATGAGTAATTGAAGTCTCTCTTGCTCTTGTGCTATGTCTTGTGAGATAAACACTTCGAGTGGTGCTAATTCTATTTCACGTGAGAGCATTGTGGTTTGTGCTATGTGCCATACGATATCTTCGTATATCTCTTCATCGTAACGTGCTTTGATGATTTCTATACGCTCTATAAGTGCTTTTGCATCTTCTGTGGAGTTTTGCTCACATGCTGCAGCTACTTCGAGAAAGAGTGTTTTGCTCTCTTCTAGAAGTGTCGCTACATAGTCTCGTATCGTGTCTACTTTTTTCCATACTTCTTTTGTGATGCGCTTTTTTTCTGTTTCAATCACTGTTTGGAGTTTGATAGTCTTTTTAGGACGTTTTAACTTGACATGTTTTTTGACTGCATCTGCAAATGGTATCTCTTGTGTTCCGTAGATACTTACTCCACCCTCTGTAGCATTTATGGTGAGCATCGTTGCTTTTGTCTCTGCTATATCTTTTTCAAATGATCTGCGAAAGATATCCCATATATGGTTGGTGCGCACTTTGTCTTTGCCTTGCCAACCTTTGACCCACACATCAGATTCTTTTGTTTTGACATTTTCTTGTGTAAATACGTGCCCGCTCGCATGTGAAGTACCATCAGCCCCAAATGCCAAATCTTGCCCGATGAGGATACAGTTTTTAAACTTTGCATGGTAGATAATCTCATACGCCATATTTGCAGCACTTTGCCCTAGACCCAAAAAGCCCCACTCAGCAGGACCAGTACATTTCATAATCCCTAGTGGACGCAAGCTCATCTGCATCGTACCACCTTTGATACTATTGACTACATCTGTATGTTGGAGTGAACTAAGAGCAAATACAACATCCTTGAATGCTTCTTTTGGTGTATCAGTAAAAAATCTTGCACTTGCTTTGACTCTCTCTATGGATACCACTACGTCAGGTTTGATTCCAGCGTTATGAAGTACAGGGAAACTTGCATCAACTGCGATGATACGCACATATGGCGCTATCTCTTTGAGAAGTGGAAGTTGTTTAGAGAGTGATGGTCCAGTGGATACAAGCACCGCAGTATCACATGTATGTAATTTTTGCATAAACTCAAAAAGTGGAGGAGTTTCTAGTACACGCGAGAGATTTCCTATATGTTGTTTGAGACCTATGAGGGCATCGGTAGTATCATTTCCTGCGAGATTTACAGAGTGATAAAGTGACTCTATGAGGATACGGTTAGTGTGTTGCATGTGATCAAAGAACTGCTTATCGTAGTATGTTGTATTGATATGGAGGCTATAAGTTTTTGCATACTTTTGTTCTTGATAGGTAGATATATGAACTGTAATAGTAGGAAAATCTATATCTTCATATCCAAAGAGCACAAGCCTTCCACTCTCTATATCTGCGGAAAAATCTATCATATGCAAAACGATATAAAGCATCTCTAGTTCTGGCTCTATGACCATGATGCGATTATGGATCTCATTGTCTAGCAAGTGTTTGAGAAGAACCCCGTTTGCTATTCCATATATATAGAGGTAAGGGTGCTTTGCAAATTCTTGATATTCTTGTGCTTGTGATTGGACTGTTTGGAGTGGTGAGCCTTCATAGAGAGGTGTGAAGTGTTCTTTGTGTACAAAGTTAAGTGTTGCTATGTCTCCATCATCCATAAATATTTCAAAATCTTTTACCTCTTTGATAGCTTCAAGACGTGTTGCTAGATGAGGATTTTTAATTTTTAGTTGATTGATGTTTGTTTGAAAAAATTGCATAAGAACCTTTGACATGTCATGATAAAAACCTATAGAAGCTTTGTTCTATATCGGCAAAAGAGATTTCATCTAAAGAAGATAGATGAATATATTGATGAAATCTCTATGAAGTTTGTGTAATTAAAGAAACGTCTTTAACTACTGAAGTAGACGAAGCACGTTTTCTAAAGAAACGTACTCGTAGCTTACGCTACTCTAACGATTATTACTATTGTAATAATCTCAGTACGTTTTCTAGGAAACGATTAAGACTACTGTAAAAGTCTTAATACGTTTTGTTGAACTGCGTTTGCTTGACTCATTGCATAACTTCCTGATTGTGCGAGGATGTTTGCTTTTGAGAAGTTTGCAGATTCTGCTGCGAAGTCAACGTCACGGATTTGTGATTCTGCTGATTTTACGTTTACTTGTGTAACTGAAATATTATTTACAGTAGCAATCATTTGATTTTGCACCGAACCGATATCTGCACGGATGCTATCGAGTTTTTCTTGTGCTGATTGCGAGATTTTTATCATCGCTTGAGCACCTGCATATGTTGTAACACCAGCGCCAAGAGGTCTATCAGCTCCGATAGCCGTTGAACTTGTGTATGCACCCATAGCATTTGCTTTATCGATATCTAGTTCGCCCATCATATCACGTAGGCTCACACTTGCACCGGTACGTTCCGTAACATCATTTAATTGAAATAAATCTGCAGCAGTTACTACATCTGATACATTAATTCCAGCTGCTCCAGCTGATTTTAGCGTGAGGTTACCATAGTACATACCACTATCTACTGATGCACCATCTAGTCCAGAAACATCTATTGCTCGACCATCAACTGAAGTTAGTTGTAATTTTCCTTCAGCATCTACACTTGCAGTTACACCTGTTGTCTCTTTATGTTGATTGACTGCATCTACAAGAACACCATTGCTATCGTTTGCTACGATATCAAGTGTTGCTGCAATAATAGTGCCATTTATACTTATATTGGTAAATGTTCCAGCTGATACTGCCGCTGTTCCTGTTGCAGTTAAACTCCAACTCGCTGATACACCTGTTATATCGCTACTTTTGTTTATAGTAGCTGCTAAAACACCGATACCAGTTCCTGAACTTGTACTAATGGTAACTGATTCAAGTTTTAATGTAGAACCATTTGGTAATGTAAACTGTATTTGAGATGTTCCGCCTGTAGATGATATGCTAGATGTAGCAGTTCCCGCTTGCATTCCAGTAGATTCAAAACGTGTATGCCCGATTTTATCAGAACTGGTAGCACCAACTGACATACTTACTGTTTGGTTAGAGTATGCACCGATTTGGAAGTTTGCATTTGTAAAACTTCCTGATAATAATGCTTTACCGTTATAAGAAGTTTGTGATGCGATGTTATCTAACTGTTCGGTAAGACGTTTGATATCTGCTTGAAGAGCTTTTCTTGATTGTGCATTTTGCCCATCTTGTGCTGATTGTGTTGCTTTTACTTTAATGGTGTCGAGAATTTTGAGTTGCTCATCCATCGCCTTATCTGCAATCTTGGCAATAGATATACCATCGTTTGCATTGTTAATAGCCTGCCCTAGAGCACTTGCCTGTGAACGTAGTGAGTCTGCAATCGCCATCCCTGATGCATCATCCGCCGCTGAGTTGATTCTAAGTCCAGAACTTAGTTTATCGAGTGAGTTACCTAAGTTTCGGTTGTTCATAACAGCGTTTGTATGTGCAGTTAACGCTGATATGTTTGTATTTATCCTAAAGCTCATTTTAAATCCTTTTACACAAAGAGCCTCATTTGCTCTTGCTTTGGTTTTTCTAAAAGGTACTAAAGCAAAAGGTGTTCCAAAAATGAAGTGGGGTTTATGACATGTAAAGAGAGATTCCGTGTCAAGCACGGAATGACGGGGTGTATAAAGTGTGAAGTGACGGGGTATGTCAAACATGGAATAACAACCAAAACGTCATCCTGAACTTGATTCAGGATCTCTCTACAATTTGTTATAATAAATAAAACTCAAATAACAAAAAAGGTTATTCATAATGCTCCAGTCTTATGTATACATAATAAGCAACAAATCAAATGATGTTCTTTATATTGGTGTTACATCTGATTTAGTCAAAAGAATTTATGAGCATAAAGAAAAGCTCATTGAAGGTTTTAGTACAAAATATAATCTAAACAAGCTTGTTTATTTTGAGGTTTTCGATGATATAAAAGAAGCTATCAAGAGGGAAAAACAATTGAAAAATTGGCAACGTAAATGGAAAGAAGAGTTGATAATAAAAATGAATCCTGAATTTGATGATTTATACAATTCAATAATTTAGTTTGATATGCACAGAGATTCCGTATCAAGCACGGAATGACGGGGTGTGCCAAACATGGAATGACAACCAAAACGTCATCCTGAACTTGATTCAGGATCTCATGGGTTTTGGAAAAAATAGTACATGTCATAAAGTTTGGCATGTCAATGAGATTCCGTGTCAAGCACGGAATGACGGGGTGTGCCAAACATGGAATGACAACCAAAACGTCATCCTGAACTTGATTCAGGATCTCATGGGTTTTGGAAAAAAATAGTACATGTCATAAAGTTTGGCATGCAAATGAGATTCCGTGTCGAGCACGGAATGACGGGGGGGGTGTGTTTGGCATGTCAATGAGATTCCGTGTCAAGCACGGAATGACGGGTTGTAACGTCATCCTGAACTTGATTCAGGATCTCATGTGTCTATTAGAAGTCTGACATATTATATTTTTATTGGATTTGAAAATATATTTATATTTCTTAAAAGTATGAAAATTTGAGTATTAGTGAGAAGTTAAAAAGTTTATGAGAAAGTTATGACATGTCATAAAAAAAGGGTGCAACCGAAGTCACACCCTTGTATACGTTTTTTTAGGAAACGCTTTAAACTACTGAAGTAGTCTAAGAACGTTCTGCTGAATTGCGTTTGCTTGACTCATTGCATAACTTCCTGATTGAGCAAGGATGTTTGCTTTTGCAAAGTTTGCAGATTCTGCCGCAAAGTCAACGTCACGGATTTGTGACTCGGCTGCTTTTACGTTTACTTGTGTTACTGAAATGTTATTTACAGTAGCAACCATTTGGTTTTGCGCCGAACCGATATCTGCACGAACGCTATCTAGTTTTTCTTGAGCTGATTGAGCGATTTTAATCATTGCTTGTGCACCAGCGTATGTTGTTACACCAGCCCCTAGTTTTGCACTAGCTCCAGCAGCACTACTACTTGTAAATGCACCCATAGCTTTTGCATTATCATTTGATATTTCACCCATCATATCACGTAGACTCACACTTGCTGTACTACGAGTACTTAAGTTAAACAGACCAGAGCCATTATCTGCAACATTGATTCCTGCTGCACCTGATTGTGTTAGTGTTAATGTACCAAAAGATGTTCCTGTAGCTATATTTCCTGCAGTACTAAGTCCTGAAACTTGAACACCTCTACCATCAGTAGATGTAAGCTCTAGATTACCTCTCATATCGATACTTGCAGTAACTCCAGTTGTCTCTTTGTGCGTGTTGATAGCATCAACAAGATCG
>JAVETY010000010.1:0-25405 GCA_034005815.1 Sulfurimonadaceae bacterium | reverse complement strand
ATTGTGATTACACTTGAAGAGCTAGAGAGCCGTGGGGAATTAGATGAGATTATAAAAGTGACAGGATTGTCTCGTGGTGAGCTTTTAGGTAAAAGAGAAAAAGTATTAAAACATTTTTTAGATGCCAATACCAAGATTATGACGATAGATAGTTTCTTTAGTCAAATCCTACGAAAGTTTTCTCTCTACGCTGGACTGATGCCTGACTTTACAACTGCGAATGCGCAACATGAACTCAAACTTTTAGCACGATTTTTAAAAGAAGCAACAGCAGCAAGGAAAAAAGAGACACTTATTAATCTTTCGCTTAGTTCACAGAAAAGGGTTACCGCACTTTTTTCACTTTTGAATGAGCTTTATAGTAAGAAAAAAGAGTTAGAACACATCAAGTTCCAAAAAGAAAATGCACTTATTTATGAAGTAGAAGCACTTGGGTATTTAGAAGAGTTAGCTGCATATATAAACAACTGCCCAGCAGCATCAAGTACTGCTAAAAATGGTGTAAGTGCAGAAAGCTTTGATGCGTTAAGCCAAAAGAGTTGGCTTAGTCGTGAATCGCTTGATTATAGTACATTTAAAAAATGTTATGTTCCTGATATGGATAGACTTTTAGAAAAAATAAAAGAGGCTATAGTCAAGCAAAATCGAGCCAAAGAACAGAACTTCTTTTATGGACTATTTGAGCTTCTAGAAATCTATGTAAAAGCAAAAGAAGCACTTTATAAAGAGGACGGTGAACTTAGCTTTGATGACGTCACCACACTTGTGCATTATCTCTTAAAAGAACGTATTGAGAGTGAGTTTTTATATTTTAGACTTGATGCGGATATAGAGCATATTTTACTTGATGAGTTTCAAGATACGAGTATTTTGCAGTATGAGATTTTACGTCCGATGATAGAAGAGATTCTTTCAGGATTTGGGGTAAAAGAGCAGGGAAGTTTCTTTTTTGTAGGGGATGTAAAACAATCTATTTATAGATTTCGTGGTGGTGTGAGTGCTCTTTTTCACGAGGTGGCACACCATAATCATACAAAGATAGAGCCACTTCTCACCAACTACCGCTCAGAAAAAAATATCATAGAGTTTGTAAATAAAACGTTTAAAGAGAAGATAAAAGGATACAACCCACAGCACACAAGAGCAGAAGCAAATGGTGGATATGTTGAGGTTGTAGAGAATGATTTTTTACTTGATAAATGTTTAGAACATGTAGAACATCTCCTTTCTCTTGGTGCAAATCCTGATGATATAGCAGTTTTATGCGCGACAAATGGCGATGGTGAAGCAGTCAAACAACATCTCGCAAGTAAAAAAATAGCAGTAGTAACAGAAACGACCACAAAGCTTATCCACCAACAAAGTGTGAAAGCAGTTTTGGAGTATCTCAAATATCTCTATTTTAAAGAAGATATCTATAGATACAACTTTTTTGCACTTATAGAAAAAGAGGCAGAACCTCTACAGCGGATAAATGTAACAACCAATAATCTTGATGTGATTATCAAAAATATAGTAAAACAGTATGGACTCTTTGAGGGTGAAATGCACCTTATTAGATTCTTACATGCCATAAAGCGTTACAAAGATATAGAGTCACTTCTCTTTGAGTATGAAAGGCTAGATGAAAGTAGTGCTGCGAGTGATTTAAGTGGAGTGCGTATCCTTACTATCCATAAATCAAAAGGGCTTGAATACGAACATGTCATACTTTTAGATAGAATGAAAAAAGCTCCACCTGCAAGAGATAGCATCATCTATGAGTACGATGGGATACGATTAGAAAATATTTATCTGCGCATAAAAGGGAGAGATGCAATCGATGAAAGATACCAAAATGCACTTGAAAAAGAAAAAAATCTCGCGCGTGAAGATACACTCAATGCTTTATATGTAGCTTTTACCCGTGCAAAACAAAACCTTTTCATTATAAAAAAGTCAAAAGAATCTATGTTTTCCTTATTAGAGATGGCATGTGAGAGTGTTGGAATGCTGACATGCCATACAACAAAGCAAGCACCAAAACCTATTTATGAGCCGTTTGTGTATAAAAATCTCTATTATGGTTCACAAACTGAGATACTTGCAAGCGAACAGGAAAAAGAGGAAGATTTAGAAGCGATACATTTTGGTTTGGCTCTGCATTACATGCTAGAGATGCTACCTAGTTTTGAACCCTCAGCACTTGGCTTTGCAAAAACAATGCTTCTTAATAAATATGGTGCCACATTAAGTGTAGAAGAGATAGCGGATATAGAAAAACGTGTGACAAGGCTTCTTGAAAATAAAGAATTTTTAAACCTTGTCAAAGGAAAAGCTTATAAAGAGAAAGGGATGAAGTATAAAAATAGTTTACGCTATATAGATTTGCTTATACATCAAGAAAATCCAAATCCAAACTCCCTTTTTAGTGAGAGTAGCTGGAATATTGTAGATTATAAAAGCTCTTTTGCTTTTAGTGGTGAACATGCCAAACAAGTCAAAGCATATAAAAACATAGTTAAAACAATCACGAAAGAGGCTGTAGAGGGATATATTTGTTATCTTTTACCAGAAGCTATAAAGATTGTAAAAATCGATTGAGCGTGCTACAATTGTGGTTCAAATTTTAATACTCTTTAGGATACAAAATGATTAAAAAATGTTTATTCCCCGCAGCTGGTTATGGAACAAGGTTCTTGCCAGCGACAAAAGCGATTCCAAAAGAGATGCTTCCCGTCCTTACCAAACCACTTTTACAATACGGCGTAGAGGAAGCTATAGCAGCAGGGCTTACCACTATGGCGATAGTTACAGGGCGTGGAAAGCGTGCAATTGAAGATCATTTTGATGTCTCTTATGAGTTAGAGCATCAAATCAAAGGGACGGAGAAAGAGCATTATCTACGTGAGATTCGTAATGTTATTGAAAATTGTACCTTCTCTTATACACGCCAAATAGCGATGAAGGGTTTAGGACATGCCATACTTACGGGAGAAACTCTTATAGGAAATGAGCCATTTGCTGTAATCCTCGCAGATGATTTATGTGACAATGAAGAGAGTGAAGGTGTACTTTTACAAATGGTAAGACTTTATGAAAAATACAAATGCTCTATCGTTGCTTTAGAAGAGATTCCACGTGAAGATACGAAAAAATATGGAGTCGTCGCTGGGGAATTTATAACAGATGATATTATGCAAATCAGCCACATGGTGGAAAAACCTAATCCAGAAGATGCACCATCGAATCTTGCTATCATCGGTAGATATATTCTCACTCCAGATATCTTTGAAATTTTACGAAATACAACACCAGGAAAAGGTGGAGAGATTCAAATCACGGATGCGCTTGAAGTGCAAGCAAAAATGGGCAAAGTAATTGGATATAAGTTTAAAGGAAAGCGTTTTGACTGCGGAAGTGTAGAGGGATTTGTTGAAGCTACAAACTATTTTTACGATAAAGAAAAAGGTAAAATATAACCTTAATCTAATCATAAATTAAGTACCCTCTAAGGTTATGTAGATATACTTTCGCCACTTTAAAATAAACCTTTAAAAGTTTATAGTAATAATCCAAGATGAAAGGTTCTCGAATGAAATTTACTAAAATTGCAACTCCAGAACAAGTCAATCAAAAATGGGTTTTGATTGATGCAGAAGGTAAAACTTTTGGTCGTATTCTTACAGAAGTAGCAACAATACTTCGTGGTAAAAATAAACCATGTTATACTCCAAACCAAGATTGTGGTGATTTCGTTGTAATCATCAACGCTTCAAAAGCAAAGTTTAACGGTATTGGCAAAAATGCTAATAAAGAATACTTTAGCCATTCAGGATATTTTGGTAGCACAAAAAGTGTTAAAATGACTGAACTTTTAGAAAAAAATCCAGAAAAGCTTTATAAATTAGCAGTTCGCGGTATGCTTCCTAAAACTAAGCTAGGTGTGAAAATGCTTAAAAAATTAAAAATCTATGCAGGTGAGACTCACCCTCATACTGCTCAAATAGCTAAGTAAGGAGCGACTGAATGAAGAAAATATATGCAACAGGACGTCGTAAAGCGTCAATAGCTAAAGTATGGCTAACTCCAGGAACTGGAAAAATCGTTATTAACGGTCTTTCTCTTGATGCATGGTTAGGTGGACTTGAAGCGAAAAAACTTCGTGTTAAACAACCATTATCATTAACAAAACAAGATACATCAGTTGATATCACTGCTACTACTTTAGGTGGTGGTTTTGGTGGTCAATCAGATGCACTTCGTCATGGAATTTCTCGTGCTTTAGTACGTTTTAATCCAGAATTAAAAGCAATCCTCAAACCAGAAGGTATGATGACGCGTGACTCTAGAACAGTTGAGCGTAAGAAACCAGGTAAGAGAAAAGCTCGTCGTTCTCGCCAATTCAGCAAACGTTAATCGTCTTGCACCCCTTGGTATCCTTTTTGGATACCAAACCTCTCTCTTTTTATTTTTCCATTTCAAATCTCTTTTTTATAAATATCTAAAATAGAATAGTTGCTCACGCTCTCTCTTTATAGAGTAAATCCTTCTTTGTTATTATCACATGCCAAAAAATATCACCTGAGTCAAAATCAGTTAAAATTTTCACAGTTAAAACCAATTTTTATTTTTATTTACTATAATGTTCCACTTTATTAGTTAGGAAGTATGATGAAAAAAATTATAATTGCCCTTGTGGTAATAGTGGCTATAGTATTAATTGTCCCGTTTGTGGGGAATAAGATAGTGCAAGGTGAGATAGAAAAAAACCTAGAAATGCTTACATCGTCTGGCATTAAAATACAAGAACGCACGGAAGAGAACTTCTACTTTAAAACAAAAAACCATCTCAAAATGTTTATAGAAGAGGGCGATAAATTTGTTTTATGGATGAATAAGTTTAGTGCGAATCAGCTTCCTACATATTCAGCTGATTTTTTTGAAGGTGCTATAGTTGGTGTTGATTTAGAGTATTGGAATTTTCCTATAAGTGACAGTGTGGCTGTTTCTTTTTATCCCCTCGAGATGCCAAATGAAATAGAGCATGCGCTTTTAGATGAGAATGAAGTACTGGGTGTATTTTTACAAAACTTTCTTAAAAAGAAAGGGCTTTTATACCATCTCAATTTCCATATTACAAGAGGTGGATTTGATGGATATGTAAAAGATATCAAAGAAACTCTCGATCTAGATAATGGATCAAAAGTTGCAATCACCATGGAAGGTGTTACTTACAAAGGGGATGGCCCTATAGTAGCACCAACAAAACTAAGCTCAAAATTAGACATATTACGTGTTCAAGGGGAAAAAGATAATGATGGTTCTGTGGTTATTGAGATAAAAAATATCACAACAGATGCTACTTTTGAATCAAATATAAGTTATCAGTCCTCTTTAGAAGCAAAAACACTTTCTTTCGACCTTAAGGAAAAATGGCAAGCTCTTGCATTCAATGGGAATGATTTTAGTGTTTCTGTTGATGCAAAAATAAGTGGAGTAAAAGCAAATGGAAGTATCCAAACTTCACTCGAAGGATTAGAACTTACGCAAGGGCAAGAAGCTATTCAAATAAAAAAATTTAATTATTCACTTCATATTTCAGAAGTAGATAAAAATAGCTACGAAACACTTCAAACTTTAATCCAACAAGCACAAAATAACCTATCACAAGTAGATGAAACTGCTCTAGAAAAAGGGATTATAGAACTTGTATCAAAAGGGATTGTGGTTGAATTAAAAGATCTCTCTGTGAAATCACTTAGCATCAAAAATCAAGATTTAAAAGGGATAAGCCTAAAAGCAAAAATCATAGTCAATCCAATACAACAAACTTTATATGATATACATGATATGATGGAAGCTGTACGAGAGAATGCAACGGTTGCAACAACCCTTACAATTTCTAAAGAGATGTTTGACTTTATTACGGCACAAGTACCTTTTGGTAGCATGGCAATCGCTTATGCAAAAGATGATGGAAACAATTACGTATTTGAAGCCAAGTATGAAAACAACAACTTTAGTATCAATGGAAACCCATTGTAGTAACTTCGGTATAATCACTCTTATTTTCTAATAAAGAGTGATTGTGCGATATTTTTTCATATTATTTTTTTTCTCGTACCAACTTGCAGGTGCGACACTTCATCTTGCTACTTCAGCAAACCCATCACGGCTTAATCCACTTTTAGCAACGGATTCTAGCTCATCAGAGATTGCTGGATTTTTATTTAACGGACTTGTAAAATACAATAAAGATACCACGGAAATTATTGGTGATTTGGCAGAGAAGTTTTATTACGAAGATGATAGAACTCTTGTGTTTCATCTCAAAAAAAATGTTTTATGGCATGATGGAGTACCTTTTAGCGCAAAAGATGTACTTTTTACGTATGAAACACTTATCTCAGATACACTCTCTTCGCCTTATAGCTCAGGATTTCGCTTTGTGGAGCGTGTCGAGGTTGTGGATGCATATACGATCAAGGTTATCTATAAACAACCTTATTTTAAGGCGTTAGAAACATGGATGATGGGGATTATTCCCTATCATATTTTAAAAGATGAAAAAAATCTGATGAATAGCCCTTTTAATATAAAACCTGTAGGTACAGGAGCATATAAACTCCATCAGCTAGAACACTCTAAAAATATTATTTTAGTAGCAAATCGTGATTATTTTGATGGCATGCCAAAGATTGAGCGTATATCTTTTCATGTGATAGCTGACCCGATGACTCGCTTCTTGATGTTAAAATCAGGTGCGATAGATATAGGTTCGCTTGAACCGATGCAGTATGAGCGCCAATTAGAGAAAAGCTTTTTTGATACATTTAATATTTATGAAGAGATTAGCTATAGCTATACTTATTTGGGATTTAATCTACGTGTAGAAAAGTTTAAAGATCCACGAGTACGCGAAGCACTCTCTTTGGCAATCGATAGAGAAGAGCTTGTAAAGATACTTTTTTTTGAACATGCCAAAGTATGTACAGGACCTTTTTTACCAAAAACAAAAGCTTTTAATCCTGATGTAAAAGCACCTGTACAAGATATAAAAAGAGCCAAACAGCTTTTAAAAGAAGCAGGATATGATGAAACAAACCCATTTCGCTTTGAGATAGTAACATCCAATGCAAGTGCATTGCGTCCTTATGCCGCGCAGATACTTCAACACCAACTTAAAAAATCAGGTGTCGAAGTAACTCTGCGAGTGATGGAGTGGCAAGCATTTTTAAATATGGTGGTTTTTCCACATAAATTTGATTCAGTGCTCCTTGGATGGGGGCTCTCTGCAACACCTGATCCTTATCTTTTTTGGCATAGTGATAACGACAGACAGGGTGGATTTAATCTTGCTGGGTATAAAAATGAAAAAATCGATACGATGATTGAAGAATCTCAAAGCATAATAGAGAGTGAAAAACTAGCAACCATGTGGCAAGAGATGTTTAAAATCATAGTGGAAGATAACCCTTATCTATTTTTATTTATCCCCAATGCTATTACTACAGCAAACAAAGATATAAAAAATATTTCCCCCGCACTTGGGGGGATTTGGCATAACTACATACAATGGGAAAAAGAGGAGATACGATGACAATACTTTTTGATTTAGATGGAACGCTTATAGATTCAACAGAAGCGATACTAGAGAGCTTTCACAGAGCACTTAAAATTCATGGCATGGCATGTGTAGAGGATAGCGATATAACCTCGCTTATAGGCTATCCGCTTGAACATATGTTTCAAGGCGTAGGAGTAGCAGAGAGTGAGGTAGATACTCTAGTAAATACCTATAGAGATTATTACCGAACCATCGCAACACAAAAAACAGTTTTGCTACCAAATGCAAAAGAAGCAGTCCTACAAGCAAAAGAGTTTGCAACATTAGGGATAGTGACAACAAAAACTTCACTCTACTCAAAAGAGATTATGAGACATTTTGGTTTGATGGAATATTTTGATGTTTTAATAGGACGTGAAGATGTCACATATCCAAAACCTAATGGTGAACCGATAGAAAAAGCTATTTTAGCTTTAGGGAGCAAAAAAGAGCATACTTGGATGATAGGAGATACAAAGTTAGATATACAAGCAGCAGAAGCAGCAGGAGTTTTTTCTGCAGGTGTTACAAGTGGGTATGATTCGCTAGAAACACTAAAAAAACATACTGATGTTATATTTAGTGATGCATTAGAGGTAGTAAGATTTCTTTCTACCAAAAAATAGCCATTAAATATTCTTAGTTGCGCAAACCAATGGTTACTCGAAGCTTTATTTAAGAGCAACTTGCATAAAATACATAAAACTAGAACTTAGAGAAACTCTATAAAAAATAAGGAGAATTGATGCTAGAGATTAGATGGCATAGTCGTGCTGGACAAGGTGCTGTAACTGGTGCGAAAGGTTTAGCAGATGTAATTTCTACAACTGGTAAGCATGTTCAGGCATTTGCATTTTATGGTTCAGCAAAGCGTGGGGCTGCAATGACAGCATTTAATCGCGTAGATGACAAAGTAATTATGAATCATGAGAAATATATGGAGCCAGATTACGTTTTTGTAATTGATCCAGCTTTGGTTTTTACATCAGATGTAACTATCAACCATAAAGATAACACGGTGTATATTATCACAACGCATATGAGCACTGATGAACTAAAAATTGCACAGCCTAAGTTAGCAGACAAAAAAGTACATACGGTAGACTGTATTAAAATCGCACAAGAAACAATCGGTCGTCCGATTCCAAATACACCAATGCTAGGTGCTTTTATGAAAGTTTCTGGCATGTATGATATAGAGTTTTTCAAAGAGAGTATGGTTAGAATTCTCGGGAAATTGCCTCAAAAAATAATTGATGCAAATATGATTGCGATTCAACGCGCATATGACGAAGTAAAATAAGGGATAAATGATGGCAAAAACAGGATGGGATGAATTTGAAATCGGAGCGATGCTTCGTTCGTTTGATGGTAAGGTAGATGATATCGCTGGAACTCTTCAAGAAGATCGTGAATACTCAAAAAATAACTCTTTTATGGCAAGCGTTGCTGATTGGAGAATTATCAAACCTATATTTAACAAAGACTTTTGTATAGATTGTCAATTTTGTTGGGTTTATTGTCCAGATATTTCTATTATCTCAAGAGATAAAAAAATGATTGGTATCGATATGGATCACTGTAAAGGGTGTGGAATTTGTGTTGAGGTATGCCCTACAAACCCTAAATCACTCTTGATGTTTCCTGAACAAGCAGATGAAGAGACAGAGCTAGCACAATGGCCTGCAAAAAATGAGGAGAAAAAATAATGGCATTTGATAAAATGGAACTTAGAGAAATTGAAGTTTGGGATGGAAACTTTGCTGCTGCGCAAGCATTAAGACAATGTCAAATCGACGTTGTTGCGGCATATCCTATTACTCCATCAACTCCAATTGTTGAGGGTTATGCAAAATTTTTAGCAGATAACTACATTGAGGGCGAGTTCGTGATGGTAGAATCAGAACACGCTGCAATGTCTGGTTGTATTGGTGCTTCTGCTGCTGGTGGACGTGTTGCTACTGCTACATCAAGCCAAGGTTTTGCACTTATGGTAGAGACACTTTACCAAGCTTCAGGTATGCGTCTTCCAATCGTTCTAAACGTTGTAAACCGTGCTTTAGCTGCTCCACTTAACGTAAATGGTGACCACTCTGATATGTATCTTGGACGTGATAGCGGATGGATTCAGTTTGATGCATTCTCTCCACAAGAAGCGTATGACCTTAACTTTATCGCTTTTAGAGTGAGTGAAGATCATGAGATTAGACTTCCAAGTATGGTACACCAAGATGGATTTATGACATCTCATACTGCACAAGGTGTAACTACACTTACAGATGATGCTGCATACGGATTTGTAGGTGATTTTAAACCTATGAATGACATGTTAGACTTTGAACACCCAGTAACACACGGTGTACAAACTGAAGAAGATTGGCATTTTGAGCATAAAGCGCGTCAACATAGCGACCTTATGACAAAAGTACTTCCAAAAATAGAGCAAACATTTGCAGATTTTGAAAAACTAAGTGGTCGTAAATACAACCTCGTAGAAAAGTATGATATGGAAGATGCAGATGTATGTGTTGTATGTATGGGAACATCAGTTGAAACGGCTCGTGAAGTAGCAACAGAGATGAGAGCACAAGGAATTAAAGCAGGTGTTATAGGTCTTCGTGTGATTCGTCCTTTTCCATTTATGCAAATTGCTGATGCACTTAAAAATGTAAAAGCTATCGCTGCACTTGACCGTTCGAGCCCAAATGGTGCACCTGGAATGTTATTTAATGAAATAGCTGGTGCTTTATACAACACAGAAAAAAGAGCACTTCTTTCAGGATATGTATACGGACTTGGTGGTCGTGACTTAACGAAAAAACATCTAGTAGAACTCTATAAAGAGCTTCAAGCAAACGTAGATGCCAAAAAGGTAACTACTCCATTACAACAGTTTATCGGTGTTCGTGGACCGAAACTGTCATTTTTATAGGAGCATACTATGAGCGAAATGAAAAATATAAAAAACTTAAAAGAGTTCTCAACATCAGCAGACCGCTTTGAAGGTGCAAACCTTCTTTGCCCTGGATGTGCGCACTCGATTATTGTTCGTGAAGTTTTAAATGCAACTAACGATGACCTAGTACTTTCTGCATCTACTGGATGTTTAGAAGTATGTACGGCAGTTTATCCATACACTTCATGGGATGCATCTTGGATTCATATCGGATTTGAGAATGGTTCTACTGCAGTTGCTGGTGCTGAAGCTATGTACAAAGCACTGAAAACTAAGGGGCGTCTAAAGCAACCAGAAAGAAAACCAAAATTTGTTTCTTTTGCTGGAGATGGTGCTTCTTATGATATTGGTTTCCAATGGATTAGTGGTTGTATGGAACGTGGACATAATATGATGCACGTTGTTTTAGATAACGAAGTTTACGCAAATACTGGTGGACAAAGATCATCTTCAACACCAATTGGTGCAAGTGCAACAACTTCACCAGCAGGACGTGTAAGTTATGGTGAGAAAAAACATAAAAAAGATATGGTAGCTATTATGGCTGCTCATGGAATTCCATATGCAGCGCAAGTGGCTCCAAACAAATGGAAAGATATGGTTAAAAAAATCCAACACGGTATGGCAGTGGATGGTCCTGTATTTATTAATGCAGTTTCACCTTGTACAACTGAGTGGAAATTTGATCCAAAAGATACAATGCACCTAGCAGACCTATCGACTGATTCATTAGTGTTTCCACTGTATGAAATCATTGATGGACATGAGCTAAATATCACGTATAGACCAAAAAATGTACTACCTGTTGAAGAATATTTAGCAGCGCAAGGACGTTTTAAACACCTTTTCAAAGATGAGTATAAATACTTAATTAAAGAGTGGCAAGAACGTGTAGATAAAAACTGGGCGTACCTAAATCGCCGTGAAGAAGCAAAGGTTTAAAATATAAAAGACCCCGTATCAAGTACGGGGGACATGTCATAATAGATTCCGTGTCAAGCACGGAATGACGGGGTGTGTCGTCATCCTGAACTCGATTCAGGATCTAGCTCTTTACTTCTAAACCGATATCGGGTTTACAAACTTTTCATCATTTTTCATCTTTTCAAATAGCTTATTATCTGACCAATCATCTTTGACTGCTTCTGAAAATATAATTTTATCTAAATCAATAATTCCCATCTCTCGTGAGTGTGCATCTTCATAAAAGGCTTGTGCATATCCAGTATCTGTTTCATGAACGATAACACTATGAAGTTTGACCTCTTTTTCGCCATTTACACAGCTTGTAAGAGATAAAAGCTTTTCTATCATAAGAAATATAACGCGTGAGAATTGTTCTGCTGATGGAGAGACGGGAAGTTCAACCCAGCGGTCTGAATGTTTTTTCATATCTTTTATATATTCTGCATCATCCCCACTCCAAAGAGCGATAGAGTGATCAAAACTCTCAATGAGTGCTTTCATATTTTGCTTCATAAGTCCAAAATCATACACCATCTGACCATGGTCTAAAAAGTTTGAACTAAATAAAAGTTCCACTTTATAAGAGTGTCCATGCAAAGAGCTACGACATTTAACAGTGGAGCAGCCTCGTACGATATGTGCATTTTCAAATTTAAAAAGTTTGCGGATAATCATCTATACACCTTTGTTTTGATTCCAGATTCTTATGTGGAGTCTATCACTGAAATTATATCCCTTTGCTTTGCAAAACTCTATAAGTGGCTCTGTATTGGCTTCTATCTGCTCTTTATTACCACCAAGAGGCATACAGTAGACTTTTGTATTTGGAGCATAAGAGCTTATCTCCTCTATCTCCTCTTCTAGTCCTAAAGTGATAGAATCAGCATCGATACTAAATTTAAAAAAAGCATCTTTTGAGAGTGTCGCTAAAGAGTTGATAACATCTGGGCGAACTCTTTTTTCATGGGGCTCATGAGAGTTGTCAAGCTTTATAGAGAGTGCAAAAATCACCTCTTTATAGATAGGATATTGTATAAAATCAACTCCAAGTGAGCCGTTGGTTTCAAATGTTATAAGATGTCCATTGGCATGGAGTGTTTCTAAAAATTCTATAAAGAGAGGCTCATTTGCATATAAAAGTGGTTCACCGCCTGTAAGCACAATATCTACTGCTTTTGGAAGTTCATACTGTTCTAAAACACCAAGGAGTTGTTCTACTTTTGTGATAGGAATCCAGTTGTGTACGAAATGCTTTTTATTGACGGCATAAACAGTATCACAACCTAGTACTTCTGTACCATCTGAGGCTTTTTCTACACATCCAAAACCCTCACATCGCATGTTACATCCACCAAAGCGGAAAAAAACAGATGGAGTTCCCACATAACGACCCTCACCCTGAATAGAGTAAAAATGCTCAACTAAATAGATCAAAACTCACCCACCCGTTTCATAAAAAGCACGTTTAGAAATCTCTTGATCCTCAGAGCCCCAACGATTTTTTTCAGGTTTTGTGCGCACTACCTCTTTTAAGACGAGTGCTGCTCCTTTGATATCTTTGCGTTTGATACAATCAGCGATACTCATCGCCTCATCAAAATAAAGACAAGGAATCAAAAATCCCTCAGCGGTAAGGCGGATACGATTACATTTCTTACAAAAATTATCTTCATGAGGTTCAATAATTCCAAATCTATATCCATCATCCATCTTGTAGTAGTGTGATGGAGAATGCCCATCAAACCCCTCATCTTTAAAAGTATATTTTGTTTTTATGATAGCTAGCAGTTCACTCGAAGTAAGACCTTTTATATCAGCCTTGGCATGTGTATTTTCCATATATTCGATAAATCTAATTGTCATTCCACGTGCTTTTGAGTATTCGAGTACATCTATAATCTCATCCGCATTCATCCCTTGCATAGGAACCATATTTACTTTGACGTTGAGTCCCACTTTGAGTGCTTCTTCAACGCCCTCGAGAACATTTTTGAGAACATCTTTGCCTGTGATAGCTTCAGCTACTTCAGGTTTGAGCGTATCTATACTTACATTAAGACGTTTAAGACCAGCGTCTTTTAATCGTTGTGCTACGCCTTTGAGTAAAAAAGCGTTTGTAGTCATTGCTAAATCTATATCATTTTTATACTCATAAACCATCTTGATAAAGCTATCTAAATCTTCGCGCAAAAGTGGTTCTCCACCTGTGATACGGATTTTTTTGACACCCTCATCTATAGCTACTTTTACAAATAGAAAAAGCTCTTCAAAGCTAAGGAGATTCTCTTTTGGAACCCAAGAAAATGGTTTTTCTGGCATACAGTATTGGCATCTAAAATTGCATCGCTCTGTCACCGAGATACGAAGATAATCCACTACTCTATCGTAGCTATCTATAAGCATTGACATATCCTTAGTAAATTACACTTTTTTAAAATCATAAAAACTCTTTTGTTTCAAGTCTATTTTCGCTGTTTAAAAATTGGGGTTAATTATATCGATTTTACATAAAATAATAAGAGCCAACAAAGTTATGGAAAATTTTTAAGCAAGAAAACTGTGACACAGAGGGGCAAAATCAAGCACCTTGTGTAAGATAATCCCTCTTTATGGTACTTACAAATGAAAACCTTGTAGAGAAAAACTTCACTCTAGCTCCACATGCCAAACCACTACAATTTGCATCTACCATAATAAATCCATTGGCGGTTGCTAGAGGTGAGACCATCCCTGGAGCAAATTTTTTAGATGGGGTAAAATGGCATCCATCAAAATATCCAGGAATAAGGGTACGTTTACCTTTTTTGAAGCTAAAATCATGAGCCATTTTTGCTTCGATTGTGTTTAAATATTTTTCATTTGTACCCTGAAGGGTGAGAATCATGGCATGTGCAAAAAGCTCAAAATTAAGCGTAGCAGCTAAAGGATTTCCAGGAAGATTAAGGATAAAAGTATCTCCAATACGTCCAAAGCTTGTTGGTTTACCAGGTTTTATATCAATTCCATCAAAGATATTTGTATAATCAAATGCTCCAAATGCCTCTTTTGTAAAGTCCGCATCTCCTACACTTATCCCGCCAGAAGTGATGATGATATCACTATCCAGAGCACTTTTGATATGGTTTTGGATATCTTCAAGTGTGTCGCTAGCAGTTCCTATAAAAGTCACTTCACATCCAAGTTCAAGCGCACGGGCGTAAAATGTTGGTGTATTTGTATTATAAAGTTGGTGTGGCTCTACTGTTTCGTAATGCATCCTCAATTCATTTCCTGAGCTAAAAAGTGCTATACGTACTTTTTTATACACTTGAATATGGCTTATCCCTTGTGAAGCAAGAAGTGTGATGTGATGTGCATGGAGTTTTTGATTTTTTTCTAGGATTTTCTCGCCGGAGCGTATATCTTCACCATAAAAGCGGATATGTTTTGCTAAAACGAGAGAGTCTGGAAGTGTAACCTCTTCACCCGTTACTGTGACCTCTTCAATAGGAACGATAGTATCACACCCTTTTGGGATACGTGCTCCTGTCATTATTTTTATCGCCTGTTCATTTTCTAACACTGTGTTAGAGTTATCCCCTGCAAAGATTGTTTCACACACTTTGAGTGATTTACCAGAATCAGCAATTTTCACTGCATACCCATCCATCGCGGAGTTGTCATAAGGGGGAAGATTGTGCGTTGCGATAATGTCAACAGCCAAAACAAAACCAAGAGCTTGCTCTATTGGGAGGATTTGAAGTGATGTTTGTTTGGTATTTTTATAGATAAGCTCTAAAGCCTCTTCGACGCTAATTGCCATAATATGTACCTCTTAGAAAATAGTTAGAACAATTATAGTAGAATTTTGCCTATGAATGAAATGTACAGTATGGGAATCCTAACCCACAATATGGGTGTTATCGGTCTTTTAGGTGTGATATCTATTAATATCATTATGCTTTATCTTGCAAGAGATATCCGTGTCTACGCAAAAAAGATGCGTATATTTATGCCTATTGGTGCGGGGCTTATTGCCACTATCTTGTTTACGGGTGCGGTTATGATGGCTGCAAAACACTTGAACTTTACACTAGAAAATATTATTATGATTCTTTATGGAATAGCTCTTATTGGGCTTGAGGTGAGACGTTATGCAAAACTAAAACATCTCAATTTAGAGATAAAAAATCCTTTTGAAACCTATAAAAAACTAGCATTTACACTGTTGGCGATAGAGTTTGTTGGTTCGCTTCTTATTTCACTATGGATGTGGCTGTGATTTTTCTTTTTCACGAAGATGCATCTAAAGAGCGTATCACTATCAAAGGGGAAACCTACAAGTACCTTATCAAAGTACGACGCCATCAAGTGGGTGATACTATTTTGATGCGAAGTATGGCATGCCATAAAGATTTATATCATTATGAGATCACTTCTATTGATGCAAGAGAAGCAGTTCTCGAGCTAAAAGAGAGTGAGTTAAAAGAGGTAAAACCCTCTAAAAATCTTCATATTGCATGGTGTGCTATAGACCCAAAATCGGTAGAGAAAGTACTTCCAACTCTTAGTGAAATAGGGGTAAATCGTATCTCTTTTATCTACTGTGAGAGGTCGCAAAAAAACTTCAAGCCTGATTTTAAACGATTAGAGCGAATTTTGGAGAGTTCGATGATGCAGTCAGGTCGAAGCACTATGATGAAGCTTGGAATCTATAAAAATCTTAAAGAGTTTTTAAAAGAGTTTCCGGATACAAAAGTATTTGATTTTACCGATAGAGTGCTTGATGGAGATGCAGATTTTGAAACTGTACTGATTGGATGTGAGGGGGGATTTTCACACACTGAAAAAGAGCTTCTTGCATCACAAGAGGTATTTCGTCTTGATACCCCGATGGTTCTGCGAAGTGAAAGTGCTGCTGTGGCGATTGCAAGTAAAATCTTACTTTAGGTTAAAATTAAAAAAGTTTAGATACAATTGCATTCTTAAAATATCCGCCCCCATACGGATGTAAAAAATATATCGATATGCGTACACAAGCCGCGTATCAAAAGGCAAATTATGAAAAAAGATATTCACCCAGTATTAGTTGATTGTTCAGTTACTTGTTCATGTGGAAACGCATTTAAAACAAAAAGTCAAAAAGAGACTATGCAGATAGATATTTGTAATGAGTGTCACCCATTCTTCACAGGTAGTGAAAGAATGTTAGATACAGCAGGGCGTATTGATAAATTCAAAAAACGCTACAACCTTAACTAAGAGATTTATACTCTTTGTTGGTGCTTCTTCCGACACCTATCGGAAATATAGCAGATATATCGCTTAGAACCTTAGAGGCTCTAAGCGATGCTGATACTCTTCTTTGTGAAGATACCAGAGTCACAAAAAAACTTCTTCATATCTTAGAAGAACGTTACGACTTCCATCCAAAACCAAATCAAACTTTTATATCTTTACATTCTCATAATGAAAAAGAGTTTATAGAAAAACTTGAACCCTCTTTTTTTGAATCTAATATTGTTTATGTAAGTGATGCTGGAATGCCTGGAGTGAGTGATCCGGGGCAAGCTTTAGTGCGTTATTGTATTGATAATAACGTAAAATATGATGTATTTCCAGGTGCAAATGCACTGTTAACTGCTTTTGTTGCAGGTGGATTTGAACAAACACAGATGCTCTTTTTTGGGTTTTTAGACCACAAAGGTGCTTCTCGTGAAGCAGGCTTACAAAAAGCTCTCTATAGCGGCTATGCAACAATACTTTATGAATCTCCCCACCGACTTGAGAAACTCCTTTTAGAGATAGATAAAGAAGATGCCACCCGTCAAATCTTTCTAGCAAAAGAGCTTACAAAAAAATTCCAACGCTATGTACACGGAACAGCGAAGGAAGTTTTAGCAAAACTCGATGGTAATTATAAAGGGGAATGGGTCGTGGTTCTCTCTGTCTCAGAGGCACAAAACGAAAGCGCAATCTCACAAAATGACATACTTGAGCTTGATCTTCCTAAAAAAGTACAAGCAAAACTTATCTGCAAAATCACAGGTGAAAATCCTAAAGCATGCTATCAACGCCTTCTTTCTTTATAAAAAGATAAATTTTTAAATATTTTTAGCTAGAATACTCACATTATGTTAATTTACGCAAAACAACCAATTTATTATATTATTGAAAATCACCCAGAGATGATACAGACTCTTTTCTTGGCCAAAGAGGTTGAGAAAAAAGAGTATTCCCGTTTGATGAAAATGGGCTTTGAGATAAAAAGAATACCGGCAGATGCAGCAGGAAAAATGTGCAAAAATGGAAACCATCAAGGTTTTCTAGCCGAGGTGAAAGATATAGAACTTCACCAATTTAAATCTTTTTTGGACAAAGAGTTCATCCTCGTTTTATCAGGTCTAACTGATGTAGGAAATATCGGAGCAATCGTGCGAAGCGCGTATGCTCTTGGAGTCGATGCTATTGTAGTATGTGGGGTAAAGAATATTGCACTTGAACCCATTGTGCGAACAAGTACAGGCGCACTTTTAGATATCCCCTTTGCGCTTGAACACAATATTCATGATGTTCTTAATGATTTAAAAACATCAGGTTTTACCTTGTATGGTGCAGATATGAATGGAGAAGATATCCGTACGATAACACCATCAAAAAAAAGAGTTTTAGTACTTGGAAGTGAGGGGGAAGGGCTTGCTTCTCGCGTTGTTTCTAAACTTGATACTGTGGTAAGTATTACTATGGCACATCAGTTTGACTCGCTCAATGTAAGTGTTGCAGGAGCTATTTTAATCGACAGGATGAGAATATGAATAGAAGTGAAGGGTTTGAAAAGCTAAAAACGATTGGCGCACAAAAGATTCATGAAAAAACACATATATCAAAGTACCATGTGCAGGCATTACTACACAATAACTTTGATGAGATGACAAAGATACAGTTTTTAGGTTTTGTTTCAATTTTAGAGAGAGAATACAATCTTCATTTAGATGAACTTCGAGAACGAGGTTTGGAACATTTCTACAATCTCAGAGCGATAAGTGAAGATAAACGTATATTTCTACAGCCAAACAAAACAAAAAGTAATAGTACTTTTTATGTTGTTTTAGTTACTATTTTTATCCTTATAGGGATGTCTTACTCCTATTTTGTTACTCAAGAAGAGCAAGAGCTGATAGTTACTATCCAAGATAATGAAACGATTAAAATAGTTCAAGAAGAGATTTTAGGTATAAGTGATGATTTAAATAGTACAGAAAATAATGAAACTATAAATCAAGAAGTACTAGAAGAAGCAGCCTTATTCCAAGCAGAGGAACTCGCACACAAAGAGCTTTCTCTCAAAATTATCCCACATGCCAAGCTTTGGCTTGGATATATCGATCTTTCTACCCATAGAAAACTACAAACTACTACTTCTAATCCTATAGAGCTAGATCCTAATAAAGATTGGCTTTTAAGCTTAGGACATGCAGATGTTAGTGTGCTTGTGCATGGAGTAACCCATAAATATAATAAAGCGACCAATATACGATTTCTATACAAAGACCACGAATTTAAAGAGATAAGTTTTTCAGAGTTTAAGAGCCTTAACAAAGGTGCTATATGGTAAGAATAGTTGCTCTATTTTTGCTTCTATTTTCACTTGTTAGTTTCGCAGAAGAGCTTAATCATAAAGAGATTTTGCTTACAAAAATTAAAATGCTTATAGATGATAGAGTCTACCAATCCAATAAAGAGTTTATCAATATTATCTTTTCACCTGAGTCGAACTATTTTCACTCTGGTAGAGCAGATGTTGTAAAAATAGTACAAACACTCAAAGACAATGGCTTACTTAATATCTTTTTTAAAACCCCACAAGAGATAACTATCCGTTTTAAAACAAGTGGAACACCTCTGTTTTTTGTTAAAATTATGGGTGACACACTTCGCAATATGGGATACTATCGCTACGTAACAAAAGAATCACATCTCAATGAAGCAGAGTTTCTTTGGACTATTGGTCTCACTTCAGAATATGTTATTGATCCACTTATACTCCAAAGAGAATTAGAAAAAAGTGGTTGTAAGATAGATGATATCATTCGCACTTCGCCAAAAGAGTGGGAATATATGATAGATATGCGTGAGGGACGTTTGGATGCTTTAGTTTTACGTTATCTCGATGTTTTAGAGCTCAAGAGATCTTTGTATGATTACTGGATTGATGTGTCAGAGATTGAAAAAATTGAGATTGAAAGTTCTAACCGTAATAGTTGGTATCCATACATCTCTTACTACAATAAATCGTTACATCTTTTAAAAGTAGTAAAAGAGGAAAGACAGCGAAAAACAATAACGTTAGAGATACCTAAATGTACAAAATATATTAAAATCTCAGATACTTATACAATTAAAAATATTCGTGATGGTTTAGTTTTAATACCTGTAAGCTCACGATAGAGTTTTATTAATCATTTGAGCATAATTTGCGCTAAAATGTCATTTCTTATTTTATAGCTAAATAAAGCTAGAAGCGCGGAGATGTAAAATGTTTGATGAGATTGAGTTTGATAGAATAAAAAGACTTCCAAAGTATGTATTTGCTGAGGTTAATGAGTTAAAGATGCAAGAGCGTCGTGCTGGAAAAGATGTAATAGACTTTTCTATGGGAAATCCTGATGGTGATACACCAGAACATATTCGTCAAAAACTCATCGAATCTGCCCAAAAAACAAAAACACATGGATATTCTACTTCAAAAGGGATTCCAAAACTTCTTATGGCCATTGCTGATTGGTACAAACGCCGTTATGATTGTGAATTGGACCCTATGACGGAGTGTATTGCTACAATGGGCTCAAAAGAGGGATATGCACACTTAACATATGCGATTACAAATTTAGGCGACGTTGCTGTTGTACCAGATCCAACATACCCTATCCATGAGTACTCTTTTATCTTAGCGGGTGGAAGTGTTATCAAGTTTGGTATAGAGTTTGATGAAGATTTTAAAATCAACGAAGATAAATTTTTTGAAGATTTAATCAATATATTCAAAGAAACTTCACCAAAACCAAAATATGTATTAGTGAATTTTCCACATAACCCAACTACTGCGACAGTAACCCAAGAGTTTTATGTACGTCTTGTAGCACTTGCAAAAGAGTTACGTTTTTATGTTATCTCAGATATTGCGTATGGTGATATAACATTTGATGGCTATGTAACACCTTCGATTATGAGTGTTCCTGGTGCAAAAGATGTAGCAGTTGAATCCTTTACACTTTCAAAAAGTTATAACATGGCTGGATGGCGTGTAGGATTTTTTGTAGGAAATAAAAAACTTATCGGTGCACTTCAAAAAATCAAATCATGGTTAGACTATGGGATGTTCACACCCATCCAAGTAGCTGCAACAGTAGCGCTTAATGGCGATCAAGAGTGTGTGCGTGAGATTGTAGAGAAATATAATCACCGTCAAGAGATACTTCTAGAAGCATTTGAGCGTTCTGGATGGAAAATCCGTAAAAATCAAGCAAGTATGTTTGTTTGGGCAAAACTACCTGAATGTGTAGCACATCTTGGGAGTTTAGAGTTTTCAAAACGTTTACTTGTTGAAGCGGGCGTGGCTGTTGCTCCAGGGATTGGTTTTGGTGCTCATGGTGAGGGTTATGTACGTATTGCACTGATTGAAAACGATAACCGTATCCGTCAAGCAGCACGTAATATAAAAGATTTTTTAAAACAATTTGAAGAAAAGAAGTAAGGCGAAATATGATAAAAGTAGGAATTATAGGCGTTGGGACTGTTGGAACGAGTGTCGTACAAATTTTAAAAGACAATGCTGACATAATTTCTGCGCGCGCTGGCGTAGATATTGTCGTAAAAAGTGGGGTTGTTCAAAATATCAACAAAAAAAGAGATTTAGAT
The DNA here is from genome assembly GCA_034005815.1 of Sulfurimonadaceae bacterium. Classification (GTDB taxonomy): domain Bacteria; phylum Campylobacterota; class Campylobacteria; order Campylobacterales; family Sulfurimonadaceae; genus Sulfurimonas. Next base: position 3,998 of record JAVETY010000010.1, on the reverse strand, counting down.
ATAAAAATCACTAATAATGTAGATGATATTTTAAATGACCCAGAGATTGATATCGTTGTAGAGCTTATGGGTGGAGTGGAAGAAGCATTTACTGTTGTGAAAAAAGCACTTCGTTCTGGCAAAGCAGTTGTAACAGCGAACAAAGCACTTCTTGCTTACCATAGATATGAGCTCCAAGAGATAGCACAAGATATAGCTTTTGAATATGAAGCGAGTGTGGCTGGTGGTATCCCTATTATCAACGCACTTCGTGATGGACTCTCAGCAAATCATATCATCTCTATTATGGGCATTATGAATGGTACAAGTAACTATATGATGACCAAGATGATGCATGAGGGTGTTTCTTATACGGATGTGCTTAAAGAAGCGCAAGAGTTAGGATATGCAGAAGCGGACCCAACCTTTGATGTGGGTGGATATGATGCTGCACATAAGCTTCTTATCCTTGCGAGTATCGCGTATGGAATTGACGCAAAACCTGAAGAGATTCTTATCGAGGGAATAGAAAATATCACGAATGATGATATCGCTTTTGCAAAAGAGTTTGGTTATGCAATCAAGCTTTTAGGAATTGCAAAAAAAGATAAAAATGAAGTAGAACTTCGTGTGCACGCATCTCTCGTTGACCAAGCAGAGATGATTGCAAAAATCGATGGTGTTATGAATGGTATCAGTGTTGTGGGTGATAAAGTGGGTGAAACACTTTATTATGGACCAGGAGCTGGAGGAGACGCAACAGCGAGTGCGGTTGTAGCAAATATTATTGATATAGCAAGAAGTGGTAAAAGTAAGCCGATGTTAGGGTTTGATAAACCGTTAGAGGGTAAACTTACTCTCAAACCAATTGGTAAAATTGAATCAAAATACTATCTACGTATCAATGTTTCAGATAAAAAAGGTGTGTTAGCAAAAATCACAAAACTTTTTGAAGACCATAATATTTCAGTAGAAACAATGTTACAACGTCCAACTTCTGCACATAGTGCAAACTTGCTTATATCAACACATATAGCTGTAGAACAAGATATCCAAAATCTGATTTCTACCCTTTCTGCTTTAGAGTTTGTTATCTCAAAACCAGTGATGATACGTATTGTCTAACCTTGTATGAAAATTTTTATAACAGGAGCGAGTAGCGGACTTGGTGCACAGTTTGCCAAAGAGTACGCTACCAATGATAATGAGCTGATACTCCTTGCTCGTCGTGAGCAGAAGCTCCTCCAACTTCAATCGATGCTTGCCCCACATGCCAAGAGTGTAGAAATTATAGTAGCAGATGTGTGCGAGTTTAAAAAACTTCAAGAGAAAATACAACACTTAGAAAAAATCGATTTGGTGATTCTCAATGCTGGAATCTCTCTAGGGCATACACAGAACATGGCTAGTATAGAAGAGTTCAAAAATCTTTATGATGTAAATGTTTTAGCCAATCATGCTATCTTAGAGATACTCATACCAAAAATGCAACAAGAGAAAAAAGGGACAATCGTGTTTATCTCTTCCCTTGCTTCCCTTTTTTCTATGCCAACCTCCAAAGTTTATAGCTCCTCTAAACGTGCACTCAATGCATATGCAGAGGGTATTAGATATAAATATGCAAAGGATGGGATAAAAGTACTTACACTTTTACCAGGATTTATCAAAAGTGAACTTACCGATAAAAATGATTTTGACATGCCATTCTTTCTTTCAACAAAAAAGGGTGTGAAAATTATGAAAAGAGCGATAGAAAAGGGGAAGGTTTTTTACCCCTTTCCGCTGAGATTTTATTTAATTATTATGCTCTTGAAAATCACTCCAAGATTTTTAAGACAAATGATAATAAACTCTCTCAATAAATGATGCTACATCTTTTCATCAAATAAAATGTCGCTGTAATATAAAAAATAATACACATGGAAATAGTAATGCTAAAGACAATAGATAGCGTATGTACGTATTGTGGAGTGGGATGTGATATCGCTGCAAATGTAAATGTAGCAGAAAACAGAATCGAGAATATATTTGCCCATCCTGATGGAGTGGTTTCACAAGGGAAATTATGTGTCAAGGGGAAGTATGGATTTGATTTTGTTTCATCTCCTAATCGTCTCAAAATCCCACGAATCAAAAAAATATTTTTAGAAAAAAACCCAGAGATAAAACAACATCTCATAGATACATTAGTAGATTTAGATGATGAATGGTATGAAACAACTCTCGATGGCGCAACAACAGCGTGTGCTATGAAGTTAAAAGATATACAAATTAGATATGGACGCAAATCTGTATGCTCTATAGGTGGTGCTAGAACTTCATGTGAGAGCTCTTATATGTTTCAAAAATTTACTCGCCACACGCTCAACTCTCCACACGTAGATAACTGTGCAAGAGTATGTCACTCTCCAAGTCTTAAAGGGATGCGTACCACGATAGGTGAGGGTGCTGCGACCAATCCATACAATGATATATACCATTGTGAATTTATGATAGTGATAGGCTCCAATACGACAGAAGCGCATCCTATCATCTCACATCGCATCTTGGATGTTGCACGAGAGCATGATAACTTAGCAGTCTTTGATGTGCGTGAGATAAAACTTCATCGCTTTGCAAAATACAAAGGGATTATGCCACACGAAGCAAATCTCTTGGTGCTCAATATGCTTGCCTACGTGATTATCGATGAGGAGCTTTACCATAGTGACTTTATTGAAGAGAGAACCAAAGGTTTTGCTGAGTTTAAAGAGAAGATTTTAAACGACCCCTATGCAAATCCAAAATATTTTGAAGAGATAGAGGGGTATGAGTCTTTAGCCAAGCTCATCCCTAAAGTAGCACGTGAATATGCGCTTAAAAAATCGATGATATTTTGGGGTCTAGGCATTACGGAACACCTTGATGGCTCCTATGCTGTTATGGCGATTACCCACTTAGCACTTATGACTGGAAATATTGGTAAAAGTGGAGCAGGTCTTATGCCTCTTCGTGGACAAAATAATGTACAAGGTACCTGTGATATGGGGGTGCTTCCCTACTATGACCCCGATTATCAAGAGCCAAAAGAGATAGGGCTTATGACGCCACAGCTGGTTGATGGCATGTTAGCTGGAGAGATAAAAGCTGTGCTTAATATTGGAGAGGATTTAATGCATATCCATCCAAACCTAAGTAAAATGGAGCGCGCATTAGATAGCCTAGAGCTTATCTTTGTTCAAGAACTTTTTATGACGGAGATAGCAAAAAAGGCAGATATTGTCGTGGGTGTCAAATCAGCCTATGAAAAAACGGGCGTATATATCAATGCAATGCGCCGTTTACACCTTTCACAACCTTTGGTGCATTCTGATTTACCAGATGATTGGGAAGTCTTACAGATTCTTGATAACAAGATGGGCGGAACTGCTGCATATAAAAATTCCAATGATGTTTGGGATGAGGTGCGTGAAGTAGCATATAGACGTTTTAGTGGAGCGAGCTATATTCGTCTAGAGAGACACCGTAAACGTGGACTTCAGTGGCCTGTACATACGGAAGATACGCCAATTTTGCATCAACTAGACTTTAGAACAGATGATGGATTGGGTGAGTTTCACTACCATAGATACCAACTTCGTGGGATGGTAGAGGAGATTCTAAACAAAGAGCTCACAGGGTACCACCTCACAACAGGAAGAGCGCTCGAACATTACAATAATGCAGCGCAAACCAAAGAGAGTGAAAAACTCAACAAACGTTATGATGAGGATATTGTACTTGTATCAGAAAGTGATGCAGAAAATTTTCTTACAACAAAAGTTATCCTAAAAACAGAGTATGGACAAACCAACCCTTTAACGATTAAGTTTACAGATAAAGTACAACCAAAAACACTCTTTACAACCTTCCATCATGCAAACTCTAGAATCAATGCAATATTTGGAGATAAATGTGATGAGCTTATTTTAACTGCTGCTTTTAAGTCGATAAAAGTGGAAGTTATAGCCTGCTGATATGAGCAGACAAAAAGGTAACAT
>JAVETY010000105.1:0-5971 GCA_034005815.1 Sulfurimonadaceae bacterium | reverse complement strand
AATTTGAGGCGTTAGAAGAGATAGATGCCATCCTTAAAGCAAGTGATGGAATTATGGTTGCGCGTGGGGATTTAGGGATTGAAGTACCATACTATGAAGTACCAAATATCCAAAAGATGCTTATCGCAAAAGCAAATGCAGCTTCAAAGCCAGTTATCACAGCTACGCAAATGCTTCTCTCTATGACAAATAGTACACGTGCTACACGTGCTGAGATTAGTGATATTGCAAATGCAGTTTTAGATGGCACAGATGCAGTGATGCTCTCAGAAGAGAGTGCAGTTGGGAAACATCCAGTATTAGCAGTGGAGACTATGTTTGAGACGATACGAGAAACAGAGAAAAAGTATAATAATTTCCGTTTTGGAATCTATACCCATATAAATCCGATCAATATCATTGATGAATCGGCAGTACGCCTTGCTAAAGAGCTACAAGTAGAAGCGATACTTACCCTTACAAGCTCAGGTAATTCAGCTAGAAAACTCTCAAAATACCGCCCAGTACAACCTATCTATGCGATTACGCACGATGAGGTTGTAAGGTCCCAACTCACGCTCTCTTGGGGAGTTGTACCGATATTTTCTGTACAAAAAGCATCATTGCCAAAAATTATGCAAAATGTTATGAAAAAAGGGTTGGATGAAAATATACTTCACATCACGAGTGGATATATCCTCACAGCGGGTGATCCAACGGGTGTGAGTGGTTCAACAAATATGATACGTTACCTACGCAAGCATGAGATGGAGATGTTTTTAAATCAAAAGTGCGATAGTGAGGATGCGATAATTTAAAAATGCTTAAACTTTTTGGATGATCAATCTACTAAGAGTACAAAAAGCACAAATGGTTACTATTTCGAAAATATTTATAAAGGATAGTTAATGTTTAGTATTACAGTAGAAAAAGAGTGTGGCTGTTTTAAGAGAAGTGACTTACAAAACAACCTACGCGTAGCATCAAAAGATGAAGCACTTTTAAAATCAATCGAGATGAGAGATCATATGAATGATGAGTTTTGTAAGAAACACGCATTTAAGCTTCAAGAAGTAGGTGATAACTTTGTTATCGCTATGAGTGACTCAACGAGCAATGGCTGTTGTGGCGGCGGGTGTGGTTCACACTAGTTTTTTATTACATGCCATAGCTATGGCATGTAAGAGAGATAAATAATTTTCACACTCAAAAATCCTCCTGAAAATCCCCTCTAAAATCTTGGTATCTTATAAATAAATATGACAAATTGCAATAAAATAAAAGTGTAACTCCATTATTTTGTAAAATAACGAAAACAAGGAGCTTTTTATGATTCTCGGAAAATGTCCATATTGTGAAGATGGTGCAATCGAAGTGCGTGATAAAGAGGTTCGTGGTAAAAAAGTAAAACTTTATGCTTGTACTAATGCACATTGGATGAGTGAAGATGGGGAGATGTTTGAGCTTACGGCAGAAGCAACCTGTGGTTTTCGTATTTGGCAGAATTCACTTGGAAAATATGGCAAATGGCTCTCTAATAAAGAGGTGCGAGAACTTCTGAGTGATAAAGAGCTTGAGGTGGAACTTGTGAGTAAAAAATATGGTAAAAAAATTAACTATAACAAAATAATAGTACTTGATGAAGCGTATGGGGTGCAAGTGATTTGGGATAGTTGTGATAAAGAAACTTAAAAACCAATAAAAAAAGATAAAACTAAAGTAATTAATAAATCTTTTACATTTGTTTGTGTATAATCCACATCCGCTTTGCTGTTTTAACATAAAAGTTGAGTATTTTTATCTATATACTAATATCTAGTTAAAAGTATTGGCAAGGTTTTGGATCTGCCTAAATGCAGCAAAGTTTGGCGCGTTACGCAGAGATGTGTAACGTAGGAAAGTGCGTAAAGCCTCTATTTTAGGGCTTTGCGAGATTAATTATAGGAGACTTTCGATGAAAGTACGTGCTTCAGTAAAGAAGATGTGTGATGACTGTATAGTCGTTAAAAGAAAAGGCATTGTTAGAGTAATCTGCAAAGTTAAAAAACATAAACAGAGACAAGGATAATCATGGCTCGTATTTCAGGTGTAGATTTACCGAAAAAAAAGAGAGTAGAGTATGGTTTAACATATATCTATGGTATTGGTCTTCATGCTTCTCGTCAAATTCTTGATGCGACTGGTATAGACTATAATAAAAGAGTTTTCGAACTAACACAAGATGATGTAGCGGCAATTACAGCAGTAATCCGTGAAAAACATACTGTAGAGGGTGATCTTCGTAAACAAGTAGCAATGGACATTAAAGCACTTATGGACTTAGGTTCATACCGTGGTATACGTCATCGCCGTGGACTTCCGTGCCGTGGTCAAAAATCTAAGACAAATGCGCGTACTCGTAAAGGGAAACGCAAAACTGTCGGTGCAGCGTAAGGATTAGGTATGGCAAAAAGAAAAGCTATTAGAAAAAAAATTGTCAAGAAAAACGTATCTCGTGGCATTATCCATATTTCTGCATCATTTAATAACACAATTGTGACTATTACTGATGAAATGGGAAATATGATTGCTTGGAGTTCTTCAGGAAGCCTTGGATTCAAAGGAAGCAAAAAATCTACTCCGTTTGCAGCGCAAGCAGCAGTTGAAGCAGCAGTAGAAAAAGCTCAAGTACATGGTATTAAAGAATTAGGTATTAAAGTTCAAGGTCCAGGTTCTGGTCGTGAAACTGCAGTTAAAGCTGTTGGTGCAATCGAAGGTATCCGTGTTACATCTATGAAAGATGTTACACCATTGCCACACAACGGTTGTCGTCCACCAAAACGTCGTAGAGTTTAAGGAGATTACTGATGGCAAGATATAGAGGTCCAGTAGAAAAAATCGAGAGAAGATTTGGTGTTAGTCTTAACCTGAAAGGTGAGCGCCGTTTAGCAGGAAAATCTGCATTAGATAAACGTCCTTATGCTCCAGGTCAACATGGCCAACGCCGTAAAAAAGCGTCAGAGTACGGCTTACAGCTTAATGAAAAGCAAAAAGCGAAATTTATGTATGGTATCTCTGAAAAGCAATTCCGTGCTATTTTCGTTGAAGCAAAAAGAAAAGAGGGAAATACAGGTACAAACCTTATTACTCTTATCGAGCAAAGACTTGATAACGTTGTTTACCGTATGGGATTTGCAACGACACGTCGTTTTGCACGTCAATTAGTAACACATGGTCACCTTTTAGTAGATGGAAAAAAACTTGACATTCCTTCATACCGTGTAAGACCTGGACAAAAAGTTGAAGTTCGTGAAAGTAGCAAAACTAACCCACAAGTTGTACGTGCTATTGAATTAACAAACCAAACTGGTATTGCTCCATGGGTTGATATTGATGCTACTAAAGTATTCGGTATTTTTACTCGTTTACCTGAGCGTGAAGAGGTTGTTATTCCTGTTGAAGAGCGTTTAATCGTTGAGCTTTACTCGAAATAATAATTAAAAACAAAGGCGTTTGAGAATGAAAAAAATTAAAACTACTCCACTTGCTCCTCAAGAATTTGAGGTAGAACAGATTAGTGAGAACGAAGCTAATATTATTGCATTCCCGTTTGAAATGGGTTATGCGATCTCTTTAGCTCACCCACTTCGCCGTTTTTTATTAAGTAGCTCTGTTGGTTTTGCTCCAGTAGCTATAAAAATCGAGGGTGCTAAACATGAGTTTGACTCAGTTCGTGGTATGCTTGAAGATATTTCTGACTTTATTTTAAATCTAAAAGAGATCAGATTTAGACTTAAAGGTGATGCAACACAAGTAACTGTAAACTACAGCTTTACAGGTCCTTGTGAGATTACTGGTGCTGATTTGAATAATGATGAAGTGGAAATTGCAACGCCTTTGGCTGAGCTTGCTACATTAAACGAAGATGCAACATTAAATTTTTCTATTATTATTGCAAAAGGTATTGGATTCGTTCCAAGTGAAGATATCGCAGATGAGCTTGAAGATGGTTACATCGCTCTTGATGCTTTCTTTACTCCTGTAAGAAGTGCAACATATAAAATAGAAAATGTTTTGGTTGAGGACAACCCTAACTTTGAAAGACTTATATTTACAATCAAAACAGACGGACAAATTGCTCCTATTGATGCGTTTAGAAACTCTTTAGAGGTTATGTATGCTCAGTTAGCTGTATTTAACAGTGAAATTAGCATCAAAGTGCCAACAACAATTGAGCGCGTTGAGGAAAATCCTAGCCTTAAAAAATTGACAGCACATATCGATAGCTTAGGATTAAGTGCACGTAGTTTTAACTGCCTTGATCGCTCAAACATCAAACTTATAGGTGAAATCGCATTGATGAGTCATAATGATTTAAAAAATGTGAAAAACCTTGGTAAAAAATCGTATGATGAGATAGTAGAGAAATTGCAAGAGTATGGTTTTGCAGTTGGTGCTGATCTCGCAGATGACGTAGTAGCCGCATTAAAAAAGAAAATAGAAGCTAAAGAAGCTTAATAAGGGATAGCAGATGAGACATCGTCATGGATACCGTAAGTTAGGTCGTACAAGCTCACACCGTGCAGCTTTACTTAAAAACCTAAGTATTTCATTAATTGAACATGGTAAAATTGAAACTACAGTTGAGAAAGCAAAAGAATTGCGTTCTTATGTTGAGAAATTAATTACAACAGCTGGTAAAAATGATTCTAATGCGCATAGAGCAATCTTTGCAGCACTTCAGCATAAAGAAACTACTAAGAAACTACTCAATGAAGTAGCTCCTAAGTATGTAGATCGTGCTGGTGGTTACACTAGAATCACTAGAACTAGAATCCGTCGTGGTGATGCAACAACTATGGCATTTATCGAATTAGTATAATTCAATAAAAAATCAAGTTAGGCTTTTTGCCTAACTTAACTCTTAATTTTCTTGCAAAAGATATCTTTTTTCCACATTCTAAAATACTTTGATTCCAGTAAAGGGTAGATATGAGTAATTTCGCATTTGGAACATATAGAATAACAGACCATAATCCTCAACATATAGAAGCATTAAAAGAAGCAATAACAATGCGTATCCCAATGATAGATACGTCATCTAACTATATGGATGGTGCAGCAGAACGCGCAATCGCTTTGGCATATAAAAGCTTTGATAACACAATAACTGATTCTATAGAGATAGTAAGCAAAGTTGGATATATCCAAGGAAGTAATTTAGCACGCCATAAAGAGAAACCTTTTCCTGAGGTAGTTCCTTATAGTGAAAACTGTTGTCACAGTATAGCTCCCTCATTTATAAAAGAGCAACTTGAGCTTTCTTTAGAACGCTTAGAGAGAGATTTTATAAACTGCTACCTACTTCATAATCCTGAATATTATCTTTATGATGCTGTAAGTAAAGGTGTAGATGAAGCAACACGCCTTGATGAGATGTATAGAAGAATTTATGAAGCGTTTGTAGCTCTTGAAGAGCTTGTGCAAGAGAAGAAAATATTGAGCTACGGAATAAGTTCTAATAGTTTTGCATTAACAAAATCTGACAAGTTCTTTTTGCCTTATGAAGATTTGCCAACACTAGCAGAAAAAGCTGCGCAAAAAGCAGGAAATAGTGAACACTCCTTTACAACCATACAACTTCCGATAAATCTTTTGGAACAAGAGGGACTCAAATGTGCAAGATGGGCAAAAAAGAACTATCTACGAGTTTTAGCTAATCGTCCTTTAAATGCACAAAAAGATGGTTTGATGTATAGACTTGCTGATTATGATGAGAGTGCGCTTTATTATAACTATCTCAATGAGCTTTTAGATATAAGTGAGAACGAGATACTAGAACCACTTTTTAATTTAGTGGAACAACTTGATGCCAATAAACATAAATTTGGTTGGATAGGGGATTATGAATCATTTTTAATCACACAAATACTTCCCCATATAAAAAGCATACTTCAAAAAATAGATAAAGAGATGCAAGAAGCACTTTTAAATCTTATTGATATGTTTTTAC
>JAVETY010000104.1:0-5972 GCA_034005815.1 Sulfurimonadaceae bacterium | reverse complement strand
TTTTGTCACGTGGTATTTTTCGATATGGTTGATACGTAAATATGAAATGATAAGTATCGCATCTAAAAAAGCAACAGAATCATTTTGGAAACTATTAAGTACAAAACAAAAAAGTGGATTTATTTTATTTTTAATCATTGCTTTTTTATTGATGGAACTCTTTTGGCGGATGTTGTTTGAGTTTTTGATTGCTTATATGCAGATGCGGGATGCGATTGTCGGGGTTTCGATCTAAGTAGAAATAAATGTTATTGTATTTGACATCTCATTGAGATCCTGAATTAAGTTCAGGATGACGTACTGTTTCAAAATGACCTGCCGTTCGTCATTCCGTACTTGATACGGAATCTCTTTTTGTATGACATGTCATAAAGAACTAACTATCTAAACCCTCGATAAGCTCCATCTTCTTCACTCGTGAAAGCTTTTTTATCTCTATCTCTCTTTTTGTAGCACTGCTTCTATCTACTTGACTTTCTTGATAGCGGAGTGTGACTGGGCGTCTTGCTTTTGTGTACTTTGCACCTTTATCAGAGTTGTTGTGCTCATCGATACGTTTTTGTATATCGACGGTGATTCCTGTGTAGAGGGTTTTGTCGCTGCATTCTAATATGTAAACAAAGTATGACATGTTAAAAAAATTCCAATATTTTTATACCTGCAAATATGACTATGAGAAATACAAATGAACTTATAAAAGTGAGGACTGTAACTGTTTTAGGTTTACAATCATAAAGTGAAGAGAGATTGATATTTGCAATGGCGAGTGGCATTAACATCTCGATAAATAAAATCCCTTTAAGCATAGGAGATATATTGATAAACAAAAGAACTACAAAGGTAAGTGCTGGAATCACTAAAAACTTGATGCTCAAAATCCAGATAATAAGTCTCTTTTTGATAAGGCGAATCTGTGCACCATAAAGGTAGATACCAAATAAAAAGAGTTGCATCGTCATCGAACCATACGCACCCATCATAAGAGTATTGAGAACGACTCCATCAGGACGATATCCATAGGCACCAAGAGTTAGAGCTACAAATGCTGCCCAAAGGATTGGGAGTTTGAGGATATTGAGAAGTGAAGTTTTGATATCAAAAGTACCACGAGAATAGTAAAAAACACCGATAGTGTAGACGATAAAAATATTCATAAGGTTGATGATTGTCGCATAAGGGATAGACTCTTCGCCAAAGATAGCGATACAAAGAGGAATTCCGAGATTTCCTGTGTTTGCAATGAGCGCTGATACTGTGGCAATGGAGTACTCTTTTTTCTCATAAAATATCTTTTTGGCGACGATAGCGCTGATAACCCAAACAAGTAGGACGATAAAGAGATAAATACCAGAAATATGTAAAAGTGACATGTCAATAGGGCGTACTAAAAGTCCCCAAAATGTGAGAAATATTTGTAGGAAGTAGACGTTAATGAGAGTGATTGTTTTGTCATCTATTTTTTCTTTGAAGCTCATCTTGGCGATAAAGCCTAAAACGATAAAGATATAGATGCCAAAAACGGAAAACATTATGGAAGTCATGGCGCAATTATATCTTAGTAAATTATTTTATCTTCTTTAGCATTCCATAATTTAAATACCTCTAAGGACGCTTCTCTACCCAGTTCTATAAGTGGTTGGTTTTGCTCCTCTTCATGAAATTGTTTATCTCGAAAACCTGCCTTTTCTGCATCAAGGCTTGTCGCACCATAGTATATAGTACGAACATTTGCCCATTGTAACGCACCCATACACATAGGACATGGCATGCATGTGGTGTATATATCGCATCCGCTAAGGTCAAAACTATCAAGCTTTTTAGATGCATGTTGAATCGCTAACATCTCTGCATGGGCGGTTGGGTCTTTGGTATGTAAGACGGAGTTGTGTGCTTGTGCTATAACGACATCATCTTTGACGATAACTGCACCAAAAGGTCCACCATCATTTTGCATAACACCTTTGTGCGCTTCTTCTATGGCGAGTTGCATAAATCTATTCATTGAAAAATCCTTCTTGGGTGATGGTAGTTGAAGATAACTTAGAGTTAGGTATAATTTTGCATGAAAACAATTAACGATATCGAAACAATCATTCAAGAGAATCAAGCTGTAATGTTATACTTTTCTGCACCTACTTGTAATGTTTGCCACGCACTCAAACCAAAACTCTTTGAAGCGATGGAGAGTAATTTTGAGGTTTTTGAAAAGGTGAGCATAGATATCAGTGAAGCTCAAGATGTTGCCGCTCACTTTGGAGTCTTTACTATTCCTACTATTATAGTGTTTTTAGAAGGCAAAGAGTTTTTTAAAAAGTCACGCAATATGAGTATCGATGAGGTCGTAAAAGAGATAAAACGCCCTTACGAGATGATGCTCTCATAGAGTTGTACATGCCATGATTTTTTTATAGACAAATGAGATCCTGAATCAAGTTCAGGATGACACAACACTCGTCATTCCGTGCTTGACACGGAATCTCTTTGACATGTCATACTTTTCATAAGACACATGAGTCCTGAATCAAGTTCAGGATGACGGTGCTCCACACCTCCGTCATTCCGTGCTTGACACGGAATCTCTTTGACATGTCATACTTTTCATAAGACACATGAGATCCTGAATCAAGTTCAGGATGACGGTGCTCCACACCTCCGTCATTCCGCACTCCGATGCGGAATCTCTACCTTACATCATAAACGCTATAAGTGCTGCTGTTACTGCGACGTTGAGTGATTCAACTCCACGGTTCATCGGGATTTGTAGGCTTTCGTTACAAAGTGCTTCGGTTTTTGGAGAAACTCCCTCACTTTCATTGCCCAATACATAGATAGATTTATCACTTGTTTCTTTGTCGTAGATGCTTTTTTTAGCGTGTGAACTGAGTAGATATATTTTTGTATCTTTAAGCTCACCTAGTATTTCATCTAAAGTATTACAATAATATATAGGAAGTTTAAAAAGAGTTCCTGCACTTGCTTTTATAACAAGTGGAGAGATTTTAGCGGAGTTCTTTTTAGGCAAGATAATACCGTCAATATTGGAAGCGGCACATGAACGGATAATCATTCCTAAGTTTTGTGGATTATGGATTCCATCGAGTGCTATGAGTTTGAATTTGCTTAGTTTTTTAATCTCATTTGCATTACTGTAGCTTTGCGCAACTATATCGATAGCCACACCTTGGTCTTGTTTTGCATTTTTGCTGATACGGCTGAGTGCGTTTTTATCGTGATAGACGATATTAATTGCACGTTTATTTGCTATATCAGTTATATCTTTTATGATACCATCTGGTTTGTTTGAGTTTGCCATATGGAGTTTGTGTATCTCTATAGAGCTATCTTCTAGCACTTCGAGTACAACATTTCTTCCATAGAGTGTGATGAGCTTTTCAAATGATGCTTTTTTATCTAAATAATCTTGTGAATCTTGCAATGTTTATCCTTAATAATAAAGTTGAGATTGTAGCGTACTACATGTAGAGATTATTCTTTTATATCGTAAATAATTTCAGTTTTGTTTTTTATGATTTTCATCTCTTTAATTGTGAGATTTTCTATCTCAAGTTTTTGAAACTCTTCGAGTGAAGTGATGTTGTTTTTGGCTATTTCACGTAGTACGATTCCACGATATGCTTTTGCCCAGTGGCTTACAGTTTTACCATTTTTTAGAAATTTTAAAGTCGTGTAGGGAGTTTTAACGTCATAAAATTTATCATAATACCCAGCACGTAAATCTAAAATCTCATCATTTCCTAAAAAAAGATCAAGTTGATAAGAAAATCTATCTTTATAAAATTTCTCAGGTGCAATAGCACCTATCTTGTTTCCTTGACTCACTTTATAGTTGGCAATTGCATCACCACCCAAGATGGGGCCATAAAGATTGGAAAATATGATGCAGTGTTTTCGTAAATACTCTTGCGCAGAATCTTCTAATGAGAGATAGTTCAAATATTCATACGCCACACCAGTGTAACGCTCTATCGCATCCATATGAGGTGAAGTGAAAATATCTTGTTGGTATATCTCACAATCACTCTCTTTTTTAAGGCCAAAAAGTTCACAAATTGTTTTTGTATCGCCACTCAAAATAATTTCATTGTATTTTTGTAAGATAGAAGCTCTCGCATCTCTTGAACCTAAAAGCTCAGAAGGACTACGAGAACCGCCTTCACGCTTGCCCTCAGCGGGTGAAAAAAGAATCTTTAACATCTCTAGCCTTTCTATAAAAACGAAATAAAATTTTATCTCATTGTACCTATAGAAATGATATAATCAGTAAAATTTAGATTTGGAGAATGGCATGAAAATCATTTTATCTACGATAATAGTAGCGGCTTTTACGCTTTTACAAGCGAGTGCAGTTGTGGGAATAGTCCACGAAGTTCAAGGTGTAGCGAAGGTGAGCACAGAAGGCTCGATAAAGAAAAGTAACCTCCAAAAAGGGCAAGAGCTCAAAGAGAAAGATTTAGTAAGTACATCTAAAAATGCTTCGGTAGTGATAAAACTCAGTGATAACTCTACTATTATCTTGGATGAGAGTGCTTCTGTACATTTTCCAACTAAAAACGGTGTAACACAAGAAGAGGGAAAAATTTACTACAAAATAGCTTCAAGAGATGCAAATAGTGCTTTATCTGTAAAAACTCCTTTTGCGATTATCGGGATTAAAGGGACTACATTTATAGTAAATGCTGATAAAGATGGCGCTGGTGTAAAACTTCAAGAAGGACTTATTGGAGTAGAGAGTATCAAGCAAGAGTTTGAACTTTATAGAAAAAAAGTACAAGAAGAGTTTGACAACTTTATGAAAAAACAACAAAGTGCGTTTGATGAGTATAAAAATGCACAACAACCAGGGTTTGCACAAATTACAAAACAGTTTGATTTACAAGCTGGAAATACGATCTCTTTTGATGGTAATAAAGTAAGAGAGAGTAGTTGGACACAAGAGGATGATGAAGAGTTTAAACGTTTTGAAGCGATGATGCTAGAGTAATGAAAGAGAAATCTATCTACGCAGGGGTACTTCTTTGTATTCTTGCAATTACACTTTTGTTACAACATTATAGAGTTGACCCATTTGAAACTTTTTCTTTACGTTTTAATGATGTCAATTTTGCTTTACAAGAAAAAACACCTAGTAAAGATGTTGTTTTTGTAGCAGTAGATGAACCGAGTGTAAAAAAGTATGGTAGATGGCCGTGGAGTAGAGACACTATAGCCAAAGGTGTTGCTAATTTACGCGAAGCAGATGTGGTGCTCTTGGATATGATATTCTCAGAGCCTACTACAGAGAGAGAAGATGGCATGTTAGTGGATGCCATAGGTGGATTAAACAGCAGTGTGTGTGGCTTTTTCTTACGCCACAATGCAACACAAGATATAGAACAAGATTCTTTTGATTTACTTATGGAATCGTCTCTTGATAAACTCCAATCTGAGATACAAGAGTATAGTAACCCAGCTTTTGTCTCTGCCCCTTTTGCTGAGATGAATATTTTGCCTATTATGGAAGCGTGTAGTCTTTCTGGGAGTTTTTCTACGCTTCCTGAAAATGACCATCTTTTGCGCTCTTATCCTGTAGCGGTTTATTTTCAAAATTATCTTTATCCCTCTTTAGCAGTACAAGGATTGCGATTAAAATTTGATAAAGACTTGCATAGAATGAGTGCAACAGAGGTGGAATTAAACGAAAAATTGATAGGTCTAAATTCGCAAGGTTTCGTTCGCTTAAACTATTACGATAGAGATTCATACACCATTCTCTCTTACCTCGACGTAGCTGAAGGCAAAATCGCTCCAGAATTTTTCAAAAACAAAATCGTGATTTTAGGGATTACTGAAGTGGGCGCTGGGGATGTTGTAAGCACACCCGTTGGTGCACTTCCTGGACCACTCTTACACTACACTTTCCTCTCAAACTATCTCGAGGGCCATCTTATAAAAGAGCCTTTTTATATCTCACA
>JAVETY010000103.1:0-6024 GCA_034005815.1 Sulfurimonadaceae bacterium | reverse complement strand
GTGATGGCTATAGACTTGTGCCTGAAGTAGTAGTTCCAGCGGATACAACATTTGTAAGTATCGGAACAGATGGAACTGTAACAGTTGTACAACCAGGGCAAGCACAAGCGACACAAATTGGTCAAATCACTCTTACAAACTTTATCAATCCAGCGGGACTTCACTCGATGGGAGATAACCTCTATGTGGAAACTGATAGTTCAGGACAACCAGTAGAAGGTGTACCAGGGCTTGATGGCTTGGGTGTGCTTCGTCAAGGATTCGTTGAGTTAAGTAACGTGGAACTCGTAGTAGAGCTTACCGACCTTATTACAGGACAACGTGCATACGATTCAAACTCAAAAGTAATTACTACGAGTGATGAAATGCTTCAAACTGTAAATGGACTCAAACGTTAATAATTCCATCAAATAGGCTTGATACTTTTTAATATTAAGTCTAAAATCATTTTAGGGCATGTCAAACTTTATGGCATGTCAAAAGAAAAATATTCCTCTTTTAGAAAACTACAATCACTATTTGGCTATAATCGCAAAATTATTTTAGAAAATTGACTTAGGATTTATAGATGCAAAAAGTAAATATCGAGGGAAAAGTTTGGACATTTGGCAAGGATATTGATACCGACTTAATCATAGCAGCACGCTATTTAAGCACTTCAGTACCAGAAGCACTTGCAAAACATGTTATGGAAGATGCAGATCCAGAATTTGTTAAAAAAATGACAAAAGGTGATGTGATTGTTGCTGGAGAGAACTTTGGATGTGGAAGCTCACGCGAACACGCTCCAATCGCTCTTAAAGCCGCAGGTGTAGCAGCTGTTATCGCTCCAACTTTTGCTAGAATTTTTTATCGTAATGCGTTTAATATGGGACTACCTATTTTTGAACTCAAAGAGAGTGCTGAGATAACAGAGGGTGATACTATCTGTGTAGATATGAATGCAGGCACAATTACAAACAAAACTACAAATAAAACATATAACTTCACACCCATTCCTCCATTTATGCAAGAGCTCATCGATGCAGGTGGACTTATGGAATTTGCACAAAAAGAGATTAAAGGAAACTAAATGAAAAAGTATAAAATAGCACTTATAAAAGGGGACGGTATTGGTCCTGAGATTATTGATGAAGCTGTAAAAGTTCTCGACGCTGTAGCTTCTTGTTTTGATTTTCATTTCTCTTATGAAGAGGCTTTAATGGGTGGAATTGCTTACGATATTACAGGTGATCCACTGCCACAAGAGACAATCGCAATTTCTCTTAAAAGTGATGCTGTTCTTTTTGGAGCTATTGGCGGAGAAAAATGGGATAATCTACCACGTGAAAAACGCCCAGAAAGTGGACTTTTACGTTTTAGAAAAGAGTTAGGTGTGTATGCAAACTTACGCCCAGCAGTTGTATATGATGAACTCGTTAATGCATCTTCACTCAAACCTGAAGTGGTAAGTGGAGTAGACCTTATGGTTGTACGTGAGCTTATTGGTGGAATATACTTTGGTGAGCCTAAAGGGCGTGATGCTGATAAAGGGTGGAATACTATGGTCTATTCACGCTTTGAGATTGAGCGTATCGCACACCAAGCTTTTAAAATTGCTATGGAACGTGATAAACGTGTATGTTCTGTGGATAAAGCAAATGTGCTCGATGTTTCACAACTTTGGAGAGAAGTGGTTATTGAGATAGCGAAACAGTATCCAGAAGTGGAACTGACACACATGTATGTAGATAATGCTGCAATGCAACTTATCCGTGACCCAAGACAGTTCGACGTAATGCTTACAGGAAACATCTTTGGAGATATCCTCAGTGATGAAGCAAGTATGCTTTCTGGTTCTATTGGACTTTTACCATCTGCTTCTGTAGGTGCTAAGATCGGTGTTTATGAGCCTATCCACGGTTCAGCTCCAGATATCGCAGGACAAGGGATAGCAAATCCAATTGCTACAATTGCTTCTGCTTCTATGATGCTTCGCTACGCGCTCGGTGAAATCGAAGCAGCTGATAAGATAGACAATGCAATCAAAAGAGCACTCAAAGAAGGATACAGAACAAAAGACTTAGCACAATATGATGCTAAAGAGGTTTGTTCAACAAGCGAAATGGGTTCTATTATCGCTAACTACGCGGCAAAATGCAAACACTAACACTTGCTAATATTTACGAACTTCAAGGGCTTAAAGAGGAAGCCCTTGAAATTTATAAAGGGATACTAAAAAAAGACCCTTCCAATAGTGATGCGAAAATCGCTATTCGAAGGCTCTCTGGTATGAGAAAAAAATTCCTCAATGTGAATTCAGAGATGAAAGAATTTTTTATCAAGATGGATACCGATATTGAATTTAAAGAGTTTGAAAGGTGGTTGTTAAAATCATGGAACTAAAAGATGTAATACTCTCCACACTTGCTGAGATGGAAGATGAACCAAAGCAAACCCCTTTTAAAGAGGTTCCACAAAAGCAAATTATAGAAAAAGAACAAACACCAAAAAAAGAGTTCAAAGAGGAACTCTTTACTATAAAAGCAGAGCTAGAAGCAAGTGTAGCTTCAAATGATAATGAAGTTGTATTTTTACAATCGATTCGTGAAAGACTCCTTGTTCTTTTTGAGGGTTTCCAAGCTCCAAATAATGCGAATATTGAAGCAAAAATCGATTTAACTCTTAATTTTTTAGAATATATCCTCGCTACTATAGATGAACGTTTAGAAAAAGTTAAAACAAGGAAATAATAAGTGAGCCAATATAGAGTCCTTATCGATGCAAATGATGAAAAGGGTTTAGTTTATAAGATATCTACTGTTTTTTTTAATAACAACCTCAATATGGTCACAACAAGTGAGTTTGTTGATACAGAGAACAATAAATTTTTTATGCGTAGTGTTGTTGATGGTGTCATAGATCCTCTTGCACTGAAAAAATCGATCATAGAAACTCTCCCACAACATGCCAAGGTGGAAGTGATTCAACCTCGTAAGAAAAATATCATCATTATGGCGACAAAAGAGATGCACGCTTTAGGAGATATTTTAATTCGCCACGAAGCGGGCGAGCTTGAGGCAAATATCTTGTGTGTTGTTTCAAACTATGAGATGTTAGAATCACTTGTAAGTAAGTTTGATATCCCTTTTAAAGCAATCTCTCATGAAGGTCTTAGCCGCGCTGAACATGAAGCAAAAGTGCTTGAATATCTAAGCGCTTACGAAGATGTTGATTATATTGTACTTGCAAAATATATGAGGATTTTAACTCCTCGCTTTGTTGAGGCTTATCCAAATAAGATTATCAATATCCACCACTCTTTCTTACCAGCATTTATTGGTGCAAACCCTTATAAGCAAGCGTATGAGAGAGGTGTGAAAATCATTGGAGCTACAAGCCATTTTGTAAATAATAATCTTGATGAAGGTCCAATTATCTCTCAAGAAGTTATACATGTTAATCATGCCTATAGTTGGCGTGATATGCAACGCTCTGGTAAAGATGTAGAAAAAGTAGTGCTTGCACGCGCTCTTAAATTAGCACTTGAAGATAGAATCTTTGTGTACGCTAATAAAACTGTAATTTTTTAGGATATTCTTTGTTTCATATGGTCCTAGTAAATCCACAAATCCCTAACAATACGGGAGCAATTGGTAGACTTTGTGTCAATGCTGGTGCATCACTGCATTTGATTAAACCTATTGGATTTGATATAGATGAAAAAGCTGTGCGTAGAGCAGGGCTTGATTATTGGCATAAACTAGATTTACATGTTTGGGAAAATATTGAAGATTTTTTTGCCCATAACACTATTACAACAAATGCTTATTTTGCTACAACAAAAACTGATAAACCTTATTTTGAAGCAAAATTTCAAGAGGGTGATTATATATTTTTTGGAAGTGAAACAGCTGGTATTCCAAGCGAGATATTAGAGCGCTATAAAGAGCAAAATATCACTATACCGATGACAAAAGAGGGTAGAAGCCTCAATCTAGCTATTAGTGCTGGAATTGTGCTTTACGATGCTATACGTCAAAACTATCCATGTTTTAGAGAGGAAAATATATGAATCCAATTGTAGATGGTATCGTAGTCGTAGTATTCATCATTTTTCTACTCTTTATCTTTAGTGGTTACCATAAAAGTAAAGCAGCACAAAGAGAAAAAGAGGAACAAAATAAAAGAGATCAAACAGATAATTAGTTTATAACATGCCATAAAGTTTTCAAATCAATGATTGATTACTTTATGTATCACTCCACTCCCGTTTTAAAACACATAATCAGCAATCTCTACTAAGCTTTTTTCTACTTTCTCAAAAAAATCATTCAAGTTATTTATAAAATATGACATATTGTCTCCTTTTTAATGTCCAAATATAGTAAATATTTTTCATAAAAGTTAAAAATATGACAAATTGTCAAATAAATTTGCTTTTTTGTCAAGAAGTAGTTATTATTTTACACATTTAAAAACGAAGGTGTGCATTATGAAAAATTTTCTCGACATAGTAGAAGAGATAAAAAATATAATCTCTTTAGAATTCAATGGTAAAAAAGTTTTTGATAAAGATGTTGCAGATGTATTAGGTATCACCCAGATGAATTTTGCAACTATGAAAAAACGAGACAAGATTCCATTTAGTGAACTTCTTGATTTTTGTGCTGTGAAGTCTATCTCTATCAATTGGCTTTTATATGGACAATCTCCTGAGAGTCTAGTAGAAGCAACCAATAGATTTTTTATGATACGTTACTATAATGATGTACATGCTTCTGCTGGTGGTGGTTCTGAAGCTGTTACAGAAGAGCAAGCAATGATAGAGCTTGCACCCGATTTTGTAACACTTCTAGGTGGAGAGCGTGAGCTTAAATATATAGAAGCTATCAATGTAAGTGGAGATTCGATGGAACCTACTTTTAGCTATAATGACATAGTTTTTATCAATCGCTCAAAAACAAATCTGCAACGTGGTGGTATTTTTACGATTCGTACAGAAGCAGGTCTTTTTATAAAAAGAATCCAACAAAAGATAGATGGAAAAATAGATATTATCTCTGATAATCCTGTCTATGCAATACAAACTCTCGATCCAAAAGAGATAGAGGTGATTGGACGCGTTGTGAGCCGATTTGGTAATGTAGATTAAAAGGGTAGTGAGAGTGAAATATATAATCTTAATGTTTATTAGTTTGTTTTTCTTGGCATGTAGCGGTATAAAACCTGATACCAAAAAAGAGAGTCAAGAGATTGTTGATCTCGTATCACTCCCGCAAGATATAGAGTTTTATATGCAAAATCTTCAAGAGGATCAAAAACTCCCAAATGAAGAGAGAGAAGAGCGCTATATAAAATACTATTTTAATGTTTGGAATAACTCTAAGCCACGAGAAAATAAGGAATCAGTTCTCTGGCCTTTTAATGCGTATACAGCACAAAATAGTTTTGGAGAAAATCTAAAACCACTGAGTAGTCAATTTTTTGTGAAGATGAGAGAAAATAGTAATTTTGACACGTATGGTGTAGTATCAAAAAAAGGGATCACACTCACATATACGAGTTTAAGACTTTTTCCAACTAATAGACCTCTTTTTAAAGACCCAGCAAAAGCAGGTGAGGGTTTTCCTTTTGATTATTTACAAAATAGTTCGGTAGCACCCAATAAACCTCTTTTTATCTCCCATTATTCTAAAGATAAAGAGTGGGCCTATGTTTTTAGTAGCTTTGCAAGTGGATGGATACCTACAAAAGAGATGGTTATCCTAGAAGAAGAACAGGTGCAAACGATACAAAAAGCAGAGCTTCTATTCTTTACAAAAGAGGATTTTACTATTGCAGATGTCGATGGTAATTTTCTCTTTCGTTCCCGTGTTGGGATGAATCTACCACTTATTGGTGAAGAAGAGGATTATTTTATAGCTCTTGCAATCCATTCATACAAAAATACTGCACCACAGTTTTTAGAGGTAAAGATTCCTAAAACAGTTGCACAAAAAAGTGTACTCTCTTTTACAAAAGAAAATATTATTAATATAGTGC
>JAVETY010000009.1:0-25828 GCA_034005815.1 Sulfurimonadaceae bacterium | reverse complement strand
CGTGAACATGGGACAATTGAGCACCTTTTGGTGATGCCATTGCGAAGCTCTGAGATACTTTTAGCAAAGATTTTCTCCACGATGTTAGTGATTATCCTCGGTGTTTCATTTGCTCTTTTTGTTATGGTCTCTTTGGTTTTAGAGGTGCCACTCTCAGGAAGTATCGCACTTTTCTTGGCATGTGGGCTTGTTATGCTTTTTGCTACAAGTTCGATGGGGATATTTATGGCTACGATGACGAGTTCCATGCCACAGTTTGGAATGATGCTCATACTCGTAGTCCTTCCCCTTATGATGCTTTCAGGTGGAGTAACACCCTATGAGAGCATGCCAAAAATTTTACAGTATATTATGTATCTCTCACCAACTACCCATTTTATAGAGTTAGCACAAGCTATATTATTTCGAGGTGCTGGGATTATAGTAGTTTGGAAAAGTTTGTTAGCAATAGTATTTATTGGGGCATTTTTCTTTTTCTTTGCGCTTGCTACTTTTAAAAAAAGTATAGGAGCGCAAAATTAAGAGTTAATGGATGATTTCTAGCTTGGTAAAGAGATTACCATCTTGTTCATAAATCTCTATATTTGAATTAATAGAGCGTTTTTGATGTTTTAAAACTCCTTGAAGTGAGTGAAAAACATGTACAAATTTTTGATACATAGGAACAATAATATATTCTATATGATGTGTAAGTAATACATCTACAAGTGCTTGTAATGATGCGTAATAGACACTTTTATTGATAGAGCGTTGCACCATATAGTTATGCATAATATTGATATTGTTTTCCAAAATCTCTTTTTCTTGCTCAGTGAGATATGGATTTTCTCTTGCTCTTTCGATTTCCTCAGCAATATCCTCTTCTATTACAGCGTTGCGTTTGTTTGCAATCTCTTCGATATTAGGACAATATTTTTTTAATTCACTTAAAAGCTCTCTGTGAGAGAATCTTTTTGTACTTGTGTCATATGTATATGTTTTGTCTTCAATATAACTATGATCTAAAGCTTTTAAAAACTGTACAACAATATTGAGGTAGTCAAACTTATCCTCTTTGTTGTTATCAAAAGTTATCCCTGTGTGACTAATAATAGGTTTTGGTCCGACAAATTTCAAGTCCATATGTATCCTTCTTTTGGTTAATTATACTTTTTTACAGGTTAAATCTAAAGTGCATTACATCACCATCTTGAACAATGTACTCTTTACCTTCGAGACGCATCTTTCCAGCTTCTTTTGATTTAGCTTCTCCACCACATGCTATAAAATCATTATAAGCGATAACTTCTGCACGGATAAACCCTTTTTCAAAATCGTTGTGAATAACGGCTGCAGCTTTTGGAGCTGTTGTATTTTTACGAATCGTCCATGCGCGAACCTCTTTAACACCCGCTGTAAAGTAGCTCATAAGACCTAGTTTATCAAACCCTTTTTGGATGATTTGCTCGAGACCTGATTCTTCCACACCTAAAGAGCTTAAAAACTCTTTTGCTTCTTCATCTTCAAGACCGATAAGTTCCTCTTCTATTTTTGCACAAAGCTTGATAATCTCACAATTATTTTTCATGGCATGTTCACGAAGTCTTACAACGTAATCATTATCTTCTAAAAGTCCATCTTCATCGACATTTGCACCATACATAATCTCTTTTTGAGTGAGAAATCTTACTTCACGGTTAAGATTTTGATAGATTTCAGAATCTCCTTGAGGATAATTTCTAGCAAGATTTCCCTCTGCTAAAAACTCTAAAAGCTCTTCTGCTATTTCTAGAGTAGCTGCTGCACTTTTATCTGATTTTGTTTGTTTTTTAAGTCTTTCAATACGATTTGAAAGTACTTCAATATCAGCAAGGATGAGTTCCCCTTCGATGATATCAACGTCGCGAAGAGGATCGATACTTCCTTCATTATGAACGATATTTGTATCATCAAAACATCTTACAATTTGTAATATAACTTCTGTTTCACGGATATTTGAGAGGAACTTATTTCCTAAACCTTCCCCTTTTGAAGCACCTTTTACAAGGCCTGCAATATCAACAAAATCAAGAGTAGAGTATTGGATACGCTCAGGTTTTACAATCTTTGCAAGTTCTTGGAGTCTTTTATCAGGTACCGGAACTATCGCTTTATTTGGTTCTATGGTACAAAAAGGGTAATTTGCTGCTTCTGCATTTTGTGCTTTTGTGAGTGCGTTAAACGTTGTTGATTTACCTACGTTTGGGAGTCCTACAAGACCTATACTTAATCCCATTTTCTTTCCTTTGATTTAGTTGTTTAATCTATGTTCATATTTTTTAATATCATAGAGATTTTTAAAATAATATTTTTAAAATTTTGCAATAATAACTAAAACTAACTTATGTATCGATTGTAGCTGTTGGTTTATTCTCCGCTTTTGGAAGGTTATAGAGTAGTTTTTGTAATAGCCTTCCTAGCTCTTTTGTTTCAGTATCGCTAAGAGTGTTAAAATAAGATTCATACTCTTTAGAAATCTCAAAGAGAGAAGATTTAATCACCTCTTCGCCACTTGGTGTGAGACATACCAACATACATCTTTTATCTTTGCTCGCTGCTTTTCTTTTTATATAACCTCGAAGTTCTAAACGCTTGAGTACTTTTGTCATCCCACCTGAAGAGAAGATAGTCAGGTCATAGAGCTGTGTTGGTGTGAGCTCTTTATCATTGGTATAAAGAGAAGCTAGTACATCTACCTCTGATTTGAGTAAATCATATTTCTCTTTATAGAAGTTTTCAGAGTATGCAAAAATTGTTTTATCAAACAACATAATTGGAAATGTAAACTGAAATATAGAGGGTAAATCACCTGCATCAACTTTGTTGTAAAAATTTTGTATAAGATAATTATATGAGATATTTGTTTTCATAGATGGAATTATATCATATAATATATCTTTCTAGAAAGACGTATTTAAGTCTCTCTATGATAATATTTCTCGAAATCTAATAAATCTAAGGAGAGCATTTGAAGGCTTTTATTCCTCTACTATGCTTCCCCCTTTTTCTATACTCCCATAGCTTGGAAGAACTCGTAGAGATCTCCCATAAAAATAGAGTGGTTGAAGCGGCTAGTTTTGCCGTACATGCCAAAGAAAAAGTGTATGAAAGCACAAAAAGTGGGTATCTTCCTACTGTAAATATTGGTGGAGCATATCTCCATACAATGAAAGAAACAATGTCTTCTGCTAAAAATACTTTACGAGCTAATGCAAGTTTGCAGTATATTTTATATGATGGTGGAAAACGTGGTGCACTTTATGATCAACTTCTTTTTAGTGTTGATGCACAAAAAGAAAATCTCGAAGCAGTAAAAAATACTATTTCACTGGATGTTACACGTCTTTATTTTGAATATCTTTCACTAGGCGCAGATAAAGATGCAACAAATCAAGTCATAAAGCAATTAAAAGCAGAATTAACAAGACTAGAAATGTTTTATAAAACAGGTTCAGTAACGCGTGATGAAGTGGATAAAATTGATTCACGACTCAAAAGTGCAGAGGTTGTTTTACATGAAATTGAGCTTGATATCCAAAAAGTACTTCACACATTAGAGTACTACACAACACAAGAGATTACTACTATCGAGAGTGGTTCTTCTATACAACTAAATGAGATACAAACAAGTGAAATGCGTCCAGATATAAAAGTACTTGAACTAGAAGCAAAAGCACTTATGTATGAGGCAAAAACTAAAAAAAGTAATAATCTTCCAACACTTTATTTCGATAATACATATAGTTATTCAAAATATTATTTTGATGACAAAAGTAATGAAAGTAACTTCTTAGTAAATAATCAAAATGTTGCATCATTAAATGTGACATGGAATATTTTTGATTTTGGTGCAACAACAAAAGCATATGAAGCGAAACAATATGAATATCTTGCAAGACAAGCGAGCTTAGAACATGAAAAAAATAAAGCAGATGTAGATTATCGTTTATCACAAAAAGCGCTTCAGATAGCAAAGCTAAAGATAGAAGCAACAAAAGCAACACTGGATGCAACATCTGCAACCTATGAGCTTATCAAACTTAAATACCAAAACGGAACAATAGACAATGTTGCATACCTTGAAGCGCTGAGTGAAAAATTTAGTGCACAACGTGGATATGAGAGAGCAAAAAATGATTTAGAAGTAAAAAAAGCAGAAGTGCTTTTTTATAGCGGACATACTATCAAGGAGTTTTTTTAAATGAAAAATATAGCATTATCTTTAGCAGTTGCAGGATTGCTTTTAGTTGGTTGTTCAGAGACGAATGACACACAAGCACAACAAGCAGGACAGATGCAAATGCCTCCGATGCCAGTAAAGGCGTTTGAGGTAACACATGCAGATGTTATTTTTTCAAAAAGTTATTCAGCACTGCTCAAGCCATTTCAAGAGGTAGATGTAGTTGCTCGAATCAATGGAGTTTTAGAGAAAGAAAACTTTATAGAGGGAAGTTTTGTAAAAAAAGGAGATATCCTTTATGAGATTCAAAAAAATGAATACAAAGCTGTTTTAGAATTAGCACAAGCTACGCATGAAAAAGCAGAAGCAAACTTTGATAAAGCATCTAAAGATTTTAAAAGAGCTGAGTATCTCCATACAAACAAAGCGATAAGCCAACAACAATATGATGAACTTTTATACACTTATGATGATGCGAAAGCGACACTTCAAGGTACAAAAGCTGCACTTGATACAGCACAAATAGAGTACAACTATACAACGATAAAAGCACCAATTAGTGGGCGTATCGGCATTAGTAAGAGTGATGAGGGAAGCTACATCTCAACTCCAAATGCAACACTTACAACTATCACAGCACTAGACCCTGTATATGCAGAATTTTCTCTTCCAAACAATGATGTATTACAGTATCGCTCTCAAATCAAAGTAGGTGCTACAGTAACTATAAATGTAGGTGCAGAATCGTATATGGGAGTGGTTGATTATATTGCTCCAAAGCTAGATTCTAAAACAGATACACTTTTAGTGCGAGCCAAATTCTCCAATAAAGATGAAAACCTTGTAATTGGTTCTTTTGTAGAGATAAAACTTGATGGATTTAGCTATAAAAATGTAGCGACAATACCTCAATATGCTCTGTTAAAAACACCTGATGCAATACTTGTTTATGTAATAGAAGAGGGTGGAGCGTTAAGTATGCGTCCTATAGATATTGCACATGTCAAAGATGGTAATGCAGTTGTATTGAATGGACTGAATGAGGGTGAAAAAATTGTAGTAAGTAATATCGCAAAACTAAGACCAAACTCAAAAGTTACGATTATAGGCGGTAACTAATATGTTTTCTGCATTTTTTATAAAGAGACCTGTATTTGCGGCAGTTCTCTCGATAGTGATTTTACTTGCAGGGGGAATCTCGGTTTTCTCTCTGCCAGTTTCTGAATATCCAAGAGTTTCTCCACCACAGATTGTAGTTTCTGCTATGTACCCAGGTGCAAGTGCTGAAACACTCTCAAAAACAGTTGCAGCACCACTTGAAGAGAAAATCAATGGTGCAAAAAATATGCTTTATATGAACTCACTCGCATCTGATAGTGGGATGCTTAGTATTAGTATATTTTTTGAGATTGGTACCGATCCTGATTCTGCAAAAATTGATGTAAACAATAGAGTTCAATCCGCATTAGCAAAACTTCCTGAGCAAGTAAGACGTCAAGGGGTGAGTGTAAATGAGCGCTCTCCGGACATGCTACAAGTTATTATCCTCAACTCTCCTGATGATAGTAGAGATATTACATTCCTATCAAACTACGCTCTTATGAACGTAACAGATGACTTAAAAAGGGTAAAAGGTGTTGGTGATGTACAGATTTTTGGTGCAAATGATTACGCAATTCGTGTATGGATTGACCCACTTAAACTCAAAAAATACTCTCTTACAGTAACAGACCTCATAGGTGCTATTCGTGAACAAAATGAGCAATACGCAGCAGGTAAGATAGCTGCGGAACCAGTTTCAGGTAGGGAGATGTTTACGTATACTATAGAGACCCCATCTCGTATGAGTGACCCTGCACAGTTCTCAAATATCATTGTAAGATCAAATGAAGATGGAAGTGCGCTTAAGCTCAAAGATGTAGCAACCATAGAACTAGGTTCTCAAAGCTATGATATGAAAACAAAGCTAAATAATTCTCCAGCAATCCCAATGGGTGTTTTCTTACAAAGTGAAGCAAACGCGATTGAAACTGCAGCAGAAATTCGTAAGGCTATGAAAGGTATTAGTGAAAACTTTGTAAGTGGTATTGAATATAAAATCCCTTATGATATTACAGATTTCGTTGTAGTCTCAATCCAAGAGGTTGTCAAAACTTTTATCGAAGCACTTATCTTAGTTATTTTGATTATCTTCTTATTTTTACAAAATTGGAGAGCGACGCTTATCCCTATTTTGGCAGTTCCTGTTTCTATTATTGGTGCTTTTGCTGGGATGTATTTATTAGGATTTAGTATCAATCTTCTTACTCTTTTTGGTCTAGTACTTGCCATTGGTATCGTGGTGGATGATGCGATTATCGTCATTGAAAACGTTGAGCGTCACATGGCAGAGGGGATGAACCCTTACGATGCTTCGATGCAAGCGATGAAAGAGGTTTCAGGTGCACTTGTAGCTATCGTACTGGTACTTTCAGCTGTATTTATTCCAGTTGCATTTTTGGGTGGATTAAGTGGTGAGATGTATAAGCAGTTTGCTGTAACTATAGTCATATCGCTTGCTATTTCAGGGCTTGTAGCACTTACACTTACACCTGCTTTATGTACTCTTTTACTTAAACCAACACATAAAAAACCAAACGCTTTCTTTAGAGCTTTTAATGGTTTTTTTGATTGGGCAACAAACGGTTATACAAAAGCAGTACAACTCTCAATCCGTTACATGATTTTGAGTATGTTACTCTTTGGTGGGCTTATCTATGTTACTTACGATTTATTCACTGGTTTACGAACAGGGCTTGTTCCAGCGGAAGACAAGGGAACTATATTTGTATTTAGTTACAACCCTCCAGCAGCATCTCTCAGTAGAACCGATGATTTGACAAAAGAAATATATAACATCGTATCAAGTGATACAGAAAATATCACCAATATCATACAGTTCGCAGGGCTTGACTTTATGACTTTTTCACAAAGAACAAATGCAGCAGCTACAATTGTAAAACTTGCAGATTGGGATGAGAGAAAAAGACCAGAGCAACACGCTCTTGCTATTACAGATCAGCTTAACAAAAAGCTTTTTGCTACAAGTGATGGTTTTTCATTTGGTGTTGTTCCTCCTCCAATTCGTGGTATGGGAATAGCGGGTGGTTTTGAGCTTTATGTACAAGATAGAACAGGTGGTGATGTAGCAACACTTCAGATGTATGTAAACCAAATCATCGCAAAATCTGGAGAACGCAAAGAACTTAGTGCTGTACGTACAACACTCAATGCAAATATCCCAAAATATCTAGTCAATGTAGATATAGAAAAAGCAAAATCAAAAGGTGTTATCCTGAGTGAGATTTATCAAACACTTAGTGCTACTTTTGGTGCATTTTATGTAAATGACTTCAACCTCTTTGGTAGAACATATACAGTAAATATGCAATCAGAGACAGAGTTTAGAAACTCTCCAGATGATTTAGAAAAAATCTTTGTTCGTGGTAAAAACAATGAGATGTTCCCACTTAGCTCTTTTGTAAAACTAGAGCAAAAAGTGGGTGCAGATATTATCGAACGTTTTAACCTCTTTAGTGCGGCAAAAGTCTCAGGACAACCAAGTCTTGGTTATAGTTCTGGAGATGCGCTAAAGGCTATCGAAGAGGTGGCTAACGAGGTTCTCCCAGAGGGTTATACTATCAGTTGGACAGGAAGTGCATATCAAGAGAAACAAATTTCAAGTGCTGGAGCTATGGCATTTGTATTTGGTATCGTCTTTTTGTATCTTATTCTCGCTGCGCAGTATGAGAGATGGCTTATGCCTATCTCAGTTATCATGGCCGTACCATTTGCGATATTTGGTGCGGTTGTTGCAACACAACTAAGAGGCATCGAAAATGATATATATTTCCAAATCGGGCTCTTGGTTCTAGCTGGGCTCTCGGCGAAAAATGCGATTTTAATTGTTGAATTTGCGATGCAAAAACAAGCAGAGGGGATGAAGCTAGTTGACGCTGCACTCGAAGCGGCTAAAATTCGTCTTCGCCCAATTATCATGACGTCACTCGCATTTACACTAGGGGTTATCCCTCTTGCACTTAGTAGTGGAGCAGGGGCGGCAAGTCGTCACTCAATCGGTACGGGAGTTATCGGAGGTATGCTAGCAGCCACTTTCTTAGCAATCGTATTTATCCCACTCTTTTATGTTCTTGTCTCAAAACTCCGAGGCAAAGACAAAGAATAATTTCATGGCATGTCAAGATACTGTTCTTGGCATGTTTATATATCTTCTCTTTTTTTATACTTCTTTTTCTAAATTTTACAATGTTCATATAATGCTTTTTAGCATAATTTTTGATGACATGTTGCAAATAAAGGCTATGATAAAGAGATTTTGTATCAAGTAGAAAATGACCTCAAGTGCTTATCTTCAATATATAATAAATGAGAGTATAAAGTGAGCAAATGCTATAAATAAAAGGTGATGATTTTTATAATAAAAGAGAGTAGTTAAAAAAAGGTGGTACCGGCGGGCGGACTCGAACCGCCACACCATCACTGGCGGGGGATTTTGAATCCCCTGTGTCTACCATTTCACCACGCCGGCTTGTGGACTGCAATAATAATGACTTCTTCCTTAAAAAATAATTACTTTAGTCGATTTTGTCACATTGGAACTTAAGTTGCTATAATTATAAAAACATTAGAAATTATAAGAGCCACAAAGAAAATGGAGGTGCGTTATGCGAATCACATCAGGAATGTATTACAGTGGTATTTACGGCAGTAACAATAGCAAACTTTCTGAAAAACTTTTTGATGTAAACCGTCAAATCGCTTCTAGACAACAATTTCAGTATGGGCATCAAAATGTTATAGGCTTTTCTGATACGATGCGACTAGATAATGAAATTAATATTTTAGGTCAAATCAAAAAGAGTACAGAAAATGGTTATAAAATCTCTAATCAAACAGACATCGTATTAAAAGATTTTCAAACAAGTTTGGATAGAACAAAAACACTTCTCGTACAAGCTGCAAACGCTTCCAATAGTGATGTATCACTTGATGCCATCGCAGTGGAACTCCGTGGACTTGAAAAGCACTTCAAAAACCTTGCTAACACCTCTATAAATGGGCAATACCTTTTTTCAGGTTCAGCAATAGATATAAAACCAATCGCACAAGATGGAACATACAAAGGAAACAGTGCTGTCTTAGAAGCAGTTTTAGATTCAAATGTAAAACAGCAGTATAATCTTTCTGGTTCACAACTTTTTCTAGGTGAAAATTTAGCAGATAATAAACTCATCACATCAAACGTAATCAATAAAAATCAAACAGCACAGTATCCAAAATTTGATGGTGACACTACATTTGGAACAGAGAAATATCTTACAGTTGAAGATACTATCAGAGATCTTATGGGTGATACGGATGAAGAGATAGATGCTGGAAATCCTAAACATCACTTTTATCTCAGTGGTACAACAAGTGATGGAACAACATTTCGTAAAACACTTAAGATGAGTGATGAAGATAGTGTTGAAGAACTTTTGAAACAAATTGGTAATGAATACGGCAATACTCCCGATGTCAAAGTAGTGAATGTATCTCTCAATAATTATGGAGAAATCGTAGTAGAAGATAAGATGAAAGGTTCGAGTAAATTAGACTTTCATATGGTAGGTGCTACTGATTTTCGTTTTACTAATGCAACTGATTATGATGCAGCTCTTTTAGGAAATGCTGCTGATATAGAAGATGCCGTATACTACGGCGTTCCAGGACGTATAGAGAATCTAGATGGTGCAACAACAAAATTTATGGATGTTATGGGTAGTACATACACACCAGGGCTATTTGTAAAAGAGTTTGTAAAATCTGACTTTAAACCTGAAGAAGGATCTACTTTAACTACAGATGGGCTTTTATATGATAAAACACAATTTGCTCAAAAAGGTTCAAAACTTACCTCTAATGTTGCGCAAGTAGTTCAAAGCACAAATGCTTTTGCAACAGACAAAACTAAACTATCAGAAGTAGTTGCGGGACCACTTGATGGTACAACCTTTGTACTCAATGGTAAAAATATTCAAGGTACAGATTTAGATGTTGAAATAAATTTTTTTAATGGAGGTTCTACTTTTACTGTAAATAATCCTCTTCCTGGTGGAACATATGATATATTTAATATGCAGTCACCAAGAGTAGCTGTAGCGGCAGATGATATGACATATAGACAGTTTATGGATGTCATAAATATGGCTATGACTGGTAAATTGCCTACAGGAAATACAGCAGCAGATTATGATACGGCAGTAGAAGACGCAAAATCTTTAGGTGGTGTCAATCTAAGTTACGATGGAAAAATTGAATTTGAAGATAAAGATTCAAGTACAACGAAAGCAAATATCTCTTTGTATGATTCAAGAAGTGAACTATTTTCAGATACAAACGCACCAATACTTAGTTTCAATAGCAACAATGCACTCACAGTAAGTGATCCAAAAACAGACTTTTTTAAATCTCTTGATAGCATTATCACCGCGGTAGAAGATTATAAACTCTATCCAGATGGATCACATGGAACAACGAGAAATATAGGGATGCAAAACGCGATTGCACTCCTTGATGATTTGCAAGACCACATATCTAGAACGCACGCGCAAGTGGGTGCACAATCCAATGCACTTACAAGAGCGATAGAGAGAACGACACTCCTCAATGTAAGTACGATGTCTCTTCGTTCCTCAGTAATTGATACAGATATTGCAGAAGCAACACTGACACTCAATCATCTCTCACTTAACTACCAAGCGATGCTCTCAACAGTTGGAAAAGTATCAAAACTAAGTCTTGTAAACTATCTCTAAAAATTGCAATATTGTAAATAATATTGCAACATGCCAAGTATCTCCTTTAGTAGGGGATTTTTGGCTATACTTCATTTTTATTTTCTATATTTTTAAAAGGTTATTTTATTTTGAAAGATCTCTTATTTGTAACTCTCTTTGGTGTATTTATCTATCTAGGTGTAGCAACACTTCTGGGAGAAAGTGGGTTAATTGGAAGCTATGGTGCTATTTTTGCTAGTTTTAATCAACTTTTCTTTGGATATCTCTCTTTTATCTATCTTTTTTTCTTAATAATCCCACTCTACTTTTTCTATAAAAAAACTTTTTTTAATCTTAGAAAAGCAGAAATAGTCGTAGCTACAACTCTTTTGTTTTTCTCTTTTTTATTAGCTCAAGCGATGCTTATAGAAAATGAACTACGAGGAAAAATTGGAGCTGATTTTGTAGACTTTCTCTCACCTTATATTGGTACATTTGGTCTTTGGGTATTTTGGTTTATTATCTTTTTTGTATCTTCGATACTTTTGCTTGAAAAAACAACGCATGAACTTATTTTACTGACACAAATCAAACTGAAAAAAATATTTACACGTACTCCAAAAAAAGTAGAACAAAGTAGAAATGGAACAAAGAGCGAGCCAAAAGCAATATATACACAAAATCATGCAGAACCATCACATGCCATACACTTTCAAGAAGAGATAGAAGAAGAATCACTCATAAATGATGAAGAGTTAGAAGAAGAACCATTAGAGATTCCAGCATATTTAAGAAAAAAAGAACCAATAAAACAAGAAGTACAGCAGGAAGAACTGCCAACTAATACAGAAGTAAAAGAGAACAAACCTACAACAATTCTCGAAGTAGCATCAAGAATAAAACAACAACAAAATACAATCATAGTAGATGAGCTAGAAGAAAATACAAAACTTTTAGAATCGATTGAAAAAGGTGTAGTAGAAAAACCAAAAAACTTTAAACTTCCATCTTTTGATTTTTTGCAAAAGCCTGATCAAACGACTCATGTCATCGATGAGAGTGAGGTAGATGATAAGATTCGTTATCTTATAGAAAAACTTGCGCACTTTAAAATAGATGGCGATGTGGTTCGTACCTATGCAGGACCTGTTGTTTCCACATTTGAGTTTAAAC
Organism: Sulfurimonadaceae bacterium; assembly: GCA_034005815.1. Taxonomy (GTDB): domain Bacteria; phylum Campylobacterota; class Campylobacteria; order Campylobacterales; family Sulfurimonadaceae; genus Sulfurimonas. The sequence goes on along the minus strand of JAVETY010000009.1, from coordinate 13,639 downwards.
CGGCAGCAAATGTAAAGGTATCCAAAATCCTTAGTCTTCAAGATGATTTAGCGATGGCACTCTCTGCTGAGACGATACGTATCCAAGCGCCGATTCCAGGTAAAGATGTAGTGGGAATAGAGATACCAAACGATAGCTTTGATACTATATATTTACGTGAACTGATAGAAAGTAAACTTTTTCAAGAAGCAAAATCACCTCTGACCATAGTGCTTGGAAAAGATATTGTTGGAAAACCATTTGTGACGGATTTGAAAAAACTTCCACATTTACTTATCGCAGGAACAACTGGAAGTGGAAAGAGTGTAGGTATCAATGCGATGATACTTTCACTTTTATATAAAAACTCTCCGGATGATTTACGCTTGCTTATGGTTGACCCAAAGATGCTCGAATTTTCTATCTATAATGGTATTCCTCATCTCTTAACACCAGTAATCACTAAACCAAAACAGGCGATAGTTGCACTTGCTAACATGGTTGGAGAGATGGAACGCCGTTATGAACTTATGAGTACAACGCGCACAAAAAATATAGAAAACTATAATGAAAAAGTAAAAAAAGAGGGTGGAGAACATTTCCCATATATAGTAGTAATCATCGATGAACTTGCAGACCTTATGATGACAAGTGGTAAAGAGGTAGAGCATTCTATAGCACGCCTCGCACAAATGGCAAGAGCTTCAGGAATCCACCTTGTAGTTGCTACACAAAGACCTTCTGTCGACGTAGTTACTGGACTTATAAAAGCAAATCTACCGTCAAGAATCTCCTATAGAGTAGGGCAAAGAATAGACTCTAAAATTATTTTAGACCAACAAGGTGCAGAATCACTTTTAGGGCGTGGAGATATGCTTTTTACCCCTCCTGGTTCCACAGGACTTGTGCGTTTGCATGCGCCATGGAGTACAGAAGATGAGATTGAAAAAGTCGTTAATTTCATAAAAGCGCAAAGAGAGCCAAACTATGACAAACGATTTTTACTTGAAGAAAATGAACTCTCAGGTTCCTATTCTGGATTTGATAATGAAGAGCGTGATGATCTTTTTGAAGAAGCAAAAAATGTTGTTCTTACAGATAGAAAAACATCTATCTCATACCTACAAAGAAAACTTCAAATTGGCTACAACCGCTCTGCAAGAGTAGTAGAACAACTTGAAGCAGAGGGGGTTCTCTCTCAACCAAATGCTAAAGGGATACGAGAGATTTTATAATCTCTCTTTGTATGACATGTTAAACCCCATCTTCACATTTACCCAATATAAAAACTCTTTTCATGTAAAAGTAGAAAATCTAGAACTTCTCGAAGTACGACAAATACAAGAGATAGAATCTTTTGTGCAAGAGCGTAAAGGTGTATTTGATTATGAAACATATAGTTTTGTATTGCAAAAGAAAATCAACTTTGAAGAGTTTTGTACATTACTAGAACACTTGGAAATAAAAGCTACATGCCAAGAAAACTTTCTACACTCAGAAGCTTCAAGAAATGCAATAGATTTTGGAAAATACAAGGGCAGCAGATATAGTGAATTACCAGATGAATATCTTACATGGTTAAAAAGAAACTATCGTGGTATTCATAGAGAAGAGATAGATAAAGAATTTAGTCGTAGAAATCTATAGATGTTTCATTTTGAAACACAAAATATGTTTTATATGTAGTAAAAAGTAACACTTGTATTTTTTGCCTTCTATATTAGGTTATAATTTTTCAAATTTATAATACAGGATATCAATATGGCATTTATCGAAGAGTATAAGAAACATATCGTTGAGAGAGAAGCTTTAGGTGTTCCACCACTTCCACTCTCAGCAGAGCAAACGGCTGCACTCGTAGAGATGATTAAAGCAGGTCAAGGAGATATGGCACAAAATATCGATCTTCTATCAAACCGTATCAATCCAGGAGTTGATGATGCTGCGTATGTAAAAGCTGCATTTTTAAATGATGTTGCATCAAAAAATATAAAAGTAGATGCGATTACTCCAGAAAAAGCTGTAGAGATTCTAGGGATGATGCTTGGTGGATACAATGTTAAACCACTTATAGATGGTCTTACATCTGTTGAAAAAGAAGTTGTAGAGGCTTCTAAAAAAGCACTCAAACATACACTTCTTGTATACGATGCATTTAACGATGTAGAAGAGTTACATAAAGAGGGCAATAGCGCAGCAACTGAAGTGATGACTGCATGGGCAAATGGTGAATGGTTTACAAGCAAGCCAGCACTTGCAGATGAGATTAAAGTAACTGTATTTAAAGTTCCTGGTGAAACAAATACAGATGATTTATCTCCTGCATCAGAAGCATTTACACGTTCAGATATCCCATTACATGCCAACTCTATGCTTACTGCAAAGATGGATGACCCAATTAACACTATCAAAGAGTTAAAACAAAAAGGGCATCCAATTGCTTATGTAGGTGACGTTGTAGGAACTGGATCAAGCCGTAAATCAGGTGTAAACTCTGTGCAATGGCATATGGGTGAAGATATCTCTGGCGTACCAAATAAACGTACAGGCGGAGTTGTTATTGGTGGAATTATTGCACCGATTTTCTTTGCAACATGTGAAGATTCTGGCGCACTACCACTTGAGATGGATGTATCAAAAATGGAGATGGGAGATCTTATCACTATCTATCCATATAAAGGTGAAGCACATAAAGATGGTGTATGTATTGCGAAGTTTAAACTTACTCCAAACACTATTACAGATGAAGTGCGTGCTGGTGGACGTATCCCGCTTATCATAGGTCGTGGTTTGACGACTAAAGCCCGCGCTGTTTTAGGGTTAGGTGTTACAGAACTTTTTTTGACTCCTGAACAACCGGACGATAATGGTAAAGGTTACACACTTGCACAAAAAATGGTAGGACGTGCTTGTGGTGTTGATGGGATTAAACCAGGTGTTTACTGTGAGCCTATGACCTCTACTGTAGGAAGTCAAGATACAACAGGACCTATGACACGTGATGAGATTAAAGAGCTTGCAGCACTTGGTTTCTCAGCTGACTTAGTAATGCAATCATTTTGTCATACAGCAGCGTATCCAAAACCATCTGATATAGAGATGCACCATACATTGCCAGACTTTATCTCTAATCGCTCAGGTGTTGCACTTCGTCCGGGTGATGGAGTTATCCACTCATGGCTTAACCGTATGGTACTTCCTGATACTGTAGGAACGGGAGCTGATAGCCATACACGTTTTCCTATAGGGATTTCATTTCCAGGTGGTTCAGGGATAGTTGCGTTTGCAGGTGTTACAGGAAGTATGCCACTTACTATGCCAGAGTCTGTACTTGTACGCTTTAGTGGAGAGTTACAACCAGGTATTACACTCCGTGACCTTGTTAATGCAATTCCATACCAAGCTATCAAAGAAAAACTTCTTACAGTAGAGAAAAAAGATAAAAAAAATATCTTTAATGGTCGTATCTTAGAGATAGAAGGTCTTCCACACCTCAAATGTGAGCAGGCTTTTGAGCTATCAGATGCTTCAGCAGAGAGAAGTGCAGCAGCGTGTACTGTAAAACTTGATAAAGAACCAGTTATCGAATATATCAAATCAAATGTGACACTTTTAGAGCAGATGATTGAATCAGGATATGAAGATAAACGTACACTTGCAAGAAGAGTAGAAAAGATGAAAGAGTGGTTAGCAAATCCAGTTCTTATGGAAGCTGACAAAGATGCAGACTATGCAGCTGTAATAGAAATCGATTTAAATGAAATCAAAGAGCCAATCTTGGCATGTCCAAATGATCCAGATGATGTAGCAACACTCTCAGAGATATTAGCATCCAAACGTCCAACAAAAATTGATGAAGTATTTGTGGGTTCTTGTATGACAAATATCGGTCACTACCGCGCACTTGGTGAAGTTCTTCGTGGTGAGGGTACAGTTCCAACACGTCTATGGGTTTGTCCTCCAACAAGAATGGATGAGACACAACTCACAGAAGAGGGCTACTACACAATCTATGGCGCAGTAGGTGCTAGAACTGAGATACCAGGATGTTCACTCTGTATGGGAAATCAAGCACGTGTGGCAGATAATGCGGTTGTATTTTCAACATCAACACGTAACTTTGATAACCGCCTTGGAAAAGGTGCACAAGTGTATCTAGGTTCTGCAGAACTTGCAGCTGTATGTGCTATTTTAGGACGTATTCCAACTGCAAAAGAGTACCAAGAGATAGTTCCTAAAAAAATCGCAGGGAAAGAAGAAAGTATCTATAAATACTTAAACTTTAATCTTATCCGAAACTACAAATTAGGTTAATACCTAATATGAAAGGGGAATCTCTCCCCTTTCTAGCTACCCCTTTTTCACTCTTCTCTTTTTAACAACTTTTTAAAATCTTAATATATAAATTTAATATAGAAAATATAGAATAAATCAGAAATATATGTAACAAAAGTGTTAAATTAAATATATTATAATGTAAAATGTTATTTTTAAGTTTTAGTTAAAAAACAATTTGATAGGATAATCTTACATAAAAATGAAAAAGGGGAAGTGTATGTATCGTTTAAGAAAAATTGCGTTAATAGCAATGTTGGGGCTTTTAACCATAGGTGCTAAGGCAGCTGGACCGCACGATGGGATAACGTGTTTAGGTTGTCACTCGACTCACTTTGCAGTGGATCATAAACTTTTTGCTGTAAAAAATACAGATCAAAAAAATCCACTCACAAAGTCAACCTTTGATAAACTTGTGGCAAAAAACTGTTTGGGTTGCCATCAGCTTGCAGAATATGGTGGAGCTGGTGTTAGACCTATTCATATGCATACAACGCATCCAATTGGTATGGTACCAAATCCAAAAATCGCATCAGTTCCTAATACGATGTTAAAAGATGGAATGCTTGACTGTGTAAGCTGTCACGAAGCGCATCCATCAAACAAAAACTTTATGTATCTACGTGTTGATATAGGAGCGGGTGGGGAAAACATTCAAAAACTTTGTGCTGCATGCCATGATGCAAAAGTTGACTATGCCTCTATTGGGGTTGACAAGCTAGAAGATATTAAAATCTTTAGTGCGATGGATCAAGAAAAAGGTGCTGGTTTTTATATGCGAGATGAAGTGAGAATTGAGAATATAACACCTGAGTATATTCAACCACTTGGAAAGTTTACAAACGATTTAGCACCAAACTATACAAATCAGCCAGATTGGGTTTACGCTCCTGAAATTAATCCACAAGCAGAACTAAACAAAGATATTGAAGCAAGAGAAAAAAGCAAAAATCCTTAAATAATACATTTCTAAACAGATGCCTATCCTTACTGGATAGGTGTTTATTTCTTCTTCTTTTTAAATTTATATATATATTTAATTGAAATATTCCAAAATTTTATTATAATCATTACACAACATTGTAATTTTTTCTAAAAATTAACAAAAACGATGTTAAAATCGTTTTTTATAATTAAAAAACAGGAAACAGAGATGGCAGAACTTAAAGAAGTTATAAAATTTTCAGATAAGTTGTCATTACTATATATAGACGAAGATAAAGAGTTTTTACAAAATATTTCAGAAGTACTGCGTAAAGTTTTTCTAAAACTTGATGATGCAAATGATGCAACAGAAGGGATAGGTTTTGCAAAATTTAATAGCTATGATTTGATTATTATCGATTCAATGTCAAGTGCTATGACAACAGAACAATTTGTTAAAAATATCCAAGAAATTCATAAATATCAAAATATTATAGTAGTGGAAAAAAATCTTGATGATAAAAAAATATTAGAGCTTTATAAACTTGGCGTGAGTGCTATCGTAAGTAAACCTCTTAAAATATCAGTTTTATTAGATGCTATTTTAAGAACTATCTCAAAAGTTGCACAAGAACGTGTGCATTTGAGTAAAGAGATTACAACGCTCAATGAAACTTTACTCTATGAGAGAAAAAGGATAGGTAGGTTTATGGCTAATGAAAAAAAGCTGACAGATACAATCGAAGCCTATCAAAATAATATAGACACGAACAAAAATATCTATGAACTTACAAAACTTCCTAACAAATATGCACTTCAACATGCCATAGATGAGACAGGCCAAACACTCTTGTATATCAATATAGATCATTTTGATTTTGTTAACACCATCTATGGGATGGGAAAAGCAAACAAACTTTTAAAAGAGTGTGCATCGAGATTGAAAAAATTTATGCCTGAAAATGGAAGATTATTTCATATTACTGCAGATGAGTTTGTCGTACTTCTTGATGATCCACAACCAAATCAAGATATGATTTTAGCAAAGCAGATACAATCTCTTTTTAAAGAGGCTCCAATAGAGTTTGATGAATTTTCACACTTTATAGTCTTTTCTATTGGGATTGATAGTGGGAAGGGGAAGATTTTATTTGTTAATGCAAAATCAGCATCAAAAGAAGCACGCTATTTTGGTGGAGATCAAATTATTATCTATGACGTTAAATCTGATTATATGTTACAGCAAAGGGAAAATCTTTTTTGGATAGAAAAACTTAAAAAAGCATTTGAAGAAGATCGTATCGTAACTTTTTATCAGCCTATTATCAATAATAGAGATATAAATGCACCAAAACACTATGAAGTACTTTGCCGTTTAGTGGATACGGATGGAAAAGTGATAAGTGCAGATAAGTTTATCCATAGTGCAAAGCTTGCCGGGTTAGCAATACATATAACGAAAACTATGATTGATAAAACCTTTAAACAATTTAAATCGAATGATTTTAGTTTTTCACTCAATATTAGCATGTACGATTTACATCAAAATTATCTTTTAGATTTTTTAAAATACAAATGTGAGCGATATAATATTACTCCAGATAGAGTCTATCTTGAAATAGTAAAAGATGTTATTTTAGAAAAATCTTCCACTATTGATAAACAAATCAAAGAACTTCGTGCTGCAGGTTTTCGTATAGTGATTGATAACTTTGGATCTGATGCGATTATATACAAACGCATTTTTGAGCTTGAAGCAGAGTTTATAAAGATAGATGGCGCACTTATCAAAGAGCTTGCAAACCAAACACCTCATAGTATGATGATAGAAAGTATTATCAAGCTTGCACATAAAGGTGGGATTAAAATTATCGCTGAGCATGTTGAAAACATTGAGCTTTATGAGATGGTAAAAAAATGTGGGATTGATTATTCGCAAGGATTTGCTATTGCAAAACCTGCGCTAACGCTCTAGATTATTCAGAGATAATATCAAAATCGAGTGGAATTTTTGGTTTAAATAAGGCTTCATCGATTTTCTGATTTTCTTTTTGCTTACTAAATGTGATAGCTATTGCATTATCAAAATTATCTTTATAAGCGATAGAGTCAATTTTGTTATTTTTTAGATTGATGATGTACACCACATTTTGAAAAACTGCTTTATATTGATTTGGTGCTATCTCTTTGGCATGTTGCATGATTTGTAAAAAATCTAGATTTGTATCAATACGTTTAAAAATCACTTGCTCAATCTCAGGTTCAATAACAATCACTTGATTTTGATTAATATATATCTCTTTAGTAAAAGGTGTAGTGTATTTCCAAAGAGCATATTTTGGCTTGCTAGCTACTACAGAACCTGTATAGGTTAATACTTTTGCTTTTTCATCAGTGATAGTTTGGATGAACTCTGCTTGAAATGAATCGATGTTGAGTGAAGATGCATTTGCATTGAGAAGTAGAAATGTTGTTAGAAAGAGAAAGAGTTTCATGAAGTACCTTTTTTTTTAAAAAAGTATTATATCAAAGTGAAAGTTAATTCAATTTAGAAGTTTTAGGGAATCGTTTGTCTATTTATGCGAAATATTATTTTTACTATGTTAGAATAAGCGCCGTTTCTTCGGTAACTCCCACAGGAAATAATAACAACTCTAATATGAAGGTTATAGATGCTACAAGCATTATTTGGTAAGATATTTGGAACTACAAATGATCGTGAATTAAAAAAATATATAAAGAAAGTAAACGCAATTAATGCCCTTGAAATACACTATCAAGAGTTGAGTGATGAAGCACTTAAAGAATCTTTTTTAGCTTTAAAGAACAGTGTATTAGAAGAGAAGAAAACACTTGATGATGTTTTAATTGATTCCTTTGCTATCACCCGCGAAGCAAGTAAAAGAGTTTTAAATATGAGACACTTTGATGTACAGCTTCTTGGTGGTATGGTTTTACACGAAGGTCGTATAGCAGAGATGAAAACAGGTGAGGGTAAAACTCTTGTGGCAACTTTGCCAATTATCCTCAATGCTATGACGGGTAAAGGTGTACACCTTGTTACTGTAAATGATTACCTTGCTTCAAGAGATGGTAATGAGATGCGACCGCTTTATGAGTTTTTGGGCTATAGTGTAGGTGTTATTACAGATGCGATGCATGATCCAGTGCTCAAACGTGAAGCATATCAAGCAGATATAACTTATGGCACAAATAATGAATATGGATTTGATTATCTAAGAGATAATATGAGCTATTCTAAAGATCAGATGGTGCAACGTGGACATAATTTTGTTATCGTTGATGAAGTTGACTCCATCTTAATCGATGAAGCGAGAACTCCACTTATCATCTCAGGGCCTACAAATCAAAAAATGCGTGACTATGTAGATGCAAATAATATTGCACTTAAACTTGTAAAAGATGAGCATTTTACAGTAGATGAAAAAGATAAAGTAATTCTTATCACAGAAGAAGGTATTACAAAAACTGAAGAGCTTTTTGGTGTTGAAAACCTCTATAGTATAGAAAATGCATCGCTACCACATGCCATAGATCAGGCTCTTAAAGCAAACTATCTTTTTGAAAAAGATGTTGATTATGTAGTGAATGATGGAGAAGTGGTAATTGTAGATGAGTTTACAGGACGCCTAAGTGAGGGAAGACGTTACTCTGAAGGTCTACACCAAGCACTCGAAGCAAAAGAGGGCGTGGAGATCAAAGAAGAGACGCAAACCTTAGCAGATATCACATTTCAAAACTATTTTAGAATGTATGACAAACTCTCAGGGATGACAGGTACAGCACAAACAGAGGCGACTGAGTTTGCGCAAATTTATAGCCTTGACGTTATCTCAATACCTACAAATATACCTATCACAAGAATAGATTTAAATGACTTAATCTACAAAACGGAAAAAGAAAAATTTGCGGCAGTGATAGATAAAATCAAAGAGCTCTCTATCAAAGGGCAACCAGTACTTATAGGGACTGCTTCTATTGAAAAATCGGAAGTTTTACATGAGCTTCTAAAAAAAGAGAAGATTGTTCATACAGTTTTAAATGCGAAAAATCATGCCCAAGAGGGTGAGATTATCAAAAATGCTGGGATGAAGGGTGCTATCACTATTGCTACTAATATGGCAGGACGTGGAGTTGACATCAAAGTTAGTGATGAGATAAAAGCGCTTGGTGGTCTTTGTATCATCGGTACAGAAAGACATGAAAATAGACGTATAGATAACCAACTCCGTGGACGTAGTGGTCGTCAGGGAGACCCTGGATCTACACAGTTTTATTTAAGCTTAGAAGATACTCTTTTACGTATCTTTGGATCTGATAAAATCAAGATGATTATGGAACGTTTAGGTGTAGAAGATGGTGAGTATATAGAATCAAAAATGGTTACACGTGCAGTTGAAAAAGCACAAAAAAAAGTTGAAAATATGCACTATGAAGGGCGTAAACATATCGTAGAATATGATGATGTTGCAAATGAGCAAAGAAAAATCATTTATAGATTTAGAAATCAACTTTTAGATTCTGAATTTGATATTGCTACACGTATTGACACCATGCGAGAAGAATATCTTATCCATCTACTTCAACTCTCTGATATATATATTGGTGGAGCGCATGAAGATTTTAACTATAAACGATTTATAGAAATCCTCAAAGAAGAGATAAACTATTCCTTAGGTGAAGAGGATATAGAAGGTATAGAATATGATGAACTTTTAGAAAAAGTCGTCGCTCTTACTAAAAATGTATATGATGAAAAAATGTCTGTTTTAGATGTAACACTACGTCAAGAGATAGAAAAAGAGTTTTATCTTAAAGAACTTGATAAAGCATGGAGAGAGCATCTTTATGCGATGGATAATATGAAAACGGGGATTAGACTTCGTGCATATAATCAAAAAGATCCACTTGTAGAGTATAAAAAAGAGAGTTTTAACCTCTTTAGTGAGCTTGTAAATGATATTAAGTTTAATACTATCCGTACATTACAAATTATCCAATTTACGCTCCAATCTCCAGAAGAGGAAGCAAAACGTATAGCAGAGCAACGTGAAGTGGAGCGTAAACTTCAAGAATCTCAAATGCAACTGAATCTATCAGAAGACAAAGAGGGTGATGCTATAGAGAAAAAAATAGCACGTAATGAGCTATGTCCTTGTGGAAGTGGCAAGAAATACAAACAATGTTGTGGTAAAAGTGGTCCTAAAAAAGGTGTATTTGCTTCTTGAAAAATATGATTGTTCCTTATCTCGTCAAAAGATTTTTAAGGTTTGATAAAGAGCAACCTTTTATTTTCTTATCTGCACTCCTTGCTTTTTTAGGTATTGCTCTTGGTGTCATGGTCTTGATTGTCGCCATGGCACTTATGAACGGTTTTGATAAAGAGTTTAGAAAAAAACTCACTATTATGAACTATCCCCTCACTATAATTCCTAAGTTTTATGGAGCTGTAGATGACAATCTCTTAATTGAACTAGAAACAAAATTCCCCCATCTTCAATTTAGTCCTTATATCCAATCTGCTGTAATGGCAAGAAGCGGCTCAAAGCTAGAGGGTGGGTATCTTTTTGGGGTCGATTTTAATGCTGAAGCAAAAGTCAATAGTGTATTAAAAGATGCAATAGGGGATAAAAATCTAGGTAAATTTGATGTTATAGTTGGAAAATCACTTAAAGATGAATTTCAACTACATCAAGGTGATAAACTGATGTATATCTTTACTCATGTAGAGCCAGGAGGACTTGCAGTGACTCCAAAAATTAAGCGCCTTCAACTTCAAGGTATTTTTGACTCAGGTCTTTCAGCTTATGACAAAGCGTATAGCTATACAACTCTCGCATCGATGCAAGCTCTTTTAAACCTTCCTGCAAACCAATATGATGGAATACATATTTTCTCTCACAATCCCCATGATGATATAGTGAAGATAAAAGCGATGCTTCCTATGTCAGTTACAATTAAAGGATGGTGGGAAGAAAATCTTAACTTTTTTGCAGCACTTGAGCTTGAAAAGGTTTCCCTATTTATCGTTCTTATGCTTATTATCCTTATCGCTTCTATTAATATCATCTCCTCGCTTCTTATGACTGTAATGAATAGAAGAAGCGAGATAGCTCTTTTATTATCACTTGGGGCTACAAGAATGGAGATAAAAAAAGTATTTCTTTATCTTGGTATCGTTATCGGTATAAGTGGGATTTTTGCTGGGATTATTCTTGGGATGAGTGGTCTTTGGATACTGAGTACTTTTGATATTGTTTCTTTACCAAAAGATGTGTATCCAACCTCTACATTACCGCTCGATTTGAGTGTAAAAGATTTTTTTCTGATTATTATTGGAGCATTTTTTATTGTTATACTTTCTGCTTTTTATCCTGCAAAAAAAGCAAGTGAAGTAGATATCCTCACTGTTTTACGTAACGAGTAGTTTTATTCCTCATCATCTGTGAATAGATGGTAGGGAAGTAGAAAAGTTCTTTTTATAATACTAAAAGGTGCTACGATAATCTCTCTTGCTAAAAGAGAAGAGACGCTAGGGTCTTGCAACGTTCCTTCTACTTTGAGTGTTGTTCCTATGTTTTGTTTGTCTAAAAAGATATATCCAATAATGGGAATCTTAGAAACACTACTTCCTAAATCTGTTTTTAAGTTAAGCTCTAAATCGACACTATCTTTCTTATAATCTATTTTTCCCTTCCCTAAGATACTTATCTCTTTGGATTCTAATAAAATATCTGAAATATCAAAAAGAAAATCTTTCGCATGAAATTTCACATAGCCTTTAGTGACAAAGAGCCCTTTGTTGTTATATCCTGGAAGTGAAAAAGTGACTAAAGAGGGGATTGTATTTACAAAAGCTAAAATATTATTGATGATTTTATAATCTTTTATAGTGGAATCTTTGAGATAAAGTACACCTTTGAAATCATCTATAGTTCCATTGAGAGTAAAACCTAAATTTGCATTTTGAAATTTTGAGTAGCTAAAAAGTTGTTCTAAAAAAGTATCGCTAAAGCCTTGTCCATAGAGTATAAACTGTTTTTTTTCATCATAATTTAGATGTGCCTCCCCATTTTGATGTCTAAGGCTTGCATCTATTCCATCTTTGCTAAATTCTAGCTCCATTGTATCTGCGATAATACGTCTCTCTTTATTAAGATAGAGATATGAATTTTCTGCACTAAAGAAAATATCTATTGGTGTATTTGTCTCTTTTTTAGGCATTTTTTCCTCTATAAAATTGAAAAGGGTGAAAATGTCAATTCCTATATCTTTGGCATGTAGGTTTATTTTTTTATCATAGATAAGAGAGAGCTTTTCATTTATATCAATCTTCGTTATTTGATTTTTTGTTTGGTAGCTACCTACGATATTATAATTTTCTATGTGTTTATTTGTATCATGGAGAAGCTTGTAAGGGTAGTTTGTTTGGAGTGAGAAATCTATTTGCGATTTTGTATATTGTTGTGTCACGCTAAAAAAACCATTCGTAAGATTGTAATCATATAAAAAAGGACTCAAAGAGAAAATATTTTCTAATTTTTTTGCCTCCAAACTCCAGCCTTGATTTGTAAAGTTCGTAAAGAGTTGGAGATCTTTTTGTGTTGCTATGAAATTATTATTATTTTTTATGAGACTGATTTTGAGAGGTCTATCAACTTTTAAGAGAGGATTCTTATCGCTATCTTTTAAAACTAGATCTTGGGTTTGTATCTCTCCCATATCTTTTGAAACGTTATAATTACCTTGTAGATTTACTTCTAAAAATCTATCAAATTTAATTAATGTTTTTGGTAAGGACAAGATATTATCTTTAAAGAGAAGCTTGGTTTTTTTGAGCCATATTTTTTGATTATCGTAATTAAAAAGAGTATCTCTTTGTGTGGCTAGTGTAAGTGTGTCGTTATTGTAAGACAAGCGTATAGGTATATATTTTTGTGCTGATGTAATGCCAAAAAATGAAGGATTAAAGATATGGATTGTGGATTGAAGGCTTTTTTCTTTTAGTGAGCCCTCTCCAAATATCTCTAGATATGCTTTATTTGGAAATAAAACTTTTACTTTTTCAAATTTGCTTGAGAGATTTTCAAAAATTATCTCTAAGTCTGTTTGTTCGATATGAAAATCATTTCCCATAAATTGCCATGAAGAAGGGGAAAGCCAAAGAGAATCATGCCCTTTTGAGAGTGTATAGATGGCATGAAGAGGTTGTTTTTTTGTAAGAGTTATAGAGTTACTAGGATCTGTTATTGTATTGAAAAATAAATTGATATCTCCTCTTATGTTCTTCATATCGAGCGTTGTTTGAATATCAGCAATTAACATGTTTTGATGATTTGCATCTTTCGCTTCTATTGTTAGGAGATCGGAAGAGCACACG
>JAVETY010000102.1:0-6065 GCA_034005815.1 Sulfurimonadaceae bacterium | reverse complement strand
AAGTAGAAGGGGAAGAGGGTGATTCTGAAGCCAAAGCACAAGAGCAAAAAAGCGATGAAGTGTGTGAAAAATGTGGCAAAGAGATGGTTGTAAAAAATGGTCGCAACGGTGCATTTTTGGCATGTAGCGGATATCCTGATTGTAAGAATACGAAAAGTATCGCTCAGGAGAGTAAAACCTCAGATATTCCTTGTCCTGACTGTGGTGGCAAACTTGTCTGGAAACAATCACGCCGTGGAGCATTCTGGGGATGTGAAAATTATCCAAAATGTACTTTTATATCGAAATTTGAACCTACTACTATCAAATGTACAGCAGATGGCTGTAATGGTGTTGTAGCAGAACGCGTTTATAGAAACAAAGAAGTGTATGAATGTGTGAAATGTAAAACAAGAACGCCAAGAGAAGAATAAAGATGAAAATTGGTCTCCTCTCAGATACGCATACGAAAGTACAAAGAGCACACGAAGTTGTTCAGCACTTTTTAGCGCAAGAGGTGGAGTTTATCATCCACGCGGGAGATGTTGTAGAGATTGCGGTTTTAGAGCTTCTACAAAAAAGTGGCGTTAGATATATCGCAGTCTATGGTAACAACGATGCACATTTGATGACATATCATGGCATGTACAACCTCGTACAAGAGCCACACTATTTTAAATTGGCAAATACAACTTTTAAACTGATGCATTTGCCCTTTTATATGGCACCAGATACTGAGGTTGTACTTTTTGGGCATACGCATCAGTTTGAGGTAGAGTTTACACAAAACGGTACACTTTTTCTCAATCCTGGGGAGAGTTGTGCAAGAAACAAACCACTGATGGAATGTGCGATTTTAGAGATACAAGAAGGGCAGTTTGATGTGACATACTGCTTTAAAGAGCCAAAAGAGAATACATTTAAGACAAAAGAGTATTCATTTCAAAGGAAAAACAGAGAATGAGCCAAAAAATATTTTTATGTGCTATTTGTAATATCAATAGTGGAACATGTAATGAAGATTGTAAATTTTGCTCCCAAAGTGTTCGTTATAAAGCAAAAATAGAACGTTTTAAACAAAAACCGATAGACACTATACTAGAAGAAGCAAAAGATGCCTACGCTAAAGGTGCTCTTGGATTTTGTTTAGTAACTGCAGACAAAGGACTCAATGATAAAACTTTAGAGTTCGTTTGCAATGTTGCAAAAGCAGTGCATGCTGAAGTGCCAGAGCTTCGTCTTATAGCATGTAATGGCACAGCATCAATTGCACAGCTAGAAGAACTCAAAAAAGCGGGTGTGCAAGCGTATAATCATAATCTTGAAACATCAGAAAGCTTTTATCCTACTATCTGTTCTACACACTCATGGCAAGAGCGTTATGAAACATGCCAAAATGTCAATAAAGTGGGGCTTGTACTTATTAGTGGCGGAATCTTTGGGCTTGGAGAAAGCGAAGCCGATAGAGTATCGATGTTAGAATCACTCGTAACTCTGAATCCTACTTCTGTGCCAATAAATTTTTACCACCATAACGAAGCGTTAGAGCTACAACCTAATCCACTCACTGTCGATGAGGCACTTTTACTTATAAGAAAAACAAGAGAGATGCTTCCAAATGCACAAAGAATCATGGTCGCAGGTGGAAGAGAGCTTATGTTTGGAGAGAGACAAACGGAAATATTTGAATACGGTGCAAACTCTATTGTCATCGGTAATTACCTTACAACGCAAGGTAGAGAGAAAAACAAAGACCTTGAGATGCTCGCATCTTTAAACCTAGATATAGCAAAGAGAGTGCAGGAATAAGCGATGAGTGATACAGTTTTACTGATTTTAACTATCTCTCTTATTATAGTTTTTTCCCCTTTCTTTGCGAAAAAACTAAAACTTCCAACAACTCCGATAGAGATAATTCTCGGTTCGGTTTTTACCTATGTAGGGCTAATTCACAATGAGCATCTTTTTGAAGTGGTTGCGGAGTTTGGATTTTTATATCTGATGTTTATCGCTGGAACTGAGATTAATATGAAAAAGCTTCTTAAGATGCCGTGGGAAAAGATGCGAACTATCCTTGTGTATGTAACACTTTTATATGTTCTTTCTATCTCAATTGCACTCTATTTTGAGCTTGGTAAAATCTTTATGGTGCTTTTACCCCTTATCTCTGTTGGACTTATTGCAACACTCTCCAAAGAGTATGGCAAAGCTCCGTGGCTTACCATGTCTATGAATGCTGGAGCGATTGGGGAAGTTGTAAGTATCGCATTTTTAACCCTTACATCTGCGATTATTACTGTTGGATATGGCTTTGAGTTTGCAAAAACACTTTTACTTTTGTTTTTATTTTTACTCTTTATGTTTTTACTTTTTAAAATGGTACAAATACTATTTTGGTGGTTTCCAGAGGTTTCTTTGGTACTTATGCCTTACAATGACAACAAAGAGCAGGACTTAAGACTCTCGATGGGGATTTTCTTTTTGCTTCTTGCGGCAATGCTTTACCTTGATCTTGAACTTGCCTTTGGAGCGTTTTTGGCGGGTATATTTATCCCTACATTTTTTGAACATAAACAAGAGCTACCAGAAAAGCTAGCCTCCTTTGGATTTGGATTTTTGATACCAATATTTTTTATTTATATAGGAAGTTCATTTAATCTTGAAGCGCTAATGATGGATGGACTTATTGCAAAAGCGGTGCTGATTACTGTGGCAATGACCTCTATCCGTGTTCTTTCATCACTTGTGTTTATAAAAGAGCTAGGGTTTAGAGATGCAATACTTATGGGACTTTCGCATTCTATGCCTTTGACACTTCTTATCGCAATGGCGACGTTAGCGTATCAAGGACAAAGTATTGATACCTTGCATTACTACTCTTTTATCTTAGCTGCTCTGTTTCAAGTTTTAAGTGTTATGATACTCATTAAGTTTTTAAATAGGCAAACTCCAGACAAGGTGGTATAAGATGGCACGCTCTGTTTTACTTCAACTAGCACGTGATTCGATTGCTGAAGTTATAGAAGCAAAACGTCTTATAAATAAAAATGCCCTCCTTAGTGAATATCCACTCCTAGGGGAAAAAATGGCCACTGCAGTCAATCTTTATGTAGCAAAAGAGCTTCGAGGTTCTGCACTAAGCGCACAATCTGACAAAACCCTTTTTGAAGATATAGTTTACAATGCTAAAAAAGCTGCCTTTGATAGCACCCATCCACCTATGACAACAGCAGAATATATAGACTGTGAAGTGGAAGTAGTCCTCTATACTGAGGGTGGTGAGATGAGAGAAAAAGATCCAGCACTGAGCCATCCACATCGGATGTAATCTTCGCATATTGAGTAAAATAAGATACTGTTTAACCCTTACTCTATTTTTAACCATCTGTTATGTATAAAATAGTGTAGTTTTTAGAAAGGCTTTTATGAATCATAAATCGAGTGTAGTCCCAATGGTGATTTTGGGGGTTTTATTTTTTATCTTTGGATTTGTGACATGGCTCAATGGTTCACTTATCCCTTACTTACAAATCATTTGCCATCTTGATGCCTATGAAGCGCTTTTTGTCTCCTTTTCTTTTTATATTGCTTACACGGTGATGGCATTTCCAATGTCGTACTTGCTTCGTTGGAGTGGATATAAAAATGGGATGGCGATAGGGCTTTGGATTATGGCACTTGGGAGTTTGCTCTTTATTGGTGCTGCTATAAGTGGTGCATTTCTCTTTTTTCTTATCGCACTTTTTATCCTTGCTACGGGGCTTACAATCCTTCAAAGTGCATCCAACCCCTATATAGTTTTACTCGGTCCCATCGAGAGTGCTGCAATGCGTATCAGTATTATGGGGTTGATTAACAAAGGGGCAGGGGTTTTAGCCCCGATACTTTTTACCTATCTTGTGTTTTTTGATGCACAAGGGATAGATACCAATGCGGAACTTTTAACTTCGAGTTTGATTATCCCCTATATCGTGATGGCAGCTATCCTCGCTGTGCTTGCACTGCTTGTGAGATTTTCCCCTTTAGAAGAGATTGTTTTTGATGCAGAAGATACGATGGATAAGGGAAATGTATTTGCATTCGCACATGCCATACTTGGAGTGGTTGCTCTGTTTTTCTATGTAGGGATTGAGGTGATTGCAGCAGATACTATAGGGCTTTATGCGCAAACTTTGGGAGTATCGCATGCTACTTCTATGACCTCTTTTACGATGGCGTTTATGGTAGTTGGGTATATCTTTGGGATTGTACTTATTCCTCGCTATGTTTCACAACAAAATGCACTTGTGTACTCTGCAATCTTTGGGATACTCTTTACCTTTGGAATCGTTTTTGCATCTGAAGATTCGTTTGCGATTACGCAGACTCTTTGGGGTTTTACCTCTCTGATGCTTTTACCAGATTCACTCTTTTTTGTAGCACTTCTTGGATTTGCAAATGCACTTGTATGGCCAAGTATCTGGCCTTTGGCACTTCGTGGAGTGGGGCAATATACAGCGCAGGTAAGCGCACTTCTTATTATGGCAATAGCTGGTGGAGCTGTATTGCCTCTTGTATTTGGTAAACTTACACTCTATGTGAGTGAGATGCGTTATGCGTATTTGATGGGACTTGTATGTTATATATTTATCCTTTGTTATGGACTTTGGTGGCATAAAAAAACATCATGGAGAGATTGATGCTCAAACATCTTCCACATGGATTCCCTTATCTCCATCTTATAAATGATGTGATGGAAGCCAAAATCGCCCTTCAAGGAGCACATCTTTTTTCATTTAAACATGAGGGTAAAGAGCTTTTATGGGTAAGCGAAATGAGTGATTTTACACAAGGTAAAGCTATACGAGGAGGAGTTCCGATATGTTGGCCCTCATTTGGTGATAACAATCCTGCCCTTTCACAACATGGGTTTGCAAGAACTGCGATGTGGGAACTTGTGGAAGAAACCGAAATAACACGTGAGAGTACAAAAGTGGTTCTACGCCTTGCAAATGCGCAGGAGTTTTATGGCATGTGGAGCTATCACTATGAAGTACGCATCACTTTTACTCTAGGTAAAACTCTTAAAATCGAACTCACAACAACCAATCAAGATACAAAACCTTTTGAGCTTACACAAGCACTTCATACATATTTTTCTATCTCAGATATCAAAGCTATAAAAATCACTGGATTAGAAAATAAACCTTATTTGAATGCACTCACCAACCAACATGCCATCTCCAAAGATGCAATTGTATTTGATGGAGAGTTTGATGCTGTGTTTCAAGAGGTAGATAAGCCTATCACACTACTCGACAAAGAACAAAAAATCAAAATTACAAATAAAGGTTCTGCATCTGTTGTGGTGTGGAATCCTTGGATAGAAAAATGTGCAAGAATGAGTGGTATGGCATGTGAAGATTATAAAAAGTTTGTATGCATCGAGAGTGCTAATGCTTACGCGGATAAAAAGAGAGTAGCGCCAAACGAAAGCCATACATTAGAGGCTTTGATAGAGTTTTATTAATCCACGTGAAGCAACTTGTTTGCATCATAAGCAAGGCGTAAAATTCCCACAACGTAGTTGGAAGAGTTGTTATAACGTTGGATTTTTTTTGCGTATTCTCTTAGATATGCAAGCTCTTTGTCATAGCATGTGAAACACATAAAAGTTGTTCCTTGTTTTTCACTTTTTTCATATACAAACGATGCATTTTCATGGACAAATTCATACTCGTACCATGCAGATTCTATCTCTGGCATGTGAGGGATTTGTGTCCAATCTATAAGCGTATCAAAACTTGCCTTGGCATGTAAGAAATGAGCAATGGAGACGATAGCATCTTCCATCTTGGTAAGATCTGGCACTTCGTTTTTATATCCTCTTGCATAGATAAAACTATCAGGCATAAACTGTGGGATTCCTACCGCTCCTGCGTACGAACTAGGAAGATTACACTGTTCTGGTATGAGATTTTTTTTGTAGCAATATTTGATAATGGATGCCATGTTGGATTTTCCCATCTTTAAAAGCCATTCTTCACGCGGAGTTTCCCCTTTTGTACGCACAACCATAGTATTAAAAACTAAAAAAGCATCATGCT
>JAVETY010000101.1:0-6098 GCA_034005815.1 Sulfurimonadaceae bacterium | reverse complement strand
TTTTCATGTCCTTATAACGAAGGGAGTGCAGGGGCATGTTATCTCATACCTTTGCAACATCAACTCTCTATGCCCGCACAGATACTTCTTGGTGGCGCTGGCATGAGCGTTATCGTGGGTCTTTTGACATTTTTGTTTTGGTTTATGTTTTTAAACAAAGGGTGGTGTGGATATGTTTGCCCTTTTGGTACGTTGCAAGATTGGATTACGTGGCTTAGAAAAAGTATAGGTATTCGTTATTCGACCTATTCACAACAGCACTTTGGCAAACTTTCAAAAATAAAATATATCTTCTTGGCAATAGTACTGTTGCTACCACTCTTTATGGGGATAGGAGCACTTGGTGGTGAATGGTCTGCTGCTTTTTGCAAGATTTGTCCAGCACGTATCATTAGCCCTATGTTTAGTGGTGATTTTTCACAATGGATGATAGATTTTTCAAGTATAACAGCGATGGTATTAACGGCTCTTGGGATGATGTTTACAGGAATTTTCTTTGTAGGAAGTTTTGTTAAAAAACGCTTTTTTTGTTTCTTTTGTCCTATGAGTGGATTTCATTATATATTTTCAAAAGTCGCTTTTGTACAACTAAAAAAAGATGGAAGTAAATGTACACGATGTGGAGATTGCTATAGCGTGTGCGATATGCAGATAAAAGATATCGCAGATGATGTCACAAGTACAAATATTTTAAGAGATG
Organism: Sulfurimonadaceae bacterium; assembly: GCA_034005815.1. Taxonomy (GTDB): domain Bacteria; phylum Campylobacterota; class Campylobacteria; order Campylobacterales; family Sulfurimonadaceae; genus Sulfurimonas. The sequence continues at coordinate 5,398 of JAVETY010000101.1, read as the reverse complement.
ATTGTATTTTATGCCTTAAATGTGTTGCTGCCTGTCCTGAAGAGTATGCACTACATTTTGATATTTTTAATATAAAAGCGTTTAGCTCAACCAAAGAGGGATTTGAAAAAAGGATGGGGATGGATGATTTTAAAGGGGCGCACCATGAGTAGATTAGAAGAACAAAAAATAGAAACGCCAAAAGAGCGACAAAGTAGACACAAGGCTATGGAAGCGATAACGGTACTTAATACGCTAAGAGAAGGGTTTCGTACACCTCCAAAAGCGATGGAGTATTTTTATAATCTTTTTGAAGAGGTACATTGCCACCAAAAAGCTTTGCATGATAATAAAGTGAAAGTGGGCACGATGTGTATCCAAATACCATCAGAGATTATCTATGCACTAGGCGGTGTGCCCATTCGTCTTTGTAATGGTTTTTATACAGATGATGAGATAGGAAGTGATTTCTTACCTCAAAAATCTTGCCCTTTAGTAAAAGCAAGTGTAGGGCATCTTGCATCGAAGAATCTAGCCGATAGACCAGATATGATTTATTCACCTACAACCTGTGATCAAAAGACAAAAGCGGGAGCTATTATCGAAGAGTTTGGCTATGAAGTAGTGGATGTAGATTTTCCTCGTACCAAAGAGAGTGAGATTAGTAGAGAGTATTTTCGTCGTAGTATTCGTGAATTTAGTGCTGATTTGTCATTTAAAATGGGTAAAAAGTTGAACCGTAAAAATCTTAAAGCATCTATCTCAAAAATCGGTTATGCACAAACTCTCTATCATAAAATAGATGAATTTAGAAAAAATAAAAATGTACCTATCTTAGGCAATGATATGTTTTTAGTAACCAATGCTTTTTTCTTTGACAAAATAGATAATTGGATTATGGCATGTGAAAAACTTGTAGCAGAGTTAGAGCAAAGGGTCAAAGATGAGGTGCATGTAGCAGGCAAAGTAAGTCCTAGAATTGTGTATACAGGTTCACCTCCTGTTTTCCCAAACTATAAGATTCCTCTTATTATAGAAGACTCTGATGCGATTATCGTAGCAGATGAGACATGTAGCTCTAACCGAATGTTTAATGATAGAGTCGCGGTAGATGAGTGGTTTGTAAATGATATGGTGGACTCTTTAGCAGATAAATATCTCAAAGCATGTACCTGCCCAGTATTTACAAAAAATGATGACCGCATCCGCCGTATTGTCGAGCTTGTACGCTCACATAATGCCGATGGAGTTATCTACCAAGCGTTTGCAGGGTGCACAGTATATGAGCTTGAACAAAGAAGCGTACTTGAAGCGATGGAAAGAGAAGGTATCTCTATCTTGTATCTTGAGAGTGATTATAGTCCTTCGCAACAAGGGCAACTCACAACAAGAGTGGAAGCTTTTATAGAATCTTTGAAAATAAAAAATAGGAAAAAAATATGAAATATTTTGTAGGTGTAGATATAGGCTCAACCGCTATAAAAATCACTGTTGTCAATGAAAACAAAGAGATGATAGGTTCGAAAATCAGTGGAAGTGGAAGTATGTTTTATAAATATGCACACCAAACACTCGATGAGCTCTTACGTGAGTTAGATATCTCTAAAGAGTCTATTGTTTATACAGTAGCAACTGGATATGGAAGAAAGATTTTTAAAGAAGCAGATGAAAACATTAGTGAGATTACTGCCAATGCGATAGGTGCCGTGGCTGCTGCAAAAGAGTTTGGAGATATTAAAACTATTATCAATATTGGTGGACAAGATAGTAAAGCAATATCTCTTGATGATGAGGGAAATGTTGTTAACTTTGCGATGAATGATAGATGTGCAGCGGGAACGGGAAAATTCCTAGATGCATGTGCCATGAATCTTGAAATAAGTGTGGAAGAATTGGGCGAGAAACACTTTAGTGCAAAGGGCACGCCACTCTCAATAAATAGTACCTGTGCAGTATTTGCCGAATCAGAAATCATAGGACTTTTAGGAAATAGCCATAGTGTGGAAGATATTGTATGTGGTGTTCATTACTCTATTGCGAAAAGAATTGTGAAGCTTGTAAAACGCGTAGGGATAAAAGAGGGTATCTATTTTGATGGTGGACCAGCACTCAATGGTGGACTTGTGCATGCCATAGAAAATGAGATTGGTAAAAAGATATTTATCCCAAAATATCCACAAGTAACCACATCATATGGTGCAGCTCTGATGGGTGTAGATTCTTACTATTATCAAAACAATATAAAAATAGGTTAAAATAAATTTTTATCAATATAAAAAAGTGTATTTATCCGTATTGACAAAGTAAAAATAAAAAATACGAAAAGGATAATGATGGCAGCGCAACTCTCACCCCAACAACGAACAGATCAGATTCGAGCATTTCAAAAGGAATTAAAACTTCTAGAGCAAGAAAATATTGTTCTATTTACAGAGAAAGAAAAAATCGATACCTATCATAAAAATCTTCTGGAGAAATTTATCTCAAGTCACAATGTAGATACAACACAAGAGGAGAAGCAACTTACCCTTGGGATGAAAATATCCTCGTTTTTGGCAGTACTTGCACTTGCTTTGTGTTTGTTTTATCTTTTCTTTCATTATTGGGGCTTTTTTGATGAAGCGTTGCAAGTTGTGATTCTTATAACAGCTCCTTTACTTTTTTTAGGAGTTAGTTTTTATCTAGTACAAAAAGAGGAGATGTATTACTACGCCAAGATTAGCGCAATGCTCAGTTTTGTTTCCTTTATTTTAAATATTGTAGTGATAGGAGAAATATTTAATCTGGCTTCATCCGTCAATGCATTTTTGATTTGGTCCTTTTATGGCGTACTTTTGGCGTATATATTTCAAGCAAGGCTTCTTCTAGGGATGGGGATTATCGCTTTTACTTTTTATCTCTCTGCACAAGTGGGTGTTTGGGGTGGTGGGTATTGGTTCTCTTTTTCAGAACGACCTGAGAGCTTTCTTTTTGTTGCTGTGATTTTATTTTCCATCTCTTTCATAAAACAACAACTTTTTATCGGGTTTGACAAAGTGTATCGTTATTTTGGGATGCTTTTATTTTTCTTTCCAATACTTATACTTTCTAACTATGGCTATGCAAGTTATATTTTGTGGGACCACAAAAGTATAGAAGAGTTGTATCAAGTAATGGGATTTTTGATGAGTGCTTTAGCAATCTACTTTGGAATACGAAAAGGATACGGTGAGGTTGTAAATATAGGAAATAGCTTTTTTGTAATCTTTTTATATACAAAGTTTTTTCAATGGTGGTGGGCATGGATGCCTAAATATATCTTCTTCTTTATCTTAGGAATGAGCGCTTTAGTGATTTTAATAGTGCTTAAAAAAGTAAAAGAGATACAGTATAAACAATTAAAAAGGGTTGCACTATGAAAAACCTTTTACAAAAACGATTATTTTATCTTTCTATTCTCTTCGTCTTGGTGACAAATGTATTTATCTTTATACATATATATAACAATAGAGCAGATGAGCCAACTTCACATACATATTTGAGTTTAAGAGAGCTTTATCACAGTGACCATAAAAATTGGGAAAATAGCGGTATCTCTTTACGCATTCTTTTTCGTTCACCTCCCTATGCTGGTGCTACATGGTTAGATGAGAAAAAATTAAGAGAGATTGGGTTTAGTTCTAATGAACTTTATAAGAGTGAAAAGAGAGGACAAAATATAAAAAAAGAGCTCTTTATTGTGTTAGAACAAAATGCAAATAAGTATCAAGAATCACTTCAGAAGTTTCATAATGAGGTGCTACAAGCAAAAGCGCTGTATGAAGATAAAAAAGATAGACAATCCAAAAATAAATATGAAGATGCCGAGCATTCATATAATAATGAGAAAACGAGGCCATCAAGACTTTTTGCTATTGATGCTGGCCAAACTTATGAACAATTGCGTCATAAATATTCTGATACAAATAGATATATTATTGTGAAGGGAATTATTCAAGTTATAGATGAGAATAAAATGACAAGAAGAGGAATTATAAGAGAGTTAAGTAGATCAAATATCTATCTTCCAAAAAAACTACATAAAGATTTTTTACAAAAATATAATCATAAACAAGATGAAAATGAGGAATTTATAGAAGTAAAATATGGAACCTTATATGAACCATGGATAAGTGGGATGAGATTGTAATAAAGTTACATTATAGGATTGACTTTTTAAGGCTAAGGCTCAAAAATCTTTTTTTGCTATAATAACGCAATTTTAAAAAAGGACTCTTTTTGCAATTATCAAATGAAGAATTAAAAGCAAAAATTAATGAACTAAAAGAGAAGCTAAGCGTAACGGTTGTTGCACACTTTTATCAAAGAGATGAAGTGTTTGCAATGGCCGATATTACGGGAGATTCCTTAGAATTAGCACAAAGAACAAGAGAAAATGATTCAGAATTTATTGTATTTTGTGGTGTTGGTTTTATGGGGCAAAGTGTAAAGGTTTTATCACCACAAAAAAGGGTGATTATGCCGAAGCTCGCATGTTGCTCTATGGCAAGAATGATAGATGGAAGCTACTTTGATGACTCGATAACATTTTTAGAGAAACATGGAGTTTCAAAAAGTAACATACTTCCAATCACATATATCAATTCCAATGCAGATGTGAAAGCAAAAGTAGGGGAGATGGGTGGTTTAGTATGTACAAGTGCAAATGCTAAAAAAATCATAACAACTGCTTTGGCAGAGAACAAAAAAATCCTTTTTGTTCCAGATAGATGTTTGGGACAAAATATTGCCAATGATATGGGACTCAAATCGATGGTAATAGGAGATGGAAGTGACCCAAAAGATGCCGATGTTATCTGTTATGATGGATTTTGTTCTGTACACCAACTCTTTAGCGTGGATGATATTAACTATTATCGCAATAAATATCCAGGTATCCTTATCGTCACACACCCTGAGTGTGATCCTTTAGTATGCCAAGCATCTGATTTTGTAGGTTCTACCTCACAACTTATAAAGTATATAAATGAACTTCCAGAAGATCAAAAAGTGGCTGTGGGAACAGAGTTTAATCTTGTCAACCGCTTGCGAACTAAAAATACCTATGTGCTCTCAGCTACAAAACCAGAATGCCCAACGATGAATGAAACTACCTTGCATGATTTATATGATGCGCTCAAATCTATAGAAGATGGTGCGCCTATAAATGAGATAGAGATAGATGAAACAACCCAAAAATGGGCAAAAATTGCATTAGAAAGAATGTTAGCACTATGAAGAGTATGATAAAAGATTTTGTACAAAAAGTTTTAGCCGAAGATGTGGGACGTGGAGATTTATACGCACTTGTAGAACCTAGTATAAGTTCAAGTGCTAAAATCATTGCAAAAATGGATGGTGTGCTAGCAGGTATCTTATATCTAGATGTGTTAAGATCGGA
>JAVETY010000008.1:0-26348 GCA_034005815.1 Sulfurimonadaceae bacterium | reverse complement strand
CCACGTGAAGTGAGTGAAAAACTAGACGTAAATATTAGAATTGATAACAACAAAGAGGTAAATCTAGGGTTTACTCAAGAAGAAGCACTCGCAGAAGCAGAGCGCTGTATGCGTTGTTATTATATTGCGATGATAGCAACATGAGAGGAGACACTATGGAAAAAATAATAGAGTTTACTATTGATGGTGTTTCAGTTGCTGCAAAACGTGGGGAAACTATCCTCCAAGTAGCACGCAAAAATGCCCTATATATCCCTACAATGTGTTACATCTCTAAAACAACACCATGTGCATCATGCCGTATGTGTGTTGTTGAAGCTGAGGGTTTGGATGGTTTTGTACTTAGTTGTAACACTCCACCAACTCCAGGTTTAGAAGTACGCACAAACTCAAAAGAGTTAGAATTTGAGCGCACTAACATTATGAAGCTTTATGATGTAAACCACCCTTTAGAATGTGGTGTGTGTGATAAATCTGGTGAGTGTGACTTACAAAACAAAACTTTAGAGTTTGGCGTAGCAACACAAAACTTTAGTGCTCGTGATCAGGTGCGTAAGGTAGAAGATTGGGGTGTGATTAGTTACGACGCTGCTCTTTGTATTCTTTGTGAAAAATGTGTACACGTATGTAATGAGGTTATCGGAGATGATGCAATTGAGATCAAATTTGGTGGTTATAACTCTATAATCATCCCTAAAAATGCACCAACACTTGATTGTACGTTCTGTGGAGAGTGTATTGCAGTTTGCCCTGTTGGCGCACTTGTAAGTAGTGATTTTAAATACCGTGCAAATGCATGGGAACTCTCCCGCGTACCTGCAACATGTGCACACTGTTCTGCTGGATGTGCATTAGAGTATGAAACACGCCACGCTGGAATCACCGGTGGAGATGCTATCTATAGAGTAAAAAACAATTACGAATACACATCACTTTGTGGTGCTGGTAGATTTGGTTTTGATTTTGAAAATAGAGCACTCAGAGATGAGAGCCAATTTAAAAATGCAATTAAAGCACTAAGTGAAGCAAAATCGATCCGTTTCTCTTCTATGATAACAAATGAAGAGGCGCATATTTTACAGATGTTCAAAGAAAAAAATGGTCTTAAACTTTTCAATGAAGATGCAAGATTATTCCAAGAGTTTATGAATGCATATAGCTCAGTAAGTGGCAAAAAACACCATAGTGGTTCTTTAGATGCCATCAAACAATCTGATGCTGTTATCATTATTGGTTCACGTGTAACCACAGATAATCCAGGTGTACGTTATGCAATGACAACTGCTGCGAAACATAATGGCGCAAAGATTGTGTATGCTCACCCAATAGAGGATAGTTTACTGCAAAATACTGTAACGCAATTTATGAAATATGAAGTGGGTACAGAAGAGGGTGTAATGGCACTTCTGGCATATGAGATATTAAAAGATGCAGATTTAGATGAGAGTGAAAAAGCATTTTTCGATGATTTGGATTTAGGATATCTTCAAGCAGAGAGTAATATTGGTGAAGAGGAACTTGCTTTAATGAGCAAGCAGTTTAAAAGAGCGAGTAAATTTACTTTTGTAGTTGGAAGTGATCTACTTGCACATCCAAGAGCAAAAAATATTGCTAAAATTGCGGCTTTGATTGAAAAATATAGTAGCTATTCACTTGTTGTGATTCCTCCATATGTAAATACCTTGGGTGTTTCACTCCTATGTGATTTAGATAAAGATGAGGATATACAAGCTGACATCGGCTATAACGCAGAGGGAAGATTTGTTATTGCTTCTATCGGTGCAGCTGATATGGCTATTGCCTCACTGAACCAACAAGAGGGAACTTTTGTAACTATTGATAATCGTGTTGTTCCAACAAATGCTGCGGTAGGCTTTGATGGGTATACATTGCATGATATAGCTATGGCATGTGGGATGGGGAGAACATCGAATACAATAGAGTACACAGCGAAGTTAAACACAAAAGCTGGCTTTAAAGCAGTAGAATTTGATGCACTAGAAAACTATTATGGAAATCTAGGTGAAGATATCAGAGGATATCTACTTGATGAGGTAACATGCCATGTTAATGGTACACTCGAAAGTGTTGAAGAGCTTCCAGAATACAATGGTGCTATCATCTATCAAGCAAACCCAGTGTTACAATTTAATAACTATACAAACAAAACAAAAATCTTAGAAAAAGATACAAATCTACGAGGTTCTGCACAATTTGCTGTTGCGGCTAAGATTTCTGATGGAGATATAGTAGAGATACAATTTGGTTCTGATAAAATTAGAAGAACATTCAAACTAGACTCTGATTTAAAAGGTACGGTAGCGCTTCACCCAATCTTTGATATCAGCGTTGATGCAGGAAGATATAGGTTTGAAAAATCTAAGATAACGAGAGTAACGCATGAATGAGATAACGATAAATATTGATGGTAAAGAGTTTAAAACACGAGAAGGGGAATATATCCTCAATGCTGCTCGTGCTAATAATATATTTATCCCTGCAATATGCTATTTGACACGTTGTAGTCCAACCTTGGCATGTCGTATTTGTCTTGTAGAAGCAGATGGTAAACAAGTATATGCGTGTAATGCAAAAGCAAAAGATGGGATGCAAATTACAACAAGCACACCAACGATTGAGACAGAACGAAGAGCTATTATGGAAGTGTATGATGTTAACCATCCTCTTCAATGTGGTGTGTGTGATCAGTCAGGTGAGTGTGAACTACAAAACTATACATTAGAGATGGGTGTAGATAGTCAAAATTACACTATCAAAGATGTAGAGCGCTCTGTAAAAGATTGGGGACATATCCATTATGACGCTGGACTGTGTATCGTATGTGAGCGTTGTGTGACTGTATGTAAAGATATGATTGGTGATAACTCTCTCAAAACTGTACCACGTGGCGGCGACGCAATTGATGCAGAATATAAAGAGAACATGCCAAAAGATGCATATAGTATGTGGAATAAACTCAATAAATCTATCATAGGTCTCACAAGCGGCGAAGAGATGCTTGATTGTACTTCGTGTGGAGAGTGTGCTGCTGTGTGTCCTGTTGGAGCACTTGTAGATACACACTTTATCTACCAATCAAATGCTTGGGAACTTAAACAAATCCCTGCTACATGTGGACACTGCTCTGCTGGATGTCAAATCTCTTATGATGTGAAACATACAAGTATTGAAAATCCAGAAGATAAGATTTATCGTGTGATGAATGAATGGAACTATGTTTCACTTTGTGGTGCGGGACGCTATGGATTTGACTATGAAAATAGAGTTATAGAAAAAGATGAACAAGCGTTCAATAGTGCAATAGCTGCATTTAAAAAAGCAGATACGATAGCATTTACTTCAACTATTACAAATGAAGAAGCATATTTACTTCAAGCGATGAAAGAGAAATTTGGATACAAGCTCGTCAATAAAGAAGCAAAAATATTCCAAACATTTTTACAATATTACAGTGAAATAAGTGGAACTAAACTTTACGGAAGTGATTTAGAACGTGTACATAATGCAAACTTTATTATCTCTGTAGGAACAGCTCTAAAAACTGACAATCCAAATGCTCGTTATGCACTCAATAACTCGTTGACTGTCAACAAAGGTGCGGGAATCTATTTCCACCCTGTGAGTGATCCAGTTATTGAAGGCATGGGCAAATCTCTTATGAGTGTCAATCATGCACCACTTCAAGAAGAGGCAGTGTTATATCTGATACTAGATCTTTTTGCTGATAAAACAAAACTTCCATCCGAGATAGTTTCCTATCTTGCAAGTTTTCATAGTACGAAAACAATAACGATAGAAGAGACTGTCAAAGAAAAAGTAATAGAAATTATAAAAGTGATGAAGCTAAATGAAGAGACAGGCGTAGAAGAAGAGGTAGAAGAGGAAAAATCTACCATGGTTTCTAAACAAGTTTCTAAAGAAGTAGAAGTAGATGAAAATAAACTTTTAGAGGTTATCGGTACTGATAGTAAGTTCATGGAAAATCTAGAGAAAAACCTCGCAAAAAAAGATAGCTTTGCACTTATGGTTGGAGCAGACCTTTATACCCATCCAAATGCTAGAAATCTTGCAAGACTTGTAGCACTTATAGAGAAATATAGTGCATTTGAGCTTGTTATGATTCCATCGTTATCAAATACTTTGGGTGTTTCACTTATTTGTGATTTAGATAAGGATAAAGGCTCTTATACTATTGGCTATAACACCAAAGGCGACTTTACTATAAGTGCTTTAGGTGATGGAGATCTTGACATGCCATCCATGAATCAACAAGAGGGAACTCTTACAAGTATCAACAAGCGCGTAAACCCTACAAATGCAGCTTTAGGCTACAATGGATATGAGTTAAACGATATAGCAAATGCTCTAGGATTTAATGCAAGAGATGTTATAGAATACACACAAAAACTTCCTACTTCTGTAGGTTTTAAAGCAGAAAAATTTGATGATCTTCCAAACCATTATGAAAATAATGGAACTGAAGTTCGTGGGTATCTCCTTGATAATATAAAAGTTGTAACAGATGCAACAGAAAGTGTAGAAAAAATAGGTGAGAATAAACTTGAAGGTTCACTTATCTATCTTGCAAATCCTGTAAGACAATTTAGTTCTTTTACGCACAAAACGACACTTTTAAATGAGCCATCAGGGGTTTATATGAGTGAAGATTTGCTTAAAGTGTCTAATCTAGTAGAAGGGGATGACGTGCGTGTGAAAAACGACAATGCAGAACTCATCATGAAAGTGATTAGTGACAACAAAATTAGCGGTGCTATTGCGATACTACCGACATTTGATTCTAAAATTAACTCAGAGGCTCTGTTTAGCACGTACCGCTTTGCTACAGCTTCAATTGTAAAGGTGTAATGGATGGAAACAGCATATTTAATAGAAACAATCGTTAAGATTGTTGCAGTTTTACTTATCTTTTCTGCGTTGGCGGGACTTGGAACTTATTTTGAGAGAAAAGTACTTGCATTTATGCAACGTCGTTTAGGGCCAATGAACGTTGGTCCTTATGGATTATTACAAATCGCAGCAGATGGGATAAAACTTTTTACCAAAGAAGATATTATCCCAGCAGGTGTAGTTGCTCGTGTATTTAAGATAGCTCCTGTTATTACAGCTGCAACTGCATTTATGGCGGCGGCTGCTATCCCTTTCTTGCCATCATTTACAGTGTTTGGATATACGGTTAACCCAATTATCGCTGACATAAATATTGGTATTTTGTATATCCTTGGGATTATGGGAGTGGGGCTTTATGGTCCACTTTTAGGAGGTATGGCATCTGCAAATAAATACTCTCTTATTGCTGCAGCACGTGGTGCGGCAGTATTTATCTCTTATGAGGTGATTACTGGACTCTCTCTTTTAGCACCTCTTATGATGGTGGGCTCACTCTCTTTGGTTGATTTTAATAACTACCAAGCAGGGGGAATAGGAGATTGGATTATTTGGAGTCAACCTGTTGCATTTATACTTTTCTGGATTGCTGCATTTGCTGAAACTGGACGTACTCCGTTTCACCTGGTAGCAAACGACCATGAACTTATTGATGGATTTGGTACAGAGTACTCAGGTATGAGATGGGGACTTTTCTTTATAGGTGAGTATGCAAATATGTTCTTTATCTCATTTGTAATTCCACTTATATTTTTAGGTGGTTTTGGTGATGGAACACTTTTTGGTGCTTTAGCATTTTTAGGAAAAGTATCATTTTTCTTCTTTTTCTTCTTGTGGACAAGAGCTGCTTGGCCAGATGTAAGACCGGATCAATTGATGTGGTTATGTTGGAAAGTACTTATGCCATTAGCAGTGATTAACATCGTTATCACTGGTTTTGTGATGATGTTTTAGGGGGAAATGAGATGCAAGATAATAAAAAAATTATAACCAAAGAGGTACCTATGAAAAAAGGGTATTACCTTGTAGATATCGAAGATTATCCAACAGATGGTTGGGGAAAATTTAAACGTACCGTCAAAAGAACCCTTAGAGGTGAGCTCTTTGTAGGATTATGGGTTGTACTTCGTGAGATGATTAAGTTTGACATCCATACCGTGAGTTACCCAGAAGAAAAAATGCCTATAGGTCCACGATATCGCGCTGTTCACGAGATGAAGCGTCTTTTAGAGTCAGATATAGAAAGATGTATCGGTTGTGGACTTTGTGAGAAAATTTGTATCTCAAATTGTATCCGTATGGACACAAAATATGATGAAAATTCTCGTAAAGAAGTGAGCGAATATACTATCAATCTCGGACGTTGTATCTTTTGTGGTTATTGTGCAGAAGTGTGTCCAGAGCTTGCAATTACGCATGGTGGAAGATATGAAAACGCAAGTGAGCAAAGAGAACATTTTGTCGCTTACGAAGATATGTTAACGCCAATCGATCAAATGAGAGCTGGTACTCAGCAAGAGTTTGAAGGTTTTGGTGCAATTACACCACATGAAGATGAGCGTGTTAAAAAAACACCTCTAGCATATTAAGGAGTTGGGTTATGTTTGAAGCAGTTGCCTTTTATCTGTTTGCTTTTTTAACGATAGCGATGTTTTTCATTACAGTAACTACATCACAAGCGTTATATGCTCTTACGGCATTAGCAGCAGGGATGATTTTTATATCAGCATTTTTCTTTATTTTGGGAGCTGAGTTTTTAGGTGCGGTGCAAATCGTTGTATATTCTGGAGCTGTTATGGCTCTTTATGCGTTTGGAATGATGTTTTTTGATACAACAAGAGATGTAAAAGAAAAACATGGAAACAAACTCATCATTATGGGACTTAGTACTTTAGTAGCAGTTTTAGTAGTTGTCATCGTTGCAGCTCCAATCGTTTCTACAAATATGATTGCAAGCTTTCCTGTAATGGAAGATGTGGGTAACACACAACAAGTGGGTGTTGTCCTCTTTACTAAATATCTTGTGGTTTTTGAACTTGCAGCTGTGATGCTTCTTGTAGCGATGATTGCAGGGATAGTTTTAGCAGGTAAAAAAATGGATCTTTCACTTACACTTATGTCAGATGATGAGATAAGAGTACTCAAAGAGAAAGCAAATAAAAAGGTACTCTCATGATGGAAATAACTCTTAATCATTATTTAGTGCTCTCAATTATCCTTTTTTCAATTGGTCTTGTGGGTGTTATGCGAAGAAAAAATATTTTATTGCTCTTTTTTGCAACAGAAATTTTACTTAACTCTGTCAATATTGGGTTTGCAGCAGTTGGTCACTATTATGGTGACTTAACAGGACAGATGTTTGCATTTTTTATAATTGCAATTGCTGCTTCTGAAGTAGCTGTTGGACTTGGTCTACTTATTGTTTGGTACAAACGCCATGGCAATATCGACCTTGATACTATGTCAACGATGAAGGGGTAGGAACTATGGAATTTTATTTATATCTTGCACTATTTGCACCACTAGTAGGTTCTTTATTTGCAGCACTTTTTGGTGCTTCTAAAAAGAATATGTTAGTGGGTTTAATCCCAAGTTTACTACTTTTTACATCTTTTGTAAGTAGTACGATTCTTTTGGTTTATATCCTTCAGGGTGGAGAAGCTGTACATGTTGAGATGATGACTTGGATGGCAGCTGGAAATCTCTATATCCCTTTTGGATTTTTAGTTGATTCTGTATCTGTAACTATGATGATGGTTGTGACAATTGTTTCAACAGTTGTACATTTTTACTCTATTGGCTATATGGATCACGATAAATCATTCAACCGTTTCTTTTCATGGCTTTCAGCGTTTGTATTTTCGATGATGGTTCTTGTTATGAGTGATAACTTCGCTGGACTATTCATAGGATGGGAAGGTGTTGGTCTTTGTTCATGGGCACTTATTGGATTTTGGTACCACAAAGAGAGTGCTACTTGGGCTGCAAATGAAGCATTTATCATGAACCGTATTGCTGACCTTGGCATGTTGGTTGGTATATTCTTAATCTATTGGAGTACAGGTACACTCCAATACCACGAAGCTTTTGCTGCAATGGCATCGCTCGAAGTAGATGCTCTTGTGTGGATAGGGATATTTCTTTTTGTAGGTGCTATGGGTAAATCAGCACAATTTCCACTTCATACTTGGCTTGCCGATGCGATGGAGGGACCAACTCCTGTTTCAGCGTTAATTCACGCTGCTACAATGGTTACAGCTGGTGTTTATCTTGTAGTACGTGCAAGTCCATTGTATGATTTAATTCCTGAAATAGGTCTCTTTATTGCAGGGCTTGGTGCATTTGTAGCTCTGTTTGCTGCATCTATGGCGCTTGTAAACCGTGATATGAAAAGAATTATTGCATACTCAACGCTCTCACAACTTGGATATATGTTTGTGGCAGCTGGACTTGGTGCGTATTGGGTTGCACTTTTTCACCTTATGGCACACGCATTTTTCAAAGCGCTCCTATTTCTTGGTGCTGGAAATGTTATGCATGCGATGCATGATGAACTTGATCCATTTAAAATGGGTGGTCTTAAGAAAACCATGAAGTGGACATTTATTATGATGACTATCGCTTCTGTAGCACTTGCTGGTATCTATCCACTTGCAGGATTCTTCTCAAAAGATATGATTTTAGAAGTAGCTATCATTGAAAACCATTATATTATCTATACAGTATTACTCTTTACTGCAGGTTTAACAGCATTCTATTCATTTAGACTTGTTGCACTTATTTTTCACGGAGAAGAGAGACATAAACTCTTTGGTATTACTCCCCATGAAGCGTATAAATATATGCTTATTGCTATGAGCCCACTTTTACTTCTTGCAATTATTGCAGGTTCATTTCAAATGACATATTTTGAGATGGTAACAGCAGTGCTTCCTTCTACTGAATATCATATGCATAATGCATTAATCTATTGGGTTATGACAATAGGAACACAGATTTTTGTAGGCTTAGCTATTTTATTTGCGTATATAAAATATGCAAATAATAAAGTAAAAGTACCTGATGGAACATCGAAACTTGAAAATTGTCTTTGTTATAAAGTTTTGAGTAATCAATACTATATTCCATATTTTTATGAGGAATATTTAATTAAACCTTACAGAGAGCTCTCTACAATCTTCTGGAAACAAGTAGATATGAAAGTTGTCGATGCTACAGTGGATGGTATTGCAAATATACTCTATAGCACGGGTGAGAAAACAAGAGTAATGCAAAGTGGAAACCTTTCAATTATGCTTAGATGGATGGTTGCAGGTGTAGTTGCGTTATTAACAATAGCTGTCCTTTTTGGATTGGCATTTAGATATTCTGATGAGATTATGACTATCTTATCAGGTTTAGGAGTGAAATAGATGTTTGAACATATCTTATCGATTTTAATTTTCTTTCCAGCACTCGCTGCGATGTTTGGATTTATGATTCAAAAAGAGAGTATCCGCACGTATGGTGTAACTGTTGCTGTTATTGAATTTGCGCTTTCATTATGGTTATGGTTCTCTTTTGACAATAATGTTTCTGGCATGCAGTTTATGGAGTTTTTACCACTTGTTCCTTCATTTGGAATCAACTATATATTAGGTGTTGATGGTATTTCATTATTTATTATCATCTTAGCTTCATTTTTTACCATGATTGGTATTGCATCTTTAGGTGAGATAAAAAATATAAAAAATATGATTATCTCATTGTTATTTTTGCAAATGACAATGATTGGTGTATTTGCTGCACTTGATGCGATTGTATTTTATGTATTCTGGGAACTTTCACTTATCCCGATGTTATACATTATTGGAGCGTGGGGTGGACCTCTTCGTGTCTATGCATCTATAAAGTTTTTCCTTTATACATTTGCAGGCTCGCTTGTGATGTTAGTAGGTATGCTTTTTATGGCATATTTCTTCTACCAAGCAACGGGGACATGGAGTTTTGCAATACTCGATTGGTACCGTTTAATTCTGCCTGAAAACTTACAACTATGGTTGTTTGTAGCATTTTTTATTGGGTTTGCTATTAAGGTTCCGATGTTTCCATTTCATACGTGGTTACCTTATGCGCATGGTCAAGCACCAACGATTGGTTCTGTGATTCTTGCTGCGATTTTACTAAAAATGGGTACATATGCATTTATCCGTTTTTCATTACCAATGTTTCCAGATGCTGCGGTATTTTTTATGATACCAATTGCTGTGATTTCTATTATTATGATTATTTATACAGCGATGGTGGCATATGCACAAGAGGATATAAAACAAGTTGTTGCGTATTCTTCCATCTCTCATATGGGTGTGATTGTTTTAGGAACATTTGCACTTAACGTTGAAGGGATTACAGGTTCTGTATTTTTAATGATAGCGCATGGTGTAGTTTCAGGTGGACTCTTCTTGCTTGTAGGGGTAATCTACGATAGACGCCATACAAAAATGATGAGCGAATTTGGTGGATTAGCGCATGTAATGCCACGCTACGCAACAGTATTTGGTTTGCTACTTATGGCATCTGTTGGTATGCCACTTACAATCAACTTTGTAGGGGAATTTTTAAGCCTTTTAGGTTTTTATCAACAATCACACATCTTAACACTATTAGCAGGTGTAGCGATAATTGTTGGAGCTATCTATATGCTTGCAGCGTACAAAAAAATATTTTTTGGGCAAGTTACAAATGAGAAAAATAGAAACCTTCCAGATGTAAACAAAAGAGAGTGGTTAGCACTTATTCCACTTGCTGTAATTACTATTTGGTTAGGTGTCTATCCAAAACCTCTTTTGGAGCCTATTAGCCATTCAGTTGAATCAATTGTGCAACGTATGCATGAAAAATCTAAAACAGAAGAAGCAAAAAAAAGAATCCCTAATCTACTTATAGATGAAGAGATGAGAGCAACTTCTATGCAGGAGGCACACTAATGTTAGAGCCAATTAATGTTTCACTCGAGTCATTAAACTTAATGACTCTTGCACCAATGCTTATTCCAATCATAGGTGCATTACTTATTATAATCATCGATATTTTCAAAAGTGGTTTACACAAGACTTTGTACATAGCTCTTAGCTTACTCTTTTTATTGATGGATTTTGGATCACTTATTGATGCTTCGGGTGTTTTTAGTCAAAATGGCACTGTAATGGGCGTTTTTGATGTAATGATGATTGATGGTCTTGCGATTTTATCGCAGTTTATTATTGTGGGTGCTTCGATGCTCTTTATCCCATTAGCATTAACCCACAAGCGTTTTCATGAGTTCTCGTATCCTGAATTTTTCGCACTTTTTTTATTTATGATTGCAGGTTTTCAGTTTATGGTAGCTTCAAACAATCTCATACTTATTTTTGTAGGGCTAGAAACTTCTTCCTTAGCGCTTTACACACTTATTGCGATGCATAACCGCGATAAATCTTTTGAAGCAGCAGTGAAGTACTTTACAATGGGTGCATTAGCAGCTGGTTTCTTTGCTTTTGGTGCAATGATTTTATATGCACTTACTGGTTCTATAGAAATTGATCAAATAGCGGCAGTTTTAACAACAAATCAATATAAAGATATGGGATTTGTACTTGTTGCAGTAGTGTTTTTACTTGCTGCACTAGGATTTAAACTCTCTTTAGTTCCATTTCATACTTGGGCACCTGATGTGTATGAGGGTGCAAGTGCAGCGATGGCTGGATTTATGTCTATTGTTCCAAAAATTGCAGCCTTTATTGTTGCTATGAGACTTTTTGAATTTATGGTCCATAGTGGAGTTGTTTGGCTAGAGATAGTGATATACGCTTTTGTTGTTATAACAATGACTGCCGCAAATCTTTGGGCACTTGTACAAACAGATGTAAAACGTATGCTGGCATATAGTTCAGTATCACATGCAGGATTTGTTATGGCGGCTGTGCTTATAGGTACAACACAAGCAAATAGTGCACTATTTTTATATTGGGCTCTTTTTACATTTACAAACTTAGGTTCATTTAGTATGCTTTGGATTTCACGCCAAAAACATATTCCAGCACACCAAAGAAGTGACCATAGTTATGAAAAATTTGCAGGGATGATACAAACGGCTCCAGTTGCAGCTGTAATAATGGCGCTCTTTATGCTAAGTCTTGCTGGCATTCCTCCTTTTGCTCTTTTTTGGGGGAAAATATATATGATTTCTGCCGCTATTAACACAGGATATGTAGTTTTAGCCATTATTATGGCGCTAAACTCTGCAATCGCTGGATATTACTATTTAAAACTCATAGTTTATATGTTTATGAAAGACCCAGTAGTAGGCAATGATGGAGCGGTATATGTTTCAAATGCAACACTT
This sequence comes from Sulfurimonadaceae bacterium, assembly GCA_034005815.1. GTDB lineage: Bacteria > Campylobacterota > Campylobacteria > Campylobacterales > Sulfurimonadaceae > Sulfurimonas. The sequence continues at coordinate 14,059 of JAVETY010000008.1, read as the reverse complement.
TCACTCAAAACTATCATTGGATTTGCTGCGATAGGAACTATTTTTGCTTTTATCGTTGTAGACTCGCTTTTAGAATTTATTACATCTTTTGTACATGCGAGTGGATTTTAAAAAATACTATTAAAGGAAGTGCAATTGCTAAGACATTTCGTTTTTCTTTTGCTCACTCCTTTGGCAGTTTTTGCTTTAGAAGTTACACTTTTAAGTGGCAAAGAGGGGTTTGATAAATTCTCCACTTTGCATCTTAAAGAGGGTCAACCTTTTACATGCCAAGAGATGCTAAGTGATTTAGATGAAATCTCAAAAGTTGTTTGTGCATTTTCTAAAAAACCATCTCACCCTTTTAAAGATCTTCAAAATGATTTTTTTATAGTTAAACAAGAGATAAAAAATAAAATCTTTTTTTTAATTATTACTCCTATACATAAAATAAAACTCTACTCTGTTGTTTTTGATTTACACAAGGAAGAATCTCTATTTAACGCGAAACCCTCTTTATCAAACCATTATATGATAGTAGGATATAAAGAGAAGATGCCTTTTTTTAAAGAGGAACAAAAGTCTGAGACAGCAATCAATTTTCCATATTTTAATTCTTACGAGATGATGCCTTCCGTAGGTGGACTTGATATTGCAGGTAAACCTGTTTATATTGATAAGATTCAAGACGTCTCAGATTATATTATGATAAAAAAACACTTTAACAATGGGCAATATGAAAATTGTATAGATCTTACCAAAGAGGTGATGAGTAAGTTTCCAGATTCACTCTTTACAAATGAGTTTATGTTTTATCAAATCAAGGCTTTTTTTGAACTAGGGGGATATGAAAAAGTAATAGAGGTCTCAAAGGGGTATTTGCGTGAATATTCAGCAGATGAAAATATTCCAGAAGTTTTGGCACTTGTTGCAAAATCGTATGCACTTACAGGCTCGAATGTAGATGCAGATTACTTTTTTGATAGACTTTTTGGGGAGCATATGGACTCTGAATTTGCAAATTTGGGATATATCTATAAGGGTGAGACATTAGAGGCTTCTGGTGCATCATCAAAGGCTTTAGAGCTTTATGAAAAAGCACTCTCTCAGACACAAAATATTGATATAGCAGCATTAGCAGCATATAAATTAGCATTTTATAAAATAACTTACTCCAATAAAAAAGCAGCAGCAGAATATATAAATAAAATACTTCAAGCAAAAAGTAGTTTCTTTATACAAGACTCTGAGCACTCTTTAAATACAATGCATATGTTTATAGATGAAGGGGATTATCAAACTGCAGCAGCTATAGCTGAGGCTATTTTGAAAGAGATGGATAAATCAAATGAGATGTATGAAGAGCTACTGAGTCAAAGAGCTCTTTGGCTGAGTAAAACACCCAAAAAGCAAGAAGCATTAGGAGTTCTCAATGAATATTTAACACTGTATCCTTATGGGCTCTACAGCACTGAGATGCAAATTGCAAAAGATGGACTCTTTTTTTATGAAGAGGATGCAAATTTAACAGTAAAACTTGATAAATACAACTATCTTATAGAAGAATATGCAAACGATACAATTGGACAAAAAGCACTTTATGAAAAAGCTAAAGAGCTTTTGCGTCATGCCAAGTACGACGCTGTTTTGGAGATGAGAGGAAACTTATCTCTACTTGATATAGCTCTTTATAGTGATGTAGAAAATATAGTGCAAAAAAGTGCTATAGGCGCGATGGAAAGAGCTTTAAAACAAAAGCAATGCCATGATGTGCTTACTATCTCCTCAGAGCATAACGTAACCCTTTCAGATATATGGGATGATGGAATTTATGAGTGCGCGATGAAGGGTGGAGATTATCAGCTTGCAAAACAGATGAGTATAAAACATCTAAGAGCTAAAAATCTTGATGAGCGTAAGAAATGGCTCTACCGTGATGTTGATATAGCTTTTACTACGGGTAATTATACAGACGTTATAGCAGTAGCAGAAGATCTTATGATACTTTTAGAAAATTCAAATGATAATAAATATAATAATATCTATAGAATCGTTTTTGATACCCATAGAAGAGTTGAAAATAAAGAGCAGATGATTTACTCTATCGCACGATTAGAGAAATATTTTAAAAATGCTTATGAAGATTTAGATCGATATGTCGCAGTGATGGCAGTTGGAAGTGAACGAAGAGATAAAAATATGGTTTTGCTTTATGGAAAACATGTTTATGATATACAAAAAAAATCACATACATTTGCACAAACTCCATTTGTAGAATTTACCCTTTTTCAAGCATATATGGAAAAAGAACAGTATCAAAATGCTCTTGAAGTTATTAAATCACTGGATGATTACAAAGAGCTTTCACGTGAAAATCGTTCAAGACAGAAGTATCTTTTAGGGACAGTTTATGGTAAATTATGGAGAGATAAAGAAGCACAGAGTGCTTATAGAGCCTCTATTGAAGCGGATCCCAACTCTGCCTGGGCACAACTCGCAAAGAGCACTCAAGAGTTTTAAACTTCAATAGAATGGTTAAACTCTCTTGAGTATAAATTTTATAAAAGTTTATACTATAACAGTCGCTATTTTATTAAGTAAATCATCATTACGTATAGGTTTCATTAAAAAAGCATTCGCTCCAAATTCTAAAGCTTCCCCTTTTTTTGTTTCATCTGTTGTTAAAACAATAATTGGTAACTGTTTAAGGTTATCGTCTGCGCGAACAACTTTGAGCATCTCTATACCACCCATAACTGGCATGATGATGTCAAGTAAAATAAGGTCAATATCAGATCTACTTTTGAGCTCGCCAATAGCATCTGAACCATTTTTTGCTTCAATTACCTCTTTAACTTTTCCACTTTTCATAAGCATAGATCTTAATAATTTGAGGTTTATCATATCATCATCTACGGCTAAAACAACTAAATCTGTTTTTGTCACATTGTATCCTTAAATAAATTTTTCACATATAAGTCTTAGAAGATCTTTATTTGCAATATTTTTGATTAGTTCATGCACATATAAAGCATCATCACTATTTTCAGGAGTCATAGTATCGTTCATAAGAACGAGATAAGACTCTAAATTCGCACGAGCACTCGTTTCTTTAACATGCGTAGAAAACTGTGCTAAATCTAAGCCCTCTAACTCTTTATCAAAAAGAACCATTTTATAGATATTCTCTTTTGTAGCTTCAAAAAGTGCATCGAGCGAATCTACAGAATCGAAAGTGTACCCTAAAGCTTTTAAAATTTGGATATAAAGTTTGGATTCAAAGCTATTTTTCTTGGCTAACAATATATTTGCTTTGTAGCTTTTTTTTGTTACATTAGGCTCGATATATGTTTTTTGAACAACTTCATCAGCAAAAGAAGGCAATGTTTCAAAAGATATCTCCTCTTGCAACTCTTGTTCTTCTTCTTGTATATCTTCTATCACTTCATCAATGATAAAATCTTCTGATTGTTGTTTTGGTACTATTACATCACTTGCATTTTTTGGTACATTTTTATCTTCAATAATAAAATCAGCTAAAAAATGATTGAGTAAAGAGATAATCTCAGAACGAACAAGTGGCTTTGTCGTATACTCATCTAGTCCTGCCTCTAAGAACCTTTCTCTATCACCTTTGAGAGCATTTGCTGTTAAAGCTAAAATAGGAACGTGTGGTTGATTATAATCTGCTTCATAATCAAGGATCTCCATAGTAGCTTCTACTCCATCTAAAAATGGCATTTGGATATCCATAAAGATTAAATCAAAGTTCCCATCTTTGCGTTTTTGAAACGCTTCAAGACCATTGTTTGCGATAGAAATAGTTAAACCTAAATCTTCTAATGTACGTTTGATTAGTTTTTGATTGATTATATTATCTTCTGCAACAAGAATATTTGCATTAAATTTCGATGTTTTTGCATCAAACTTTTTACGACTTATTTTTTTAGATTTTTTAGCATTGAAATTACCAGAATTATAATTTTCAAGTGCGGTTTTTACTTTTGTTGAGTTGAGTGGCTCATATACAGTTTTAAATATATTAATACCTAAAGAGTCGATTTTTCTCATGTAGTATGACTTCGTCAAAAGCATAAGTGCTTGTGGAAGCTTAGAGTATGCGATTAAATTCTCTTCATCTGCGTAATCATAATCTATATATATAAGATCGTAACTCACTTGACGTTGCAAGGTTTCGAGCTCCTCTATATCTTTAAAGAGTGTATAGCTTACTCCATAATAGTCTAGATATTCACGTAGATAAACTTCCTGACGTTTTGTTTTATGTGGACTTTCTAAAACAAGAGCGTTGAGATTTGTAAAGGCACCTTTTGATTTTTCATTAAGTGTTTCAACCTCTTCAAAGTCAAGTGTAAAGAAGAATGTAGTTCCCTCACCTGGTTCACTATGAAGATCAAGATGCCCACCCATAAGCTCCACAAAACGGCTTGAAATGGTAAGTCCAAGACCGGTTCCTCCATATTTACGTGTAATTGATGTATCTGCTTGTGAGAAAGCATCAAATATTCTTGCTTTTTGCTCACTTGTTACACCAATACCACTATCTTGGATCTCAAAGCGTACGCGAGTGATACCTTCTTGTGCAGAATCAATTTTACGAATATCCACATTGATAGAGCCTGCATTACTTGTAAACTTAACGGCATTAGAAAGAAGATTGATAACAACCTCTTTAATTTTTGTAGGGTCACCTTTGATAGGGTGTTCAAGCTCAGGATCAACAAAACAACCAAGATTGATATGCTTTTCACTTGCACGCACTGCATAAACTTCTACAGCACTCTCAAACTCTTCAATAGGATTAAAGATAGTATCCTCAATCTCAAGTTTATTACTTTCGATTTTTGAAAGGTCAAGAATATTATTGATAATCTCAAGCAGGTTTTCAGAACTTTTCTCGATAATCTCAACAAACTCTTGTTGTTCCTCTTTGAGCCCTGTATCTTTTAGAAGTTCTGTAAAACCAACAATTCCATTGAGTGGTGTACGAATTTCGTGTGACATATTTGCCAAGAACATAGATTTTGCTTCACTTGCTTCTTGTGCTGATTCTTTATCTTTTCTTGTTTGTTCAATAATTCTCTCAAGAAGATCATACGCTTCCGCAGTTCCCTCAGCAGTATGAAGATTGATATTGAGATTTTCGACATCTGTATCTTTGGTATCTTCCGCAACTCTTTTTAAAACCTCTTCAAGATTTCTGATATTTTTAGCGATTTCGTTTGAGAGTAAATATCCAAGAATTGCTAGAATGATCGAAACCAACCAAATACTAAAAGCTATACTTAAAACCTGCAATGCATTCGATTGTACTTGAAACGCTCTGTTATCCAACGCTTTTAAAAGAATATCTTCTGCTTCTATAAGGATGTTGGCCTTTTCAGAAAGCATAGTAAACCAGATACCAGGATCCGTTTCAAATTCTCCCGTTGTAGTCGCCATTAAAATAGTAGCTCTTTCACTATTTATATCTTCAAAAAGTTCTAATGCATCTTCATTTTCAAAAAGTATACTTAAAGATTGGTGTGTAATAATGTTTCTGACTGAGCTATAATTAATAGAGTCAGCTTTTGCCATAAGGCTCATCCATTTATTAAGCTCTTGAACGTCTGATACTTCTTTTTGGCTTGAGATAAAATAAGAGATAAGGTCACGCTCTGAAGCCGTAGATTCTTTTGCTTTAATCATACCTAGGTAGGCATAAGAAAGTTCATTAATCTCTTGATCAATTTGATTTTTTGTAATAGCTTCGAGCTCGATTATAGCCTTGTTGAGGCCATCAGTATAAGCTTTTTCATAAATAGTTACAAAATCACTTTGATGGTTGTCAACTAAGATTCTTATACTTTTGATGGTTTCCATTGTAGTTTGAATTTTTTGGCTATTCTTTTGAGCGTCGAGATACGAGTTTTCAACCGCAAAATTCGATTTATCATTGATAGCATCCAAGTAGGATTGAAGCTTTTTATCTACAATTTTGCGTTGTTCTACAAGTGAATTTCGTATATTGGATGAGGAATTTCCAAGATACATAACAGTCATACCTCTTTCACGAGATATATTACCTATGAGGTCATTTAGATGCCTGTTTTCTACAAGTTTATCTTGAAGTACCTGTGCTGATTCATAGTTTGTATACGATTCATATACATAATAACTTGCAAGTGCAAATAGTATTAAGATAGGAAAAAGACTGATGAGTTTTAATCTATTTTTTAAGCCTAACTGCATATTAATCCTCTATATTTGAAATGGTGGCAAGCTTTTCTTTGATAAGAGCAACATGTCCGTTAACTGTTTCAATATCAGAAGCGCCAATGACTGCTTCTAACTCTTTTGATATTTCACTTAGTCTCATATTATCACTCATACCTTTAAGGTTTAAAGCAATTTTTTTACACATTGGTAAGTCTTCATTTACAATTGCAGTCTCAAAAGCTTTCAAGAGACGTGTACTCTCTTGTATATAGTTTTGGAATAGTTCATCAAAACTCTCTTGATCGAGACCTATTTCATTGGCAATGAGTGTTTTATTGTAACTGCTTTGTGTTTTAGGTGTAGGAATCTCATCTTTAAAATTAAGATCAAGAGCAAAGTCTTCTAAATCATCTTGGCTTGAAGTGGATGTAGGATTATAGATAAAATCATCAGGAGTTTCATCAATACTTGACTCTTTTGGCTCAAAACTATCCATATATAAATCCTCTTCAAAAGATTCTTCTTCTTTTTCAAAAGAAAGGTCAAGTTTTGGTTCTGGGCGTATAAAAGATTCTTCTTCTATCTCTGGAATGACGACAGGCTCTTGTATCTCAAGTGGGGTATCAAACATATCGTCATGAGATTCTTCTATGAACTCTTCTTGAATTTCTGTTGGAGCAGGTGTAGGTATCTGCTCTTGTACCTCTTCGCCTGAGAGTTTTGCAATAATTTTGTAAAAACGGTTCAAGTTGAGACTAATATCATTAATATCATTAGAGGTATTAATCGTGACTAAAATATTAAAGGCATCTTCAATACGTAGGTTTGCTGCAACACCTTTGAGTTTATGCGAAAGGATTCTGATTTGGTCAATATCATTTGCATCGAGTGATTTATAAAGAGGTTCATTAAACTCATGTGCTTGTGCAATAAAATCTTGGATGAACTCTTCGATAAGATCAATCGGAAGACCAAGTTCTTCAGAAGCTACTTTTGGATCGTAGACATAAGAATAATCAAAATGGTCATCAGCAGATGCTACTGTTGGTGGTGTCGCTTTAGGTTCCTCTTGAGCTACTACTTCAGGTTGTTTTGTTTCTATAATATCATCATCGAAGCCTTCAAGATCGATTTTAAAATCATTTTCAAAATCAGAAGGCTCAGTTGTTTCTACTTGTGCACTTTCTTGTGTATCAAAAGATTGCACTATATCAGTTTCTTGCGTCTCTTGCACAAAATCATCATCATTAAAAGATAACTCTTCGTAATCACTATCGTATGGGTCAAGAACTATATTTTGTGTCTCTTCGATAGGAGCCGTTTTTATAACAGGTGCAGTAAATTCCTCTTGAGGAATTTGTGTTGTAGGGACTTCTACTTTAGGAGGAGCGTAAATCTCTTCCTCCTCTATAGGTGGCGGAGTGTAGGTAGATATTTGTTTCGTTGGTCTTGTTAGAATATCACCAGAAATTTGCTCATTTTCTTGTGCAGTAAGAGCTCTTAGGTTGTTGAGCTTTATAATGTAAGATTGCTTGGATGGATTCTCTATGAGGTAGATAGTCTCAATGCTAATAATTGCTTTATAGTTTTTCCCTTTAGCATGGATAATCACTTTTACATCTTCGTTGCTCTCTGCGCAAGTAATGAAATCGATCCAATGAACATGTTTAAAGTTATGGATATATCCAGGTGATTTAACAAATAAATCAGCAAAATCAGTAGATTCTTGCAGAATTTGCTCAAAACTTGAGCATCCTAGCGCTTCAATATCATGTTTATCAATACCAATAAATTCTTTTTTATGATTGTAAATTAACATCTTTTAGGTTCCTTATGCTTGTGTTTCTAACATTTTGCTGTAAATCTCTTCATTTTCTTTTACATCTTTACGAGATGCAGCTTTTCTAGCTGATATATAGCCTACTACTTGCATGTTTTCATCAAGAATAGGAAGTATTTCAGCATCTACCCAATAGTAGGTACCATCTTTACGCATATTTTTCAAAAGACCAGTCCAAGCCTGACCACCTTTGATAGTCTCCCAAACTCTTTGAAAAAGTGCTTTTGGCATGTCTGGATGCCGTATGATATTGTGAGGTTGCCCTACGAGTTCTTTGACTGTGTAGCCTGAGACTTCACTAAACTTTCTATTGGCATAAGTGATAATCCCTTTTAAATCTGTTTGACTAATAATCACCCGTCCATCAAAAGTAAATTCTTTATTTATAGGTGTTTGTTTGCTCATAAATTACCCCGAGTGTATGAAAATAAAACTATAATTCGCACAAATATATCATAATACTTTGAAGAAAAACTTATTTGTAAATATTTTTAATTGTTTTAGCATCTTTTTGATTTAAAATTAAACTTATTTCATCAAAACTTGTCTTTCGTAGTGCATCAAATGTGCCAAAATGATTTAAAAGCTTTTTTACTTTTGCTTGAGAGATTCCATGAAGAGTGAGAAGTTGACTTTGTTGATCATTTTTGAGTTTTGTCTTTTTATGAAAAGCAAGTGCATGCCTATGTGTTTCATCACGCAGTTTTTGAACCCAGTGCAATCTTCTATCACTATTTTTTAATGTAAACATATCCTCTTTTGTATGGATAATATCATTTGCTTTACCTTTTGCGCGATGCGCTTTTGCATCTATTTTTTCTTTTGCAATAGCAATCACATCTATATGTACACCATTTGATTCTAAAATCTCACATGCCAACTTTAAAAGTGTAGCACCTCCATCAATGACCCATAAGTCAGGAGGGGGATTTTTTCCAAAGCTATCAACTCTCCGCGAGAGCATCTCGCGCATCTGCCCATACTCATCTTTTGCATCAAGATGGTAGGTTCGGTAGCTTTTTTTATCGTATGTATCTGTGTCATAAACAATCATCGAGCCTACTGTAGCTTCTCCTGACATATGGGAGTTATCAAAAGCTTCAACGCGATAGGGTGGTGCTTGAAGTGTAAAAAGCTCTTGAAGCTCTTCGAGTATTTTAGAGTTATCTTTTGGAGTACTCTGTTTTAAAAGTTCATTTGCATTCAATAGAGCTAAATCTAAGAGATCTTTTTTTTTCCCTATCTTTGGCATGTGAATCTGTGCTTTTTTTTCAAAAAGAAGAGTGAGGTGTTCTACTATCAACTCTTTGTCATCAAACTCTTTTGCGACTAATATGGGAGCAATAATAGGTGGTTTTTCATTTGCATAAAACTCCATAATTGCACGCTGATAAAACTCATCCTCATCATAGCTTTCTTTTACGGTTATATAGTCGTGTGTGGAGGAGATTATCTTACCATTACGCATAAAAATACGCACTACTACAGCGCGCATGCCATTGTCTTGCACAACAAACATATCATAGTTTTCTGTTGTGGCAAAATCTATATCACTTTTAATCTGTGAACGATCAATTTTTTCTATCGTATCCCTTAGCTCTGCAGCTTCTTCAAATCTTAGGCTTTCTGCGTAAAATTCCATTTTTAGAGTGAGTTTTTCTATAAGAAGCTTTTTATTTTGGATAAGTTCCATGGCATGTTCTACTTCTTGCTCGTATCTCTCTTTTGACACGGGGAGCGCACATGGACCTAAACATTTTTTGATTTGATAAAAAAGGCAGAGTTTTCTACCTTTGAGACATGACTTTTTTTGTACAAGTTTTGTAAGTTCATAGATAGAATCTAAAATCTCTCTCGCAGCGATAGAGTAGGGGCCAAAATAGGTGATATCACCTTTACCTATAATCTTGCGCGTTATTTCAAATCGTGGATATTTTTCACTTCTATCTATAGATATATAAGGGTAGGTTTTATCATCTCTTAGAAGAATATTATATTTTGGTTTGAGCTGCTTTATAAGAGAATTCTCTAAAATTAGCGCGTCATGTTCTGAGCTAACCACGATATAACTCATGGAAATAGTCTCTTCTACCATCTTTTTGATACGTAAAGAAAGGTTTGTATTTGGACGTAATTTGGGAGTGAAATTAAAATAGCTCTTCACACGATTGGAAAGATTTTTTGCTTTTCCAACATAGAGCAGATGCCCATCTTGGTTAAAGTACTGATAAATGCCGGCAGAACTTGGAAGTTGTTTGATGGTTGCTTCGAGTGTCATTGATTTTCTTTGATACTTTTTTTTATATCTTCTAAAAGGGTGATAAGTTTTGCATCATTCACAGAGATTAGGAAATCTCCGTTAGCTCTCTCTTTGTACATTTGAGCAGAGGTATTTTCTTTAGGGGGCACTTTTGGTGGAGTATGTGTCACAAAAGCTTTTATATCATCAAAAGGAGTTGTTTCACACTCTTTTGGCATGTAGAATTTTAAAGCGCTTTTAATATTTTGTATACTATTATCGAACTCTTGTTTTCCCGCAGGATGCGAAAGTACAAAGAAAAGTATATTATTTTTGATATACCCAAACTTAATCATTTTACGCAAAGCTGGTGTGAAGGCAGATTCTATTTTTTGAATACATTTATAGCGAGATAGCTTAGAGAATTGAGGTTTGTTTTGAAGAGAAGTAATAATTTGGCTCGCATTTTTCATTGGGGTATTATAACGATTTTTTTGTTAAGTTTAAGTGGTTGTGGGTACAAAGCAAACCCATATTATGAAGAATCAACAACAGTAGAAGATAATAATGTAGAATTTATTTTATTAGAAAAAAAGAGCGCAGAAGATGAAAAATAAACAATTACAATATGATGTAATAATCGTAGGTGCTGGAGTTGCAGGGCTTTATGCAGCGTTAAATCTTCCAAAAGATAAAAAAGTACTGATTATCAACAAAAGGGAAACTTTTAAATGCAATAGCTTTTATGCCCAAGGTGGAGTCGCACTTGCGGTTGATGAGGCAGATGTGGCATGCCATATCCAAGATACACTTGATGCAGGGAGTGGGCTTTGTGATGAAGAGGCAGTCCGAGTGCTAAGTGAAAGCTCCCGCAAGATTATCGATAAGCTTGTGGAAGATGGATTTGAGTTTGATAAAGATGAGGATGGAAACTTACTTTATACTAAAGAAGCGGCACATTCAAGAGAAAGAATACTCCATGCAGGAGGAGATGCTACGGGGCGTTATTTGCACTACTTTTTACTCTCAAAGAATCCCCACCCGATGCTTACAAATGCACGTGTGGTAGATTTACTTATTAAAGATGGCAAGTGTTATGGAGTGAGCGTTTTAGATCAAAGAGAAGTACGTAATATCTATGCAAAAAATGTGATTATCGCAAGTGGAGGGGTTGGCTCTTTATATGCCTACCATACAAACGCTCCATGTATTAGCGCTGATATGCAAGGACTTTGCGTAATGAAAGGGATTGAACTTTCTGATATGGAGATGATGCAGTTTCATCCAACCGTATTTGTGGCAAATGAAGCTGCACAAAAACTTCTTTTAACAGAAGCATTGCGTGGGGAAGGAGCGACTATCGAAGATGAAGATGGAAAGAGATTTTTGCTTGATTATGACCCACGTGGAGAGCTTGCTTCAAGAGATATCGTAAGTAATGCTATCTATGACTATACAAAGAAAACAGGCTCGAAAATTTATCTTAATATGAGTAATTTTGATCATCTTTATTTTGTACATCGTTTTCCAAATATCTATAAAAACTTACAACTTTTAGGGTTTGATGTGCCACGTGATCGTGTTCCTATTTCCCCTGCATTTCATTATGCTATAGGGGGAATTCGTACCAATTTAAAGGGATCTGTAGAAAGTGTGAAGCACCTTTACGCAGTGGGAGAAGTGGCATCTACAAAGGTTCATGGGGCAAATCGTTTGGCGTCAAATTCACTTTTAGAGGGACTTGTTTTTGCTAAAAAAGCTGTTGAAGATATTTTAGTTCAAGAGCCTCGTGATGAATTTGTTGCGTTTGATGTAGCAGATGATATTATGAGTTATAAAGAAGATAAAGAGAAAAAAAATTTATTGCGTACAATTATGTGGGAAAATGTTTCTGTAGTGCGTACAAATAAAGGACTTACCTATGCTTTAGAACAAATTGATGGACTTTTAAAAGAAAAAATAGGTAAACTTCTCAAATTTCGTTTGTTAACTGCGAGAGAGATAGTTCTTGCAGCACTTGCTAGAAAAAAATCTATTGGTGTGCATACGATAATCGATGATACAGCGAGTATATAGATAAAAACAGGAGACTAAATGACAAGAGCTGAAGATGGAGTTGTAGCTATAGCAGGGATTGACCTTGCTGTAGAACCTTTTGGTTGGTTGCTTTTGGCAATCTTTATTGTGGGATATTATGTTATTGCAGCAGAGGAAAAGTACCATATAAATAAGGCAAAAACAGCTTTATTTACGGGAACTTTGATGTTTATCTTGCTCGGTGCTTATTATGCTTTTAATGGACTTGATTTTAAGGCGTTTGATACAGAAATCGCACATCTTATTGTAGAGATTGCAGAGATTTTCTTCTTCTTATTTGTTGCTATGACGTTTATCGAAGCACTGATAGAGAGAAATGTTTTCGATGCTTTAAAAGAGAGACTTATAAAAGCTGGATACAGCTATAGACAACTCTTCTGGGTTACAGGTCTTTTAGCATTTTTTATCTCACCAGTTGCGGATAATCTTACAACAGCTTTGATTCTCTCAACTGTTTTAATTACAATTGAACGTAGTAATATTGCTTTTTTAGTACCAGGTGCTATCAATATCGTAGTTGCTGCAAATGCAGGTGGTGCATGGTCCCCATTTGGAGATATCACAACGCTTATGGCATGGTCTGCAGGTAAAGGGCAGTTTATTGACTTTCTTTTCTTATTTCCAGCTGCATTCCTTGGTTGGGTTGTAACTGCATATCTACTCAGTCGTTTTGTACCAAAATCTACTCCTGTTAAAGTTGAAGGGCATGAGCCAGTTAAAGTACAAAAAGGTGGAAAAGTTATTATTGCTCTTGGTATTTTTACTATTGCTACTGCAGTTTTAGGAAAACAACTTATGCATTTACCGCCAATGTGGGGAATGCTGTTTGGTCTTTCTGTTTTACAACTTTATGCTGTATCGCTTAAAAAATACCATAATCAAGATATTCAGATATTTAAATCTGTATCAAAAATCGAAAATGACACCTTGCTCTTTTTCTTTGGTATTTTAGCTGCTGTTGGAGCGCTTCACTTTGCTGGGTTCTTAGCACATGCTGTAAATCTTTATACAATGTTTGAGCATACATATGTGAATATCGGTGTAGGTTTCTTGTCAGCTATTGTGGATAACGTGCCAGTTATGTCAGCAGTTTTAAAATCAAACCCAACTTTAGGGCTAGACCAATGGATGCTTGTGACACTCACAGCTGGTGTTGGTGGTTCACTTATTAGTTTTGGTTCTGCTGCAGGAGTCGGTGTTATGGGTAAACTCAAAGGTATCTATACATTTGGATCGCATATGCGTTTTGCATGGACCATTTTAATAGGTTATTTTGTCTCTATCGCTGTTTGGTATCTACAATTTGAAGTTTTAGGCTTTTATATCAAACATTAATCTTTCTTAGTATATTATTGCGCTCATAATCGACAAAAGGGTTTTAGGACCTTCTTTGTCGGCGCTAAAGTTTGATTTTTTAAAATTCAGACCCCAATAACAAGCGTCTAAACTCTCTTATTAAAGGCAATCCAAATGACAAATGTTAGTATCATAGTCCTCGACTTTGGCTCTCAATACACGCAACTTATAGCTCGCCGTTTACGTGAAGATAAAATTTACTGTGAGATTCTTCCTTACTATACAAAAGCTGTAGATATTAAAGAAAAAAATCCTATGGGGATTATTTTAAGTGGTGGACCCTCTTCTGTATATAACGAAAATGCATATGTAGTAGATCAAGAAATATA
>JAVETY010000100.1:0-6178 GCA_034005815.1 Sulfurimonadaceae bacterium | reverse complement strand
TGTCTTTGATGTTCCTCTATAGGGCGTGAAGTTATCTGACTTCGAATCATTTTACATTGTTGGTTTGAATTACACATGGAATTCTCCTTTTAGTAAAAAATATGTTTAAATATTATTATAAAACATCTAAGAGGAATATTAATAAAATTTGGTAATTACTGTTATTTTTATCGTCATTTATAAAATAACAGATGGCATGTGATAGATAAAACAGTATGACATGCCATAAAAGAGAGTATTATAAAAAGAGTTTAGAAGGATTTAAAGATCTACAAAATAGTATGGCGATAAAGATTCCTACAGTACCTAGAAGAGCCATAAAAAATCCAAGCCGAAAAAGGTTTGGATGCATTACCTTTTTAATCATTTCTTTTCCTATTTATTTGTGAAATTGTCTCTTTATCCCATAAAAGTTCTTTATGGGAAAGTCCGTCATATTCTTTGTAAAATTCTAGATTTTTTACAAATATTTTTAAATTTCTTCCATTTTTCAGCGGAATTGTCTCATCATCTTTGCTTACAAAAAGATATGTGGGTGCATCTACCTTTGAGATATATTTTGTAACATCGAGTTTATATCGCAAAAACCAAGATAAATTTACACCATATCTTGTTTTTATAACACGTGATACAGAGTCAAATGAACCCACCATAAAAACTCCTAATACATTCATATGACTTGCTATAAAAGCACTTACATAAGAACCAAGGGAGAATCCTAAAAGATAAAAATCTCCATAGTTTTTATGCACTATTTGTGCAATTTTAAGTCCATCGGCCAAAATGTTTTTCTCATTTACAACCCCTTTACTTCGTCCATAAGAGCGGTAGTTAAAGGTTATAATGCGTGCATCTGTATAGCACTCTTTGAGACGACGGATAAGCCCTACACTATCATGACTTCTTCCACCAAAAAATAAAATTGTTGTACGAGGTTCTGGGTGATTGTAAACTATCCCTTCTAGCTCTATCCCATCATCTGTTGTGATACTAAGATACTCATAGGAATCATCCAAAATCTCTTTTCTATGATAAAGCGGTGTAAAAACCATAAAATATTGCAACTGATACAAAACAAGAAGTAAAATAAGTAACGTAATAGTAAAAAAGAGGATATAAATCATAAATAAAAATAACCTTGTTTCAAATTTTTCGTCATATTATAGTACAATCACACAACTTTTTTAGGAATCACTCATGCAATCATTTGGTAAATTCAGCACAAACTTTGATCAAGAATATCTCACAGAACACTATGTTTATACACCACTTCAAGATGAAAAAATCTCGATAGAAGAGCTTGAAGTACTTTTAAAAAACAAGCGTAAAACCGTAGCAGGAACAATTATTTTACATAATCCTACAGAGGCACCAGTAAAATTTGCATCTGATAAATCTCTCAAGTCACAAGGATATGAGATAGAGGATGTTTATGTCGAACTTGCTGAAAATCCCCTCTTTTATCTCCTTACATCCGCACTTAAAGAGCATTATAAAGGTAAAGTTGTCGAGATAAAATATCTTTTTAATCTTAACCGTCCTCATATTGATGCTATTTCAATCTTAGAAGATTTTGATGGTGATATAGCGAAACTCCCAACAAGCCAGTTCACACGCTATGATAGAACATTCAACTATATAGATGTTCCAAATATTCGTTTGAGTGGAAAATTTGTCTATTTTGGTTGTGGGCATAAGTACGAACGTCATCTTAAAGATACTATCCATTATGCAAGATCACTCTGCACACAAGCACAAAAGCTAGGGAAAGAAGTTAGCTTTATGTATGATAATAACTGTGACGAGCAAGAAGCAAAAGAGAGTGCTTACTTTCTAGCACCTATCGCAACTGGAAAACTAAAAGATACCCGTGCAAATCTCTTTAAAGAGGCGTTTAAAACAAACCCACCTTCTATTAAAAAGATGCCTTAACTTCGTCTCGCCCATCTCGCAAAAAAACGTGCAGGAGATATCCCATCTGGTATCTCTTTTGCACCCAAAATATACCCCGCCAAAATCTTTGCTAAATATGGTGCTAACACAAATCCATACCCACCATTTCCATTTATCATCGTAAGGTTTGGATAGTAATCCAAAAGTGTATAATCGATTATTTTTTTGTCAAACCGCTGTGCTTTTGCATCTCTTGACACTTGGGCCATCACAACAGGTCCAACCAATGGCATGTAATCCACCGATCCAGAACGAAGCCCTGTATAATCTTTTACAATCTCTATCTCTTCTAGCTTGAGTGTAAGAGATGCTTTGTGTAGCAACTCTGCTCTTCCCTCTTCTAGATTATATGGTTCTTCATTTTTTTGAGGATGGTAGTGCACATTATGTGTCGCTCCAATCGCCACTACGCCATTACTTTCTGGTGCTATCGATACAAATTGATGGTATGAGATAGCATTTTTTGTAGAGGTTTTTATATCTATGCGATGCCCCCAAATCCCACGAATCGGATTGTAAGGCTCCTCTAAAAGTGGCTTATATGCACCAATGGCAAGCACTACTTCTTTGGCACAATAGGTCTCATTAATAATCCAAAATCCATCATCAAAGCGGAGACTTTGCACCTCTTGCTTGAAAACATCTGCGTATTTAGCTAAAGCATTACACATCGCATACGCATCAACTATGCCCGCTTCTATAGAGATATATTCTTTTAGAGGAGTAACAATATTTTCTAAAATCTCTTTTGAAGGAGTGAGAAGTTGTAGCGGTGTAGTTTTTTTATATTCTGAGATAATCTCAGCATCCGTATCCTCTTTTGCGATATGGAGAAGTGGAGCTTTTTTTAACAGGTGTGGAAAATTTGTTTCATAAAAATCAAGCGAGTAGAGAAATGCATCGTGCAAAAGCTCCCGGAGCTCCCCCTCTTTGGAAAACTTTGGAGAGATAAATGCACCGGCAGCACCACTTCCACCACTAGCAATTCCACCCATATCAAAGAGAGCCACTTTTTTTTCTCGTAGCTCGTACGCGACGCAGGCACCATTAATGCCACCACCAACGATTGCTACATCGTACAAGAGAAAAACCTAAACACTTACTTCTTTTATATCTGCGATTTTGAGGATACTTTTGTAGATATGTGCTACTAACGCTTTTCTATTGTTTCGTATCACCCTATCTTCTGCATTTACCATTACATCATTAAAGAACGTATCAAGCTCTGGCTTAAGCCCTAAAAGTGCGTCAAGTTCCTCTTCATATGTATGGTATGTAACTGCACTTACCTCTTGATATTTTACAAAAAGTGCACCCTCTGCATCTGATTCAAAAAGCTTTTCATCTACAGCATCTAAACTATTTAAATCTATATCTTTTGTAATATTTGCCACACGTTTAAAAGTGGAAGATGCTTCTTTGAAGCTTTTACTTGATGCAATATTATTGAGTGCATCTATTTTCTTACCAATTGCCAAAAGTTCTCTCTCACCTGAAGCCAAAACTGCTTCAATAATAGAAGGATTTACCTTGTAAAATTGTTTTACCCTTTCTAAGATAAATGCTTCAAGTTTACTCTCATCAAAGATAGCATAAGAGCTACTTAACAATGCAATAGTCTCTTTGATATCAAAGCTAAAATTATACGCATTAACAATACGGATAATCCCATTCACAGCACGACGCAGTGCAAATGGGTCACGTGAACCTGTTGGAATTTGATTGATACTAAAAAGTGCGATAAGCGTATCGAGTTTCAAACTCATAGCAACAAGTGCACTGAGTGATGTAGATGGTAATGCACTCTCTTCACCAAGTGGTAAATACTGCTCTTTGAGTGCAAGTGCTACAGCTTCTGCTTCACCATGAGCGAGTGCATAATATCCACCCATAAGCCCTTGAAGCTCTGTAAATTCATATACCATCTCACTCATTAAGTCTGCTTTTGCAAGCTCCATCGCTTTATCTAAGTGTTGTTTATCTATATTTAATTTATAAAGCTCATAGAGTGTTGTAGCGATAGTAGTCTCACGCTTGATTTTATCTGCTACACTTCCAAGACCTTTGAAAAATGCAACTTTTTCTAATCCTGCGGTACTCAGTCCATTTTCTATATCATTTTTATAAAAGAAAAGTCCATCTGCCAAACGTGGACGTAAAACACGCTCATTTCCCTCAATTACTTTAGAAAAATCTGTTGTTAAAGCGTTGGAAACCACTACAAATTGATTGATAAGTTTGCCATCTTTAAAAACTGGAAAATAGCGTTGATGCTCTTTCATAGAGGTGATAATCACTTCCGGTGGAAGTGTCAAAAACTCTTTATCAAATGAGCCAAGTAACGGTGTTGGATGTTCTGTAATAGCGACAATTTCAGCGAGTAAATCTTCATCTACTTCGATTTTTATCCCATTTTCTGCTTCTAAGATACTAAAAACCTCTAAGATATTTTGTTTTCTTTGATCTGCAAAAAGTGTCACTCCACCTTTTTCAAGCACTTCAAAATACTCTTTTGCACCGCTGATAGCTACACTTTTTGTATCACTTACACGGTGCACAAAAGTATGTTTTGCTGATTTTACACCAAAGAGTTCTATATCGACTAACGCATCATTTAGCATCACATTTACCCAACGCACGGGGCGGATAAAACTCTCTGCATTATCTCCCCAACGCATAGATTTGCCAAATTCAAGTGAGGTTATCCACTCTCTTATAATCTCTTCTAATAAGAGAGTTGAGTCTTTCCCTTTTGATTCTTTTTGAAAGTAAAGAACCTCTTTATTGTCTTTGGTTATTGATGTTATCTCCTCAATACTCACACCACATTTTTTTGCAAATCCAAGAGCTGCAGGAGTTGCAACACCGTCTTTGTACGCAACCGCTAAAGGTGCTCCAAAAAACTCTTCTACGCTATCATCTTGCATCGTTTTAAACTCTCTATGCCAAATTACCAAACGGCGTGGCGTGTAGTAAAATTCAAAGTCAGAAAAAAGTGCGTGTTTTTCTAATATAGCAGCATATTTTTTTTCAATATTGTTAAGTTCTTTTAGAAGTGGAACCGCTGGAAGCTCTTCAACACCGATTTCTATTAGTAGTGGTTGTAGCATTATCAACTCTTTGTAGCAAAATATTTAATGGGCGATTTTAGCCTTTCTTTGCTTTAACATCGTTTATTGGTTTTGTTTTATATCTAAAATGAGTCTTAAATAAGACAAATATACTCTTATTTATGTTTATCTAAAAGTTTAACTCGTTACAATGGCGCTCAACATTAAAACAAGGAATTACACATGCCAAAAATCAATAAATACGTAGATATCGACACAGTAGAAAGAGAAGCGAAGAAAGACCTTATAGACCGTCACTCTCCGTTTATCCACTGTGCTAGCACTGCAAAAGCAGGTGAACCATTTGAAGTAACAGTTAAAATGGGTAACGAATACACGCATCCAGATGATTTCGATCACTATATCGAATCAGTAACACTTTTTAACGGTGAAGTAAAACTAGCACAAGCTACTTATGTTCCAGGAACTCTTGGAAATGTAAAAGCGCACAACACAACAACGTTCACAATTATCCCTACAGGTAAAAAACTAAACCTAACGGCTCATGGTTACTGTACAAAACACGGTATCTGGGAAGGTACTCCAGTTACTGTTGAAGTAACAGAGTAGCTATAAACCCCTATATTAAGGGGTTTGTGGCACCTATGAAAATCTTTGAAATTTCACTTTGGTACACTATTGGTACACTAAGTTGAAGTAGTAGTAAATATAAACACTAAAAAGATCTACGAATAGAAATTTTTAATATTTAAAAAACCTCACTAGGAGGTTATAACAAAATCCACAATAAACATAAGCTATTTTAAACTTGTGCAAACTGTCGATTTTTGGAATTCAATAGAAAAAATAGAAAAATACTATGTTATTTGTAATCATAATAGATCTCTTTTTCATTATTGAACAACTGGAATGCCCCCTATAAACTAGACAATTACCAATCCAGTAAAAACCTACTTATTTAAAGACTCTAAATTATACCTTTTTTCAAACTCATTAGGCGAAATATAATCTAGATAACTATGTCGTCTTTTTGAATTGTAGAACATTTCTATATACTCAAATATCTTAGAAGCTGCTATTTCTCTTGTTGTAAATATTTGTTTTCTGACAAGCTCTTTTTTGAGCGTTTTAAAGAAGCTCTCTGCAACTGCATT
>JAVETY010000099.1:0-6259 GCA_034005815.1 Sulfurimonadaceae bacterium | reverse complement strand
AAAACTCACCAAGTGATGCATATGGAATTATAACAAACTCTCAAATCTTGGAAACCATTTTAGTAGAAGAGGGAGATATAGAACTTTTAAATGTTTTTGATGTGTATAAAAAACCAGCTTTTTTTGTTTCTTCACAAATCGACGTAAAATATGCTGCTAAAACGATGTTAGAGCATAATATAAAAAGGGTTGTTGTCACTGATAGCAACGAAATAAGGGGTGTTCTTAGTATTACAGACTTAAGCCACTACCTCCTCTCATTGGTTGAATAGAGTCCTATGTTTGAAATCTTAAAACAGCTACGAGACGCACTAAAAGAGTCTTTTATAAATATATTGCCAATCCTTGCAATCATAGCTGCCTTTCAAGTTTTTGTTTTTCAAAGTGTACCTAATGATTTTTTATCCATTAGTATAGGTTTTTTGATTGTAATTATTGGTGTTGCATTTTTTCTTATTGGACTAGAGGTTGGGGTTTTTCCTCTTGGAAACTCTTTATCAAACGAATTTTTACAGAAAAAATCGATTTTCTTATTTATTCTCTTTGGATTTGCCATAGGATTTTCAGCCTCTATCGCTGAACCTGCTATTATTGCCGTAGCAATGCAAGCACAAGAGATTACAAATGGTGCTATAGATGCGCTTACTCTGCGACTTATCATCGCTTTTTCAGTTGGTTTGATCACCGCATTTGGAGTTTTGCGCTCTTTACTTGGATGGTCAGTTTCTAAGATAATTCTCTTTGGATATATCGCTGTGATTGGTATCACATATATTACACCACCACAAATTATCGGTCTGGCATATGATTCTGGTGGTGTTGCTACAAACGTTGCCACAGTTCCACTAATCGTGGCAATTGGTATCGGTATTGCATCAGCTCTTAAAGGGCGAAGTGTTCTACGTGATGGATTTGGGTTTGTCGCACTTGCTGCAATTACTCCGATGATAAGTATCCAGCTCTATGGTTTTTTTGTTTTGGGAGATGATTTTCAAGCGGCAACTGATGTTGTATCAGCAGGTGCAGAAAAAGCAAAAACAATAGCTGATTTTACGCTTTTTACAGTCTTGTCTGGGATATTTGAAACGTTTACAAATATATTGCCAATACTTGTGACGATTTTTACATTTCAATATCTTATCCTTCGTAAAAGTCTTCCAAACCTTTCACGAGTTATTATTGGATTTATATTTTTAGTGATTGGTCTTTATGGTTTTATTGTCGGGATTAAACTCGGGCTTTTTCCAATTGGTCAATCGATTGCAAGCAACCTTGTGGCACTTGGTAGTAATTTTTATATCTATCTGTTTGCCTTTTCCATAGGATTTGGTACAACGATGGCAGAACCCGCACTTGTAGCAGTTATAAAGCAAGCAGATAAATACTCTGAGATTAGTTTAAATATCAATCTCGTACGTATTTTAGTAGCACTTGGTGTTGGATGTGGTGTTCTACTCGGAACATATAAAATAGTGCAAGGACTTGATATTTGGCTTCTTATCACTTCACTTTATGGGATTGTAGTAATTTTAGTATTTTTTGCACCAAAAGAGATGCATGCCTTTGCATTTGACTTAGGTGGGGTTACTACTTCTGAGATTACAGTACCCCTTGTAGCTGCCTTTGGTATCTACCTTGCAACTAACATTGAGGGAAGAGATGTGCTAATGGATGGTTTTGGACTTATCGCCTTTGCTTCTGTTTTTCCTATGATAACTGTTTTATCTTATAGTATTTTTGCTAAAGGTTTAAATAGTAAACAAAATGAACTATGAATTTGAAGAAGACGCAGAACCAACTTGGCTAACAAAACAGCGTGAAGATGCTCTAATAGCTGAGAAGGCTTATGCAAAAAATGAAAAAATAGTCTATAAAAAAGGTGATCAGGTTGGAAATTTCTTATTTGTTCACTACAACAAATATAAAAATCGTGCTACCTTTGAGTGTCAAGAGTGTGCAAGACATTTTACTTACAATATATACTCAATCAAAAATAAAAAACGCTGTAAATGGTACAAGTTTCATAACAAGAAGTTTAATAAGTCTCAAACTTCTTCTGAATATCTCCAAGGTTATGATTAGAAGCATATAAAGGTGCTGTTTCACCTTTTCTTATGCGATCTTCAAAGGTTACACTCTCATTTTGGTAAAAGATACCTATGGGCATCGGTATCCCTTCAAAAGCCTTATTCATTGCAGCTGAGATATCACTTTTATCATGAGTTGCATCTAGCATATAAGTATTTTCTTTGAACCACTTATAAGTGTTTACCTTGTTAAATGTAACACAAGGCTGGAAAATATCTACAAGAGCATAACCCTTATGTAAAAAGGCTGCTTTTAAGACCTCTTTTGCATGTGCAGAATCTTCTATATTTACACGAGAAACAAAGCCTGCTTTTAAAGCCAGCGCAACGCTTATAGGATTAAACGGCTCATTTCCTACTCCATCTACCTGTACACCTGTTTTAAAACCCTTTTGACTTGTAGGAGATGCTTGACCTTTTGTAAGTCCATAGACCATATTGTTATGCACTATATTTACAATATCAACATTTCGTCTGATGGTATGCAAAAAATGATTTCCACCCTCTCCATACATATCTCCATCTCCACCCTCTGCTATAACATTTAGCTCAGGATTTGCAACTTTTATGGCAGTCGCAACACTAAGTGCTCTGCCGTGTAAAACTCCATACATATTGACATCTATATAGTAAGGTGTTTTTGCAGCTTGACCAATTCCAGAGACTATAACACTACTACGATGGTCTGAGCCTAACTCCTCTAGAACTTCTTTTATCAACTTTAAGATGCCAAAGTTACCACACCCTGGGCACCATGCTACATCTACATCTTTACGATCAAAAACATGACTCATAACAGCTCCTTTATCTCTTTAGATAGCGTCTCTTTTAACTGATCTGCAAAAAATGAAAACCCGTTGTATTGTAAAATCATTCTATCTATCTTAACACCATGGATTTTAAGTTGATTTGCAAAAGAACCATCAGCATTATTTTCTACCATAATGATATGTTTGTATTTTTTAAGAGTCTCAAGATGCTCAGGATTTAGCGGATGAACCCATGCAAAATGAACTTGAGTTAAATGTGCATCATCAAGTACGCTAATAGCTTCTTTTATAGCCCCACGAGTTGAACCCCAGCCAACCACTGCAATCTCACCATCACCAATATACTCTGGTGCAATGGCCTCAGCTATCAGAGCTTTTTCTTTTCTAGCTCTTTTATCAACCATCTCGATGCGGTTGTTGTAATCTTCGCTAATCTGACCTCTCTCATCATGTTCATGTCCTTCTGCACAAACCAAACCATCACCAAAAGCTGGAACTCCTCTAGGACTTACACCACTTGGAGTATCCACATATCTTTTATACTGGGCATCAGTAGAACTGATGTATCTTCTTTGCTCAAAGAGAAAAAAATCAACATCTCCAATCATTCCCATAGCATCTGCTAAATACTCATCACTTAGATAAACAACAGGTAACTGATATCTATCTGCGAGCTCAAACGCAAGGTAACCATAGTCGATGCACTCTTGAAGTGAACCTGGCGCAAAAACTACACGAGGAAATGGTCCATGACCTGAATATAGCGCCATGTTCAAATCGCCCTGCTCGCTCCTTGTAGGAAGTCCTGTAGCAGGTCCTGGTCTTTGTGCCAAATAGATAACTGCCGGTGTTTCACTCATTCCAGAGAGACTCAAAGCTTCTCCCATTAAAGCAAAACCACCCCCAGATGTTGTAGTGAGTGCGCGAGCGCCAGCGTACCACGCTCCAAGAACCATATGCAAAGATGCTATCTCATCTTCACTCTGCTCAAGTGCAATGTTAAACTCTTTTGACATTGATGCCATAAAGTTTAAAACTCCCGTAGATGGAGACATAGGATAAGCTCCTACAAAGTTACATCCACCTGCTAAAAAGCCAAAGCCTGATGCTGTTGTACCATCCATAAGATGTAACTTATCAACTTGAGTTTTATCTGCTTTTACAAATGGCGGAAGCTTGGAGTTATCTATGTTTTTTGCTGCTTCAAAGCCAAGTCTTACTGCTTCTTCGTTGATGCTATCATCTTTAAAATGCTTTGCTACAGTTTGAACTAAAGGTTCAACATCAATTCCAAAAAGTCCAAAAATCGCACCTGCTGCATAAGTATTGCTATAGCGAGCATTACCTAGTTTTTTAGCTGTCTCATTCATAGGTATTGCGCATAGGGATTTTTCCTCATCTGCAAAACTCTCATCTACTAAAATAAGCGTTTTATCCGTGCATCTCTGTTTTGCATGTTTTAAAGCCAGCTCATCAATAGCAATAAAAAGGTCAACTTCCCAACACGGCGCTTCAAGCGGTGCATCTGAGACGCGGATAAGTGTAGTGTTACTTCCTCCACGAACTCTTGACATATACTCTTTACTTGAAAAGATATAGTAACCGCTTTTCTTTAGAGTGTCACTTAAAATCTTCTCTAAAGTATCTATCCCTCTACCTGCCGCTCCACCGATTAAAATTGCAATGCTTTTTGTACTAGGAGTATGTATCTCTTTATTTACTCTTAGTCTAACTGAAGGTTTAGAGATGTCTGAGAGAAGCGATGCTTCATACTTCTTTGCAAGTGTTAGTTTTCCAAGAACTGGCTCTATCTCTTCTACACTCTTTTTTTCACTTGTTTGTTCGTTTACTTCTTCACTATCTGAGCCATCACCCCAAGTAATCTTACCGCCGTAATATCCAAGAACAATAACATTTACTCCTGCTATAAGGATAATGAAGTGGTAAATGATACCAAGAGCGGATGTTTCATACACAACATTAGGATTTTGCACATATATAAAGATTGCTACTATTCCTAAGAGAAGTGTTAGATTTGCAACAACTATTTTTATAATAAAGGGTTTGCTTTTTGAGAGACCATAGTTTATCCACCAGCTTAAAAGACCAGGGAGCATTGCAAAAAGTCCAAACACGGTCGCAGCAGAAAAGGTGTAAAATATAACTACCGCATACGCTTCTTTGGGATTAGTAAAAAAGATTAAATCAAATACTGCTGTGAAAAGATGTAAAGCGATGGGAAAATGAACCAACATCGGGTGCGGATGATATTTTTTATACAGAGATCTTAAGCGCTTTTTATAGTCCTCCTCAGATGAATCATCATTCAAAGAAGATTCTTCTTCCAAAGTAGCTACAACCTCATAGTTTTTAAAGACTTCAGTTGAGTGCGGTGCATTTACCAACATTTCGGTTAAATCTTGTCCTGCGCTATGCATCCCTTTATGCTCACCATTTTTCCAATGTTTGCTATCAGTAATATCATAGACATTGCCTTTATAAGCTATATATGCTTTAGTTCCATTTTTTCCGTTGTATTGTTTAAGCTCACTTCGTGTCATTTTATATCCTTAATGAATTAAAAGTATTTCTTATACTACTACTTTGAAACTTAAGCTAAGACTGTCATAAAATCTTTAAATTTAAAGATTATCTAAGATAAATTATCTTTTAAAAAGCAAGCTATAATTAACGACTTTAGCGGTATAGCCACATCTCTATTACAATTTAGCAATACTATTAAATAAGAGATTCTGGGAGATAATATGAAAAAAATTGTTTTTAGTCTTTTAATTTTCTTACTCTTATTACAACTAATTCCACTAGATAAAACTAATCCACCAATTGAAGAAAACAATACGCTCACTAAAGATGCAAGCGTTATGAAAATTTTAAAAAAAAGCTCTTACGATTGTCATTCAAACGAAACAATATAGCCCACTTATGCTTCAATCGCACCCTTTTGATTTTTCGTTGCATCCCATGTAAATGATGGACGAAAAGCTCTTAATTTTTCCAATTATAATGTTATGGATGCAAGCATTAAAGTAAAACGCCTAGATAGAGCCATAGTAACCGTAAAGAGCACGTGAATGGCACTTCTTAGCTACCGATATGCTCATGAGGATGTAAGCCTTAGTAAAGAAGAAAAAACGATTCTTTTAGATTGGTTTGAAGATGAATTAAAAGCACTTAAACAAAAAAAAATAAAACCTTGTGTGTGATTATATTTCACACATAAATTTGGTAAGTTTCTATTAACGACATTAGCGATATAATTCCATTCTAAAAATATTACTTTAAGAAAACAAAAACATGGCACTAATAGACCTACTCAATATTTCCAAACACTACTCCGCTCAAAAAATCCTCACTGATATCAATTTTCACGTAGATGAGGGT
>JAVETY010000098.1:0-6306 GCA_034005815.1 Sulfurimonadaceae bacterium | reverse complement strand
TCTTAACCCTCACGCAAGATGAGATTTTTGAAGTGGCACTTGGCTCGATACTCACGCAAAATACCACATTTATTTCAGTACAAAAATCTCTTAGTAAGTTAGAAAATCTAGGTGCAATATCATCACATGCCATAAAAAATCTTCCCATAGACGTACTAAAAGCTGCCATACGACCATCTGGATATTTCAATCAAAAAACAAATTATATTTTAGAGTTCATAGATTTTTTTGAAGATTTAAATGGGCGAATCCCTACAAGGGAAGAACTTCTAAAAGTGAAGGGAATAGGGGAGGAAACAGCGGATTCTATTTTACTGTATGGATACGCACAAGATCAGTTTAAAGTTGATGCCTATACAAAGCGGATTTTATTGCATGTAGGTTTTATAGAGGAGAGGGCAAAATACAGTGAGATAAAAACTCTTCTAGAGAACTCTTTAAAACCTTTGATAGAAGAGAAAAAAGAAAGAGTTATTATCTATCAAGAGTTTCATTCGCTTTTTGTTGCACATGGCAAGAACTTTTACAGTAAAAAGCCTTATGGGGTTAATGAATTTCTTTAACACGTCCTATTTCTCCACTCATTAAACGCACTTTGATTCCGTGAGGATGAGAGGGTGATTTGGTGAGGATATCGCGTACAATTCCATCTGTGAGATAGCCTGTATCTTGGTCTTGCTTGAGTACGATTGCAACACTTTGTCCATGTTTTATATCTTTACGTAGTTGTGGATTTGCCATTAGGGTTCCTTTTTTATGAATATTATTTTTATGACATCTCATACTTTGAACAGATTCATGAGATCCTGAATCGAGTTCAGGATGACGGGTATGTTATGCAATATGATGCGACACTCCTGTCACTCTGTGCGTGACACAGAATCTTTTTTGCCATGTCAAATTTTTCTTGACCCTTTATTGCAACAAGCCCAAATAAATTCTAGGCAATTGTATGACATGTCATGATTTATGATAAGTATTTTAGTATATCTTGCGTAATCATTTCACGTGATTGCGTCGCATCGATTGTGATGAGTTCTATCTCTAAAAGTCTCGCCGCTTCTATGATGGCTTCTTGGATTTTCAAGAGATACTCACTTCCACGAAGCTCTATACCGTCTAACTCTTTTTGAGAGAGGCGAAAAGAGAGTTCCTCTTTTGTAAGAGAGAGTAAAAATACTTTTTCAGGATAGATTCTATCTGTTGCAAAATGGTTCAGTGCTACAAGTTCTTCTGGTGCGATACTACCTTGTGTGAGTGCATATGCAACGCCACTAATCGCACTTCTGTCAGAGATGATAAACTTATCTCTATTTGGGATAACTACTTCTTGTATATGTTCTGCACGATCAGCTAAAAAGAGTAAAAATTCTGCTTTTTTACTTTTTGCTTTTGCACTTAGAACCATTTCGCGTATCTCTTTACCAATCTCTGTACCACCTGGTTCTTTGGTGATAATTGCCTCTGAAAAAACTTCTTTAAGCTTTTCTATCTGTGTGCTTTTTCCAGCGGTATCAATCCCCTCTATCGCTATGTACATGATTTTATACTTTGTAGTATTTCTTCCACTTCAGGCGGAACGAGATGGTCTGTGCGGGCGTTAAATTTAAGAAGATTACGCACTATAGAAGAGCTGATAAAAGCATATTTTAGTTTTGGCATAAGATAAACAGTTTCGATTGTATCGTTGAGTGAATTGTTGAGATATCCAAGTTGTAGCTCATACTCAAAATCACTTAAAGCGCGAAGACCACGGATAAGAATTGTTGCATTCATGGAAGCAGCCAAATCCACTGTGAGATTATCAAAGCCAACAACACGAACATTATCTAGATGTTTGAGTGCTTTTTCTGTCATCATAATTCTATCATCAAGAGAAAAGATAGGTTTTTTATCTGCTGAGATTGCAACTGCGACAACCACTTCATCAAAAAGCTTTAAAGCTCTTTCTATAATGTCGTAATGTCCATTTGTTATGGGATCAAATGTCCCAGGGTAGAGTGCTATTTTTTTCAAATTATTCCCATCGTTTATAAAGGTTATTGGAGATTCCAAGTAAATCAAACCACTTCCCGATGATGAAATCTTCCATCTCTTCAAGGGTCTGTTGCTCTGAATAGTACGCCATCACAGGTGGTGCGATAATCACACCTAGGCGTGAGAGTTTGAGCATATTCTCGAGTGCTATTGCAGAAAATGGCATCTCACGGGGAGCTATGATAAGTTTTTTTTGCTCTTTTATCATAACACTTGCACATCTTGTGATAAGATTATCACTAATCCCACATGCTATCTTTGCAAGAGTATTCATGCTACAAGGTGCTATTAGCATTGCATCAACTCCAAAAGAGCCAGAAGCGACACTTGCCGCGATGTTACTATTATCATGGCATGTGATATCCATCTCTTTGTCTAGGACGGTTTTGGAGTTCTCTGACATGATAAGATGTTTTTTTATCTCTTGTGGTAAAAGTTTAAGTGCTTTTAATCCTAGATTGACACCACTTGCACCACTTGTTGCTATGACAATTTTCATTGCATCTCCACTTTGTTTTTTCCGATAACTTTTGCTCGAATTTTCTTTTTATTATTATTTTCAATCGTAATTATATCGTTTAGTTTTCCATCTTGAAGTGCTTTTGCGCTAAACTGGATATCCATCGACTCATTTATCATTGTTACGCTCACTTTAGAACCTCTCTCAATAAGAGTGAGTGGTACAACATCACGCATCGTTATAACCTCATTTGCTTTGATATTATATTTCGCTTGATAGAGGGTGTCTTTGGAAAATGCAAAAGGGATATCTCTAAAACTTTCTAAAAAAACTTTTTGTTCTATGAGATTAAAACCATTAAGTTCAGCATCTCTTTTAATATCAGTCTTTGTTTTATAAATAGTAAGATTTGCAGTGATGGAGTAGTCAAAAAAGATTTTTTTATGATCGAGTGTATCTATATGAAAGATTCCCTCGTTGGAGATGCTACTTCTAGGATCAATTGTGACATTATAGTGCTCAGGGAGCTCAGAGATAAATCCACGAGGAAATACATCTATTCGCTCTATGGTGATACTTGGATAGTGTGAAAGATAAAAGTTTTTTATTTTTTCTTCGATAATTGCAGTATTAATAGGACTTTTTTTAACAAAACGGATGTAACGACTTTGTGTTTTATACTCTTTGTAACCATTTTTTGCAAGAAGGGCAAGAAGGTCAGTAGATTTGATTTTTAAAGTATATTTTCCAGAGTAAATAGATGCTATTTTTTTATCTTCTTGAGGGTTTTTTATGAGATGTGAGAGAAAAATATCATCAGAATCTACATAAATAACAGGTGGAATATTTTTTTGCGCAAAAAGAGTTGTAATTAGAAAAAATAAAATAATAAAAAGTCTCATAAAATGCCTAAAATCTTGAAATAAAAATTCGATTATAACATAGTTGAAAAAGAGGGGGTTGAAATCGGATTATTTAGGGTTTCTTACCCTATTTTTGGAATGTAAATTGCTTTAAGATTTCGTAAGATAGTTAAGGGAAATACAAATATGCAAATATTAATGGGTCCGCACTACACAATTATAAAAGTAAATGAATCAAAAATAAGTGTGTATCAAATATTTTCTTTTATTCAAAATCAATTTAATTCTTACCATATTCATAATAATACTATTCATCTTTCCTATCTAAAAGAAAATCATCATAAGCATCTATTTCTCATGAAATGGCTCTATTCTATACACAAAAAAGTACATCAAAAAGATATAAAACATCTAAAAGAACTTTTAATAGGTAGGATTGAAAAGCCAATAAAAATTGTAACAAAGCAGGATGTAGAATTATCAAATGGTATTTATATAGAAATTCTTAACAAAGATAAGATAAGATTTTTTCTCCAATCAAAAAATTATAGACTTTATAGGATTGTAACTTATAAATTAGAACGTTTTATTGTGGAGAAATCGTATCCAAAACATAGCTTTGATATTGATTTATCTATAGATGATGCAAAGATAAAATTAAAAACTTTTTTGAAAAAAAAGCAGTTTGATATTTTTACAGTTACATTCATTTTTGATAGCAAAAAAATGCAAGACTTACTAGAACCAAGGCTACAAAAGAAAGAGCCAAATATACCTCTGCTTGAAGCACTAAAACTTTTAGATTCAGAGCAAAATGAGCCTATAGAAGTGATTCAAAAACGGTATAAAAAACTGTTGGTCAAATTTCATCCAGATAATGTTTATAGTGAAGGTTCAAAAAAGATAGAAGAGTACACCGTAATCTTTCAAAACCTCCAATATTCCTATGATTTTATTACCCAAACCATGTTACAAAAAACTTCTTTTGTTTAAAATAATCCTCTCTATAAAATCTAAATAACACTCTTTTACATGTCATAAAATATTTTAAAATATCATATTTAGTAAGAACCTATTTGTTACAAAAATCTGTATACAAAAAGGTAAATTTTTATTGTATGATTGTAGACAATATAGTGTATATACTGTTTTAAGTAGAGATTGATAGCTCTTGCCTTAAAATGTTATATATATAAAAAAAGGGTTTTAATATGGGAACTATTTTAATTGTCGATGATTCCAGTCTTGTTCGAAGTGTTACTTCATCTGCGGCACAAGAAGCGGGTCATATGCCAATTACAGCCAACAATGGTCAAGAGGGGCTTAAAGCTCTTGAAGAAAATCAAATAGATATTATTTTTTCTGATATCAATATGCCTATTATGGGTGGTTTGGATATGGTAGAAAATATAAAAGCAAATCCAAAGTTCAAGTTCATCCCTATTGTTATGCTGACAACAGAGAGTAATCCAGATCTCAAAGAGAGAGGAAAACAACTTGGCGTCAAAGCGTGGATGTTAAAACCATTTAATAAAGAGAAATTTTTTATGGCTTTGAAAAAATTACTAAGTTAAAGGCAGAGTCATGAAAATAGGATATGAAAAATTTACAATTTATGAAGTGGAAGAGGTATATAAAGCTCTCAATCTCGAACTTAGTAGTAAGCAAGAGATCCAGATAGATTTACAAGGGGTGCAAAAGATTGATATGGTGGCTATCCAACTTTTGCTCTCAACACATAAAACATGCCAAAAAGATGATAAAAGTTTTACACTTGTAAATATTTCATCAGAATTACAACATACGATAGATATGGTCGGATGTATGCCATTATTAGGAACCATACATGAGTGAAGAGCTAAAACTTTTTTTAGAAGATAGTGAAGAGCAACTTACTTTTATGGAAAATGCCCTTGTAGCTATGCAAGACAATGGTGTCAATGAAGAGGATATTGGAGCACTTTTTCGAGCGATGCATACTATTAAAGGTACTGCAGGGATGTTTGGTTTTGATGATGTTGTTAAATTCACACATACGGCTGAGAGCTTGCTTAGTGAAGTACGTGTTGGTACTGTAAATCTCACATCAGAAATGTTAAACCTTTTTTTACTTTGTAAGGATCATACGGAGACCCTTGTAGCACTTGCATCACAAAATCAAGAGATTAGCACAGATATAGGAAAGACAAATACTGATCTTATAACAAAACTTATTGCTTTAATGCCAGAGAATGCCAATACGCCTGCAGTAGCGAGCGAAAAACCAGCACAAAGCTCCAATGATATACAAGAAGAGGAAACTCAAAAAGTATGGCATGTAAGTATCAATCTTCATGAAGATTTTTTTAGTTCTGGGATGGATATCATAACTATCCTTTCATGCCTCGAAGATTTAGGAACGATTAAAAAGCTAGTTCCTTTTATAGCAGAAATTCCTTATTTGGATTCTTATAATCCTATAGGGGCGTATATAAGTTTTGATATACAACTTGAAACTACCGTTTCGCAAGATGAAATAAAAGAGGTCTTTGAATTTATTTTAGATGATTTAGAACTTTTTATTTTTGAGATTGATAATAAAGAGAGTTTGAGAAATCTATTGCAATCAAAAAATGATGCACAAGTGTATAAAAAATTCTTAGTTGAAAATAAACTTTATACACAACAAGAGATTGATGTATTGAGCAAAAAGCCAGAGGTAAAAGTTACACCAGAAAAGATTCAATCCAATAATGTAGAGACGGGTATAACCATTGCAGATAAATCACCCAAAAAACCAGTAGAGCAAAAACATTTTTCACTTCGTGTCGATTCTAGTAAAGTAGATCAGCTTATCAATCAAATAAGTGAGATGGTAATTGCAAATGCTCGTATTGCGCAACGTGTAGATCAGCTTGATGACACAGATCTCGATGAAGCTACTACAATTATGAGTGATATGCTTGA
>JAVETY010000097.1:0-6588 GCA_034005815.1 Sulfurimonadaceae bacterium | reverse complement strand
AGAAGACCCTTCTATTGTAGCAACTATAGCAAGTCAAGTTCAATCTTGTAGTTTATAAAACTTCTTTGTTTAAAATAGCTTTTTAGCTATTTTAAACGCTCTCTTTTTTTATTTATATTATTTTGTTTTATTTACAATATATCTTTATGACATGTCATAACTTTTCGCTCCCCTCATCTTCTTTTCAAATCTTCAAAATGGTACAATTACAAAAATTTTATTAAAGAGAAATTATGCAATTATGTATCGCCCTTGACCTTCCTACAAAAGAGCAAAATCTAGCACTTGTAGAACAGATAAAATCTTATGACGTTTGGCTCAAAGTGGGATTTCGTTCTTATATTCGTGATGGTGCAGAGTTTATCGAAGCACTCAAACAAATCAATCCCAACTTCAAAATATTTTTAGATCTCAAACTCTATGATATTCCAAACACTATGGCAGATGCTGCGGAGTCTATTATGGCTCTTGGTGTGGATATGTTTAATGTCCACGCTAGTGCTGGGACTAAAGCGATGCGTATGGTGATGGATCGTCTGGCACCGTATGAGAACCGCCCTATCGTTTTAGCTGTGACGGCGCTTACTTCTTTTAGTGATAAGGACTTCACTAAAGTTTATGAGAAGTCTATATCTATAAAAGCAACACAATTTGCTATCGATACATATGAGAGTGGTCTTGATGGTGTGGTATGTTCAGCGTATGAGTCTTTAGCTATCAAAAAACACACGACAAATGAGTTTATGACGCTTACTCCTGGTATTCGCCCTTTTGGTGAGACTGCTAACGATCAAGAGCGTGTAGCAGATATAACCTATGCACAAAATGCACTTGTAGATTTTATCGTAGTAGGTCGTCCTATCTATGAAGCAGAAAATCCTGCAGATGTAGTCAAACGTATCTTAGAGCGTTTATAACCAAACTCCATTTCTAATATAATATAGAGCTGGATATAAACTGACTAAAACGACGTAGAGCGTGATAAAGATAAATGATTTTTTTATATTTTTATCACCCTCTAAAACTCCTGTGATAAGAGCATAAAAACTCCCCAAAAATAGAAGCGCATAAATCAAATAACCCACATAAAAATACTCTTTTTGTAAAAAACAAAATGGACAATGATGCGTAGGCAACTCATATATATATGTCCCAAAAAAGACAATCAAACTCATAAGTGCTACCACTACAAAAACTGCTCCGCTAAGCGCGTAAAGATAGCGGTTTTTAAGCCAGTAGAAAAATGCTAAAAGAAGAAAATTGCCATAAAACAGAGTAAGCAATAATGGTGTTGCTATAAAAAAGAGGTTTGATATATAAGAACCTGTAGCATTTGAATAAAGCGTGCCACAACAACTTAAAATCTTACTTGTATCAAGTCCACTAAACATCAAAATTTCCAATACTATCTCTAAAATTAAAAATGGAAAAAGTGTTATAAAGAGGATATATTTTGTTTTTATAAAAGGTGGGATTTCCTCATTTGTATCTCTATAATGAAGCACAAGCCACAGTCCAAAAAGATAGAGTGTAAGTAACTTAATGATAAACAGATAGATTCCATAAGGTGTAGCATCCACAATTCCTGCCGCGCACATAGCACCTGTGATGATGTCTGAGAGTTTATCTATAGTAAATACAAAAAATAAAAACAGCGGGATTTTGAGCCAGAAAATATACTTGATAAGTGTAGCATTTAAAAAGTTTTGCTTCTCTAATTTATATTGTAATTTGGTACTTGCTCCACTCTCCCAGCCCTTTACAATCTGTACACTTAGCACAAATGCAATAAGCCCAAAAACTCCAAACAAGATGTTAAGAATCATAAGAGTAAGTACTTCTGGAGTGAAAATCATACTACGATTTTTCCTTTATCTATTGTCATGATTCTATCCACAAAGGGTAAGTCAAAAAAAAGTGGAT
Source organism: Sulfurimonadaceae bacterium (assembly GCA_034005815.1). GTDB lineage: Bacteria > Campylobacterota > Campylobacteria > Campylobacterales > Sulfurimonadaceae > Sulfurimonas. The sequence goes on along the minus strand of JAVETY010000097.1, from coordinate 4,665 downwards.
CGTGTGTGGCGACTACTATAGTTTTATTTTCTTCTTTGAGCTTTTTGAGCATCTCTGTAAAATGCCATGAAAGGTTTGCATCCAGATTTGCCGTTGGTTCATCCGCTAAGATAATCTTTGGCATGTTGATATTTGCACGTGCAATAGCCACACGTTGTTGCTCTCCACCCGAGAGATTTCTCACTTTAGCAGAGCGTTTATGCACGATATGGTAATGCCCTAGAACTGCTTTTAGTTTCTCTTCTAACTCGTGTGCATCTGGATTGGATGGTGTAAGTGGTAAAACAATATTTTCCTCTACCGTGAGATTTGCCAAAAGGTTGTAACGTTGGAAGATAAATCCTATATGTTCACGTCTATAAAGCGCTGCAAAATCATCTGAGAGTTTTGATATTTGTTTATCATCTACTATCACTTCACCGCTTGTTGGTTTGCTAAGTGCCGCTATAAGTGAGAGTATTGTACTTTTTCCACTTCCACTTGCACCTTTTAATACTACAAGCTCGCCCTCTTTTATAGAGAGGTTTATATCTTCGAGTGCGATAGTTATATCATCTTTGTGTGGCTCATATATCTTTGTGATTTTTCGTAGCTCTATCATCGCATCACCTCATCAGCATCAAGTGTAGCCGCTCTCCACGATGGAAAAAGTATCGCTGCAATATAAAGAGGAATCGTGAGAAAAAAGACAAGCGTTAAGGTTTGTACTTCAAGCACAAAAGGGAGCTCAAACGAAGTACGGAGCACGCTATACCCTTCAAATACTCTCCTAAAAAGTGGAGCTCCTAGTATATAAACAAACCATAGCGCACTCATAATGCCTACCAAATACGCACTCGATGAGAGTAAAAATGCTTCATAAAATCGTGCTTGGAGTATATCATCCACTCTCCATCCAAGCGCTTTTAAAATCCCCACTTCTCTTTTTGCTTCACTACTAAGACCGCTTGCTCTGTCATAGATGATGATGAAAAATGTAAGTAAGGTAATGATAAAAAGTGTTAAAAATACACCACTTTTATAATCAAAGATATTTTGATAGCTTACAGCAATATCCTCTTTTGTAATGATGCGAGCATCTGGAAATAAAAACCCCATCTTTGATACTACGATATTTATTTCCTCTGGATTTGCTACTTTTACCACTATATCGGTTGCTTTATTACTTGGCATGTCAAAGATTTCACGTAGATTATCTTTGCTAAGAATCATCATATCATTGGATTCGAGTGAGGTTTGTGAATCAAACACTCCACCGATAGCGAGTTTTTTTATACCGCCATTTGGAAGTAGAAAATTGAAGTATTCGTTGTAGTGGTTTTGATTGAGTACCATCTCTACACCCTCTCCCACTACCATCGATTCATCATCTATAGAGAAAATATCTGCAACATCTTGCAAAGTGCTTGTATATTGCATCTCATACGCATCAATTCCTACAAGGCTAAAAGTAACTCCGGCATTGGCAAAGTAGTAGTATCCCCACACACGAGCCACCGCATCACTCACACCATGAATAGTTAAAATCTTATCTATAGCATGTGTATCTATGTCAACATGTCTTCCACCACGAAGTTGTTGGATTGTTATATCTGGAAGTGCGCTTAGTGTAGTTTCTAGCTCAGATTTTATAGAACTAGCGATAAATAAAAAACTACTCAGGATAAAAATCATAAGTGAGAGTACAAAAAAGATAAAAAAGTTTTTGGTTTTTTCTCTTACTAGAGAGCCTAGGGCATACTCGATAAGATAAAAGTTAATTTTCATGGTAAGACTTATTTTGATTTATGGCATGTGTGATTGCAAAACTAGAGGGAAAGTATTCTCTTAATGTTGGGTCATCTTTAAAAAGGGAGAAAAAATCGCTTACACTTCTATGACGAATAAAAGTAGCTTCATTGCTCAGTGCTAAATCTGGCAAAGTAGTAAGTGAGACAAAAAGCTCTTTTTTGCTTTTTGCCTCTTTTGTGGTAGATTTTGCAAAACTTACATAAAATAATTCCACAAAAAAACCACATGTCATAAAAATAAAGAAAACAATAACTATCTTACTTTTTTTATTGGTCAAGTTTATAGATATCCTCTTTTGTTAGCTGATTAAACTCGAGTATTTTACCACCTTTGTGGTCGATATAAAATGTTTTTGCATCTTCTAGATTTTTAAATGGGATAAGCTCATGTCCCATAGGTCCATACGTATCACTTCCTATCACATAGTGTGCACTTGTTGCATCAATCGCTTTTTGAGTGTAATAATCTGTTACTAAGATTTTATCTATTGCACTTGTTTTAGTATAATTTTTACTAAATAGATGTGGCTCAAAATAAAATTTCATCATATCTTTAACACCATCAAAAGAAAGATGTTCCTCTTTATAAAAAATCTGTGCTGCCCAACGTGGATATTTATGCACAAACATGCCACAAACAGGACATTTTTCATCTTTTGCTACTTCGATAGCATCACCTAGATTTTTAATATCTTCAAATCTTTTTTGCTCCCATAGATAAAGCGCTAAAGGCTGAAGTTGTGGCTCTGCTAAATCCCCACAAGGTTTTTTATGCTGTAAATCTGCTTTAAGTTCATTGATGTTGATATATAAACCTAAATCAATTGAATCATCACATTTTTTTTCAAATATATTTTTTCCCATAGGATATATTTTTTTCTCTTTTTTCATCTGTACCATTGCGATATCATTTTTCAATGAATCTTGTGCAGATTGGAGTGCATCACTAAAGCTTACAATTGTACCGCCATATTTTTTTGCGAACTCAGTTGCATCTTTTATCTCTTTAAATGCTAATTTGCTGGTTTTACTCATCGTTCCTGGTATTTCACTACCGACAACATAATGTGCAGATGCTGCTTTGATAAGTTTTTCAGTTTTTGCATCAACTACTTCTATAGTATTGTGTGCGATTGTATACTCTTGCATTGCAACAGCAAGACATCGGATAGAGCAGTATTGCTCCATTTTTCCATTTGGTAAGGTTGCGGTGTGGGAGGTTTTATAAAAAGCAGCGAGTTTCATTCCACAAACAGGGCACCATTCTTTTTGGGCTCCCGTTTGCACTAAAACTGGTTTATTGGTCGCTTGTTTTGTAAACTCATTACCAAAAGCAGACATGCCAAAAACTATAAAAAACAGAAGTAAAAATCTTTGTAAATACATCCTATATCCTTGTAATAAAGTAAGGATGATTATAAACAAAAAAGTGTTACATTAATGTTAAGCGCGGCGTAGGAGCATCACTCTTCGGATAAAAAGCACTAAAAGTCCTACCGCTAAAATTTTAAAATCTATCTCACTTGCAAGGTGTGTATTTGCAAATGTATCACTCATCGTAGCTTCTGGCCCAATCGCTTGCATAGCCAGGATTTTATGTACATAAACACCACTAAACATCAAAGAGGTAAAAACGACCACAAAGCCACTTATCAAAGTGATACCATCGCGTTGCCCTTTTTTGTACCAAAGTGCTTCGTAGATAAGTACATAAGCAGCTACAAAATAGAGCCACGTGCTAAAGCGACGAAAAATTTCCGCCATTATCATCCCTGAATTGTATCTATCAAGAATTACCTCGACGAGATAATTATTTGGATTAAAAACTACAGGTGCAACAATCACTCCAAGCGTCATAACCGCTCCAAAAGTTGCTGCTAACACAACAAGATAGCCAAAATCTAAATAGATGTTTGTTCTCAATTTTTTATCCTTAATGTAAATCCTCTATCAAAATCACTCAAGTCTTTGTAAAAATGCAAAGACTCATAATCTTGAGTTTGAAGAAAGTTTGTAATTTTATCTTTTTGGTCATAACCCATCTCACATGTAAAGAGGTTAATCTTTCTCTTTAATACTTCACTAAGAAGTTTTTGGATGATTTCATCCCCTATTTCACCACCAAAAAGTGCATTTTGTGGCTCGTAAGAGAGATTGTGCTCGAGCTCAATATCATTGGCTATATAAGGGGGATTAGAGATAAGATAATCTATCCCTTCATCTACCACATCTAAGAGTGAGCCAAGACGTAATTCTATACGCTCTTGCAGTCCAAATTTCTCAATATTTATCTTTGCTACAAGAAGCGCTGCCTCTGATATATCAACACCGATAAACTTGGCATGTGGATAATGTTTGGCTAGCATGATGGAGATGATGCCACTTCCTATACCCACTTCAACAAAAGTTATCTTCGCATCTGTTTGGGGGAAATATTGGAGTACTTCATCGATAAGAAGTTCTGTTTCAGGGCGTGGAATAAGTGCACCTTTTGCTATATAAAACTCTTCACTATAAAAGCTTACTTTACTTGTTATATATTCAAAAGGTTCTTGTGCTTTTCGGCGCTCCACCATAGCAAAAAGCATATCTGGATTTTCTAGCATCTCATTTTGTCGCATCAAAAGTGTGAGTTCATCACATCCAAGATGATGCATCAAAAAAAGTTGCGATTCTCTTCCTGCTCGCTCTATAAAAGGAGCGAGCTGTGTCGTTATCTCTTTTTGTGCATCTTTAATTAGATAATAGCTTGGCATGTACCCTCTAGCGATGTTCTATCGAGTGCTTCTACTTTCATACCAAGAGCTTTTAATCGCTCGAGTACAGGCGGATGCGTATAGTGGAAAAATATATAAATCGGATGTGAAAGTGGAAA
>JAVETY010000096.1:5106-6650 GCA_034005815.1 Sulfurimonadaceae bacterium | reverse complement strand
TAATAGCTACATGCCATAGATTGTCACAAGAGAATTTTATAGCTCTTTATGAGATGTATAAAGAGTATTTAGCACAAAATATTTCTATAGATAAAGCGATGCAAGAGAAACTTTTTGCTACAAAAGAGATAAAGGTTTTGCAAGCATTAGCAACCAATGAAAACCTAGATAGTAAGCTTTTAAAACAGTTGTTCACAGATGAAAAACTCTTGCCATATCTCTATACAAATCCAAAAACTCCAGAAGAAAAACTCTATGAAGCGCTCAAAGATAAAAGATGGCACTTGGCGTTGGCAGAGAATCCAAATAGCCCATCAGAGCTTTTACAAGAGTTGGCAAAAAATGAAGATGCTGAGGTTTTAGGTGCACTCGCTAAAAATGTTAAAACACCGATAGATGTTTTATATCAACTCCAGCTCGATAGCAGATTTGAACGTGATGTAAAAGAAAATCAAAGTTTTGGAACACATATCCAAACACATAATATCGGCTGGTTACAATAGGAGAAACGATGAAAGCAACAGAATTAAAAACAATACTAACAAGTTTGACAAAAGTAAACGTTCCCGTATTTTTATGGGGCGCACCAGGGATAGGAAAATCCTCTATAGTAAAACAAATAGCAGAGGAACAAGGGATGGAGTGTATTGATTTACGTCTTTCTTTGATGGATCCAACAGACTTAAAAGGGATTCCATTTTATGATAAAGATTCACACACTGCACTTTGGGCGCCACCTGCTTTTTTGCCACGTGAGGGAAAAGGAATTTTATTTTTAGATGAGCTAAACTCTGCACCTCCAAGTGTACAAGCTTCTGCGTATCAGCTCATCCTCGATAGAGCGGTGGGTGAGTATAAACTCCCTGATGGTTGGGCGATTGTCGCTGCTGGAAACCGTGAAGCAGACCGTGGAGTTACCTACCGTATGGCAGCTCCACTTGCCAATAGATTTGTACACTTTGAGATGGATGTGAGCGTGGATGATTGGCGTTTTTGGGCATTTCAAAGTGATATTGATCCAAAGATAATCTCTTATATATCTCACAAACCAGAACATCTGTTCATGTTCGATGCGAAGAGTGAGGCAAAAAGCTTTGCAACGCCGAGAAGCTGGAGTTATGTAGATAGTATTATCAAAACCGATTTAGATCCGATACTTCTTTTAGATGCCATAAGTGGCGCAGTGGGCGAAGAAGTGGCAGTATCGTTTTTGAGCTTTATAAAAGTGGCTTCGCGACTTCCAGATATCGAAGAGATTTTAACTACAGGCAAGGGTGATTATAGTGATGAGATAGATGTACTTTATATCTTAGCAACTGCACTTGTAAGTGGATATATAAAAGAGAAAACAGCAGAGAGATTAGAGAATATTTTAGCTTATATATTAGAACTACAGCCAGAATTTTCGGTGATGGTGGTGCAAGATTTACAACGTAATGGTGTGCGAACAGAACATGCCAAGAACTTCGATGCATGGGTGAAAAAATTCTCGTATCTTCTCGTGTAGAAGTTATGACATGTCATACATAAAAGTGTGATACATA
>JAVETY010000096.1:0-5096 GCA_034005815.1 Sulfurimonadaceae bacterium | reverse complement strand
TTTTTACACTTCTAATTCTTTTTATAAACTACAGTTATAGCAATGACTTTGCAGTTACATCAACTACTTACACAGGTATAAACACAGCTTACATCTATGATAAAGAGTAGGGGGGAGTAGCGTTCCTAAAAGCCACATATCCGAAGAGTATCTCTGCCCCTTTGTTTATAAAAAATTTCTTTTTAACGTTTCTTCAAATTTTGATAATTCTACTTCAAGATTCATATCGCCTTTGTAGACGTCATGCACCGCGTAGGTTTCAAGTTGTTGGGCGCCACAAAACTGAAATATTTTATGTACAGCAAAGTTGGCTTCATCTAGAGAGAGTCCTTCAAAAAACCCCTCTTTGTTACTAAACTCCGACTCTGGACAGTTGTATGTTAAAGAGAGCATATATTTTCTGCCATTCATAAGACCGCCGCTACCATATTTTTTCGAAGCGTCCTCTTTGCTTCTTCCATCGTTTATGTAAAGTTGCCCTTGACTTGACGTGAATACATCGTCAAAATATTTTTTTGTCATCCATGGCACGCCCATCCAATAAACGGGATACTGTAGTAAGATAGCATCCGCCCAAAGTAATTTTTTAATCTCTTCTTCTGGACTGTAACCATCTTCCACTACCGTCTGTTTTACATTAAAACCATTGATGTTAAAAAAATCTGCGGCTTTGTTTATATACTCTTTTGTTAACTTGCCTTCCGCAAAACCTTCGTATTTTTGATGACCATTGATGATAAGTACATTTTTCATCTCTTCTCCTTTTATGCTTTTTCTAGTATCTCTGCGATTGTGTTTTTAGAATACACGCCATCCATACCCCAAACTTTGGAGGTTTCATATGCATTTTGTGCCAAAGTCTCTATCCCTTCTCTTGGAATGTTTGCCTCTGCCAATGTGACGGGCGCGCCAATTTTTCTAAACCAGCTTTCGAGTTTTGTTATCCCTTCGTTTGCATCGTCGCTATTAAAAATTTCTTTTGCAAATCTTGTAAATTGCGCGTTGTTTTGCTCTTTGTACCATTTCATCCATGCAGGCATCACAACCGCTAATCCTGCGCCATGGGCTACATTATACAGAGCAGAGAGGGAGTGTTCTATCATATGATTTGGAAAACTGCCACCAGCTGTTCCGGCTGGCGTTAAACCATTGAGTCCTTGTATAGCCGCCCATGCAAACTCAGCTCGCGCATCATAATCGTTTGGATTTTCTAACAATATCTCTGTCGTTTCCATAACCGTTGTAATGATGGCTTCAACTATTCTGGCGTTAAAACGAGGATGTACGCTCGCCGTAAAATAGACTTCAATACAGTGAGAAATAATATCAACTGCGGAGTAGGCTAAATACTCTTTGCTGACCGTTACCATAAGTTCAGGATTGATTACAGAAATGACTGGATTTACCAAAACTGTACCTATTGAGTACTTCTGTTTTGTTGCATCATTCATGATAACCGCATTTCCATTCATTTCGCTTGCTGTAGCTGAGAGCGTCATAACGGTAAAGACCGGTAAAGCCTCTGTGATTTGAGCCTTGTTGATAAAAAAGTCCCATACGTCACCATCATATTTGGCTCCAGCGGCAATTGCTTTTGCGCTATCGGCTACGGAACCACCACCAACGCCTAAAATAGCTTCGACTTTATTCTCTTTGGCAAGTTGGATCCCTTCGTTTGTTTTACTAAGTAAAGGATTACTCACCACACCCGAGAGTTCCACAAACTCTATGCTATTTTTCTTCAATGAAGCTACGATGCGATTATAAAGGCCATTTTGTTTAATGCTTCCGCTTCCATAAACCAACAACACTTTTTTAATTCCCGATTGTTCCAAGTATTTGCCAATCTTATTTTCTTTCTCTTTTCCAAACTCTATTTTTGTCGGATTGTAGTATGTAAAATCATTCATTTTTTGCCTTTTTCCCTATCTGTGAGGATACTATACCGAATCTAGTTAAATGATATGGATATATTTTACGACAGATGGAAATTGGCGGTTAGATGGTATTTACTTGAACTCGATGAATGGAATAATCACTGATAAAAACAGTGATTAAAAATAGTAACCTACACGAAACGAAACGGAGTTGTCACTAGCAGAGTCAGTTAAGCCGTATGCGTAACTAAAGCTTGTAAACCAGTTTGAGTCGATGCTATAAAAACCATAAATAGAGAGTGTGTCTAAGTCCTCGACCCCTTCGTAAATACTTTCGTTAGAGTTATAAGCACTACTTAGGTAAAGTTTTTGTGTTGGGTAAAATCCAAGACCTATAGAGTATGAATTTGTATTTTTATAGGCTACAACGCCATTAATATCATCGTCGTTTATGATTGTGTACCCAATTCCGCCAAAAATATTTATATTTTCTAGCATGTAGCTAAGATTTGCCGATGCAGTATAGTCCGTATTGTTATTGTTCAAGTCAGTGTTGTATGTTGGGAGTACAAGACCGGCACCTAAACGAATAGTTAGATTATACAGTGGGGTAAGCTTATAGTATGCACCTATAAATGAGTCATCAAGCCCGTTGTTATTGTAAGTGTCACTTTGATTCTTATAGTAAGATGAACTTGCTTGGAGGGAGAAGTCTTTATAGTAGTAATCAACCTGAAGGGTGTTTGTAATTGTGTCTGTCTTCTCCATGGTCTCATAGCTTGTTTGAGAAAAATCTATACCAAATATAACATCAAAGTGATGGGGACTCTCTAAGCTTTTTATACTGCATCCCTTTTCATCCACAAGATCCTCAAATGGTGTATTTGGGCATTGATCTATTTTATCATCAACACCATCCATATCATAATCACTATACGCAAAAAGACTGAGTGAGGTTATGAGTAAAATAAGTAGTACATTTTTATACATATATATCCTTTTGTACCGCCGTAAACGGCGGTATACTATTTATTGTTTACGATTCATAAATTTGTTTGGGGTGTCACCGCTCTGAGTTCCTTGTCTCATTGACTGATTAGGAACTTGATTTTGATTCATGTTTTGCTCTCGTTTCATACTCTCAGTCTGCTCCATCTGATTGAGTCGACTTCTCTCTTTCGTTTTTGTTTGCGTTTGCGTTCGAGTGGTATCTGTTGGCATGCTAGCGCGCAACTGAGCAATAGCTTCGGCTCTCTCTTCGCTACTGAGAGTTGAAAGAGTTGTTTTAAACTCATTAACAAGTGTTACTCTCTCTTCTGGTGAAGCGTTTTGAATAGCTGTAATTTGCTCATCTATTGTTTGCGCCATACCTACACTTAAAGCTCCAAGCAACATCAAAGTTGCGCTTAATTTTAAAGTTTTCATCTTTTATTCCTTTGGTTTTGATAGTGTTATTATTACACAAGAGTGTAAGTGCTTCATAAGCGAATTATTTGTCAAGTGTAAGCTTTTGTACGTTAAGAGTAAATGTAGTTCCTTCATTTAAAACGCTCTCTACGCTTATCTTTATTCCAAGCTCTTCACACAGTTTTTTAACTATATGTAGTCCAATACCAATACCGCGTTCTTGCTCCTTATAGAATCTGTTAAAAATCTTTTTTGGATTTTTTATACCTTTACCTGTATCTATGATTTTGAGCTTCTTATTTTCGTAAACTATGTTTATGAAGCCCTTGGGCTTGTTATATTTTGCTGCATTACTTAGCAGATTATCTATTATGCGAGTAAAGGCTTTTTTGTTTGTGTGGAGTTTTGTACTATCTATATCAATCTCAAATTTAATATTTGGATAATTTTTCTCAAGCATAACCCTATGTTCGTTTAGTAAATCTTTTAGCTCAAACTTCTCTTTTTGTAAAGTGTGGTTATGTAGATATGAGTTGAGGTGCTCCTGCAGGGAGAGAATGTTCTTTACACTCTGCTCAATCCTCTCTATCTTTTGATTTTCCCCAATTTCTTCTTTTAGCATTGAACTATTAAGACGAAGTGAAGCAAGCGGGGTGTTAAAGTCATGGAGGATGTCTTTTATAAACTCCTGAGTAAGTAAAAGAGCATTTCTAAGTGGATAAAGAGCATAGATTGAGAACAAAACAGAGAGAAGGAAAATAACGCCCACAATAGCAGAAAATTTCCACAAAGATTCGCTTTTTAGTATTTTGAGTTCATAAGTGTACTGCGTGTCGCTAAAATTTAAAAGCATAACAAATTTTTGTGAGTCGGGTATGGGGTAATAGCTACTTAGCCCTCTTTTGTCTTTGTACAGAGTATAAAATTTCTCTTCACCATGAGGAATAAAGTTCAGAGTAAATTGTTCGCACTTTAAATCAAAACTGCAGATTCGCATCTGTGAGAAAAGTGTCTCATCAAGTGTTTGTACATCTTTAGTGTAGTTTATATAAAAAAGTGTTGCCATTAAGGTGCTAAGAGATGTGAAGAACAATAAAAAGCTTTTTAAAAAGGATTCTATCTCAACTCTGCTCAAGTATATACCCTATGTTTCTAAGATTTTTTATATCTAAACCAGTTGTCTGTTTTAGTTTTGTTAAAGCAACTCTAAGTGCTGCTAAAGAAGGCTTTTCTAAACACTCCATAAGGATATCTTTATCTAGCACTTGTCCAATATTTTGTATAAAAAGGGAGAAAAGTTGTTCTTGAACTCCACCAAGGGCCATTACATGTCCATCTTTTTTAAGAATGTTTGTTTGTGCATTATACTCTAAGTTTTTATAGATTATATTGGAGTTTTTCTTTGTGAGTTTAGCATTTACTCGTATGAGTAACTCTTGTGGGAAAAAAGGTTTTTTTATATAGTCCTCAGCTCCAACTTCAAAGGCTTTAGAGATTGAGTTTAAGTCAACCAATGCACTTATGAAAATTGTTGGAGTTTTATCATCTGCATCTCTTAAACTTTTTAAAAGATCAAGTCCGTTGATATCAGGTACATTTATGTCAAATATATAGAGATCAAACTTATTCTCATATGTCATATCTACAGCTTCATCTCCAGATGTGACTAATGTTACATCATAAGTTTGTGATACTAAAAGCTCCTCTAATGTTTGTGCTAAAAGTGTGTCGTCTTCTAAGAGTAGTATTTTTTTGTGCATCTGTGATTATAATATAAAAGTGTTAGTGAAGTGTTACTCCAACATAGCCAAC
>JAVETY010000095.1:0-6706 GCA_034005815.1 Sulfurimonadaceae bacterium | reverse complement strand
TACATCCAACACAGATGCTAAAATAAAAGGTACTAGTAGCAGTAGTGGTGGGTCTGCAACCGCTGGAAAAACAACAAGTTCTGAATCTGGAATAAAAATAGAGAGCACTGATGAAGTAGAGTTTTGGAAAGAACTCGATCAAGAGTTTCAAAGAATTCTCAATCGTCCTGAAGATGTATATCTTGCGCAAACTCCTATTATCAATAAAAATGCTGGGTTAGTAACAGTAACTGCAACCCTAAAACAAATGAAACGTTTCGAAGAGTATTTAGCAAAACTCCAAAAAAAAGTGCAATTGCAAGTTCTTATAGATGTACAACTTCTCTCAGTTACTATGTCTGATAGCAAATCAACAGGTATCGATTGGCAACAACTTTACGCACTTCAAAATATTGATTTAAGCATACAAAATATGAAAGCTAAAAATGTTACTGAATTTGAAGGTGACTCTATCACGGAAGGTGCTTACGGACTTGGTCAAGATACGATGAGACTTATCAACATCAAAGCTGGTGGAAGTTTAAATGAAGTTATTAAGTTTCTAAAAACACAAGGGGAAGTAAATTCTATCTCAAATCCTAAAGTACTTACACTCAATAACCAACCTGCCCTTATCACAGCAGGAACAGAGTATTTTTATAAAATAACTAGTACGGAAACTCTTGCGGGTGGTACAAGTGGAGCACAAAGTTCAAACGAGATTATCCGTTCTATTTTTGCAGGGGTTTTACTTTCTATCACTCCTGAGATTTCAGATGACCATACAATTACTTTGATTATTAATCCATCTTTATCTGAGACAGAATCATCTGTTAAAACAACCTCAGGAGAAAGAAAAATGCCACCTGACCTTAACAGAAGACAGCTCTCTTCTGTTGTAACAGTCAAAGATGGTAACAAGATAATTTTAGGTGGTCTTATCAGTACAAGACACAGAGAATCAACAAGCAAAGTTCCACTTCTTGGTGACATACCTGGTCTTAGTTATTTCTTTAGTCGTGAAGAGATGGTAAAACAAATTGAAGAACTTGTAATTGTAATTGAACCACATATTATCCATAAAGAAAACAATAAACTTTCTTTATCTGATTTAGGATATGAAGGAATCAGTAACGAACTTCTAGGTCTAGAAGTTAAAAATACCGATAGTTCTGAGGTAGCTGAGGAAGATGGGCTCTAATATCTTCCTTAATTCCAAAAATGCTTTTTTGGATATAGTCAACCACAAAGACTATGTCCAACTAGATAGAGTTTCTACAATCTATCAATCTTTAAAAGATTCCGTAAAAAAACCATTAAAAATGATACTCCTTTACGGAAAACCCGGAACTGGTAAGAGTATGTTTCTCTCAAAGCTTCATAACGATTTATCTAGCTTACAAAAAGTGTATATATATCAAACACCCATCTTGGATGAAACAGAATTTTATAAAAAACTTGCTTTCGATCTATTTGGAAAAGAGTTTAAAGATGAGCTAAATTTTACACAGTTTATCTCAATTTTAAATCAACATGCCACAGATGAAGTTCCGCTTATTTTACTTGATGAAGCACAACTCTATTCAAATGCTTTGATGGAAAAAATTAGACTTCTCTCTGATACAAGAAAAGTGAAATTTGTTATAACACTGCATAAAACAGAAAAGGAAGATCTCATAGCAAAAGAGCATTTTCAAACTAGAATTTGGGAAAGCATAGAATTAGAGAATGCCTCAATAGCAGAGCTAAAAATTTATATACAAAAAAAATTGATGAAAGCCAATTGTTTTGATAGTGCAAATATGTTTCAAAATACAAATATAAACCTTATCTATAAACTTACAAATGGAAACTATAGAGATACTAATAAATTGCTCTATACTCTTTTTGACGTCTATCAGTGGTATGAAAAAAATAATCCAGCAAAGATTTCTCTCAATCAAGTTTCAAATAAAATAATAGAGATGTCAGCAATACATTCAGGACTTATAGATGCTTAATGTCATAGAACTAGAAACACGGTGGAAGTCATATAAAATTAAATCTTTTATCCCTCATATTGTCATTATTGCAAGTGCACTTGTTATTATGACTATTGGTTTTATTTTTATACAACCAAACAATGAAGTAAATATTGTTCAAAAAGAGCCTTTAGAAATAGAGCTACCTAAAGAAAAAATACAAGAGAAAATTGAAACTTCTGAACTATCTCATAATGAGATAAAACAAAGTATAGAACAAGAAGAGATAAAGCCTGTAGAAGTGAGACAAGCGCAACAACCTGTGCAACGAGAAATTTTTACTCCATCAACACAAAAAGTGACACTAACTCCATCGATGCACTTTATAAATGAGATGACAAATGATGTCCCATTTTATCAGAATCCAGATACAGATTATGAAAATGTCTCGAATACAAAAGAGTCTTACAAACAAGAAAAAGCTCCTAAGCCAGAACCTATAGAAGAGGTAGAAAAACCTCAATCTATTAAGATAGAAAGAAAAGATACACATGATGATATTTTAAAAGTTATTGAGAGATTTAAAAAATCAAATGATCCTGCACTGAGTCTTTTTGTTGCTAAAAAGTATTATGAGCTAGGTGATTATAATAAGTCATACAATTATGCACTTATAACAAATGAACTCAATAATAATATAGAAGCAAGTTGGATTATATTTGCAAAATCACTTGTTAAACTCAAAGAAAAAGATATGGCAGTGAAAACTTTACGTCAATATATTGAGCATTCAGGCTCCAATCAAGCAAAATTACTCTTAGAAGAGATACGTTCAGGAAAATTTAAATGAGAATTATTTTACTATTATTCATAACACTCGGTTTATATGCAGAGACTAAAACAGATATGCTACATCTATTTCAAAACAAAAAATATGAAGAAGTTTGTAATCTTGGTTTTGAGAATTTCTCAGCCTATCAAAAAGATGAAGAGTTTATCTCTCTTTATGCTTTTGGTTGTCTCTATTCAGATTACATCGATCGTTTAGCAATCCCTGTTGCAATGTTAAAATTCACAAAAGAAGCAAGAGGTAATTCTGCTTATTTTTCTATTATATTGATGCAAAAAAAGCTTCTCTTACATGCCATGAGTGATGACTATGACCTTTCAAGCCTTGATTTACCTACAACGGATTATGTATTATCTAAAGTTTTTGACCTTTATGCGAAATTAGGAAAGCATCCATCAAGAGCACTCTATCTCTTTGAAGATTTAGACAATCCAAAGATAAGCTACAAGCTTTATCTTGAAAAAGATGAAAAACTAAATAAAATAATAATTGAAGAATTCTATGATACAATAAGCGTAAAAAGACATATTTATTGGTAGGAATTAATGGATAGAATAACCACAGACTTACTTGCAAACGGTTCCATAATGAAAGGACAAGTTGATAGACTTTTAGCCAAAGGAATCAACCCAAATCTTATTTTAAGAGATATAACACTTTCTGGATTTATGACAATGGATCGCCTTGTTCGCTTCATTGTAGAGCAAATCAAAAAAGGTGTCTATGACCTCTCTATTATAAACAATTATGACTATATTAAAGAGAGCGTTGTTTTAGAAAAACTAGCCCATGAGCTAGACTATCTTTTTATCGATTTAGACTCCATCGATATGGATTATAGGCTCACACAAAGAGTTCCACTCACACAATTAAAAAAACACAATGCGCTTCCTATCTCTGAAGATGAAATGAACGTAGTAGTCGCTTTTAGTAATCCTCTTGATATTCCAGCCCATGAAACTATCCAACGACTTTTTCCAAGAAAAATATTAAAAGTAGCAGTTGCTACGAGTAAACAGATTCATACTTACCTTTATAAAGTTGAACTCAAAGACAGCGTTAAAGATCTGACAAAAAAAATCAGAGATGAACTTAACTCAATAAATAATATAGAGGACCAACAAGAAGCATCTTCTATTCTTATGCTTATCGATGTTGTATTAAAATCATGTATCAACGGGCGTGCGAGTGATATTCATATCGAACCAACAGAAAAGAACTGCGTTGTACGTGGACGTGTAGATGGAAAACTAACAGAGATGTTTATTTTTGAAAAAGATATCTATCCTCCTATGGCATCAAGATTAAAACTTTTATCGAATCTTGATATTGCTGAAAAACGAAAGCCACAAGATGGACGTTTCTCCACTTTAGTAGGTACTCGTGAATATGACTTCCGTATCTCAACACTCCCCATCCTTTATGGAGAATCTATAGTAATGAGGGTTCTTGATAAAGCCAAAGCGCTTGTAAAACTAGAAGAAGCTGGTATGGACGCTTATAGCTATGGAAAACTTATTAAAGGACTACAAGCTCCATATGGACTTATCTTGGTTACTGGTCCTACAGGAAGTGGTAAAACAACAACACTCTATGGAGCACTCAATGAACTAAGAAATGTTGAGGACAAAGTTATCACTGTTGAGGACCCTGTTGAGTATAGAATGAACCTTATTCAGCAAGTGCAAGTAAATGCTAAAGTTGGATTAGGTTTTGGAGATGCTCTTCGTTCTATCCTAAGACAAGACCCTGATAAAATCATGATTGGGGAGATTCGTGACCATGAAACATTAGAAATCGCTATTAAAGCAGCACTTACAGGTCACTTGGTAATCTCAACACTTCACACAAATGATGCTATTAGCGCAATTCCTCGTATGGCTGATATGGGGATTCAACATTACCTTCTTAGTGGTGCGCTTGTTGCTATTCAAGCACAAAGACTTGTAAGAAAAATTTGTCCTCATTGTAAGACAGAAGAACATCTTCCAGCTTCGATTCTAGAAGAGATACATGATTTAATCCCAGAAGGAGCTAAATTCTATACAGGAAGTGGTTGTCGTGAATGTGGTGATAGTGGATTTATGGGGCGTGAAATGATTTCTGAGGTACTTCTTATCTCAGAGGAAGTATCTTCTCTTATTGCTAAAGGTGCAGGAAAAGATATTCTTTTAGAACAAGCTCTCAAAGAAGGCTTTACTACACTCTTTCATAATGGTATTCAAAAAGCACTTGATGGTGTTACTAGTATCCAAGAGATTTTAAAGGTGGCAAAATAATGAAGTACTTTGTAGCAACAGTTCTCATAAGAGGCAAACGTGAACTTATAGGTTTTTATGCAAATGATAGAAAAGAAGCAAATGACTATGTGAAGCTCAAACATACTGGCATTATTATAAAAGTAGTTGAGGCACCTGAACCAGTTGAAGCGCGCCTCAAAAAACTTAAAACAAATTTTTTACAAAATATCAAAAAACGAAAAATTAAGCCTGACTCACTTATTGCAGCTATTCGTCAACTTGCTGTTATGACAAATGCGGGTATCTCTATCCATGATTCTTTAAGTGAAATTTCAAGTGCAACGGAAGATCAAAGTTTAAAACTCGTTTTTGGTAAATTAGCAGATGATATTAATGCTGGACATTCTATGTCAGCTGCGATGGAAGGATTTCGTTTTGAGTTAGGAAATCTCTCTTTGGCAATGGTACAACTAGGGGAAAAAACAGGTAATCTTGATGAAGCGCTCTACTCTCTTGCAGATATGCTTGAAGAGATTCGTTCCAATGTTGTTAAGTTTAAAAAAGCAATGGCATATCCTAGAAACGTTATGATTGCTATGGCTGTTGCTTTTACTGTTCTTATCTCTTATGTTGTTCCTCAATTTAAAGATATCTTTGAAGAGCTTGGAGCTGAACTTCCTATGCCGACACAAATACTTTTAACACTTGAGCACGTCTTTAATAATTATGGGCTTTACGTTCTTGCTATTATTTTTGTTTCTATTATGACATTTAAATATCTTATCAATCATTATGTACATATACGATTCGGTTGGCATAAGGTATTGTTAAAAATGTACTTGGTTAAAAACCTTATTATGTTCTCTACGCTTAGCCGCTTTACTCTTGTTTTTTCTGCACTGATAAAAGCAGGTATTCCAATCGCTGAAGCCCTTGATACATCTATCTCTATGATTGACTCTCTTCCACTTAAAGCAAAACTTTTAACAGTACGTGGCGCGGTTGAAAAGGGAAGTACTTTAAACAAAGGACTCAAAGAAACAGGTCTTTTTGAAAATATGATTGTACAGATGATTTCTGCTGGTGAGGATAGTGGTACATTAGATGCAATGGTTACTAAAGTTGCTGATTATTATAAGATGCGTTTTGATGCAATTATAGATGGATTATCTGAGGCAATAGAACCTATTATGTTATTACTCATAGCGAGTATGGTTATTCTTTTGGCTCTTGGTATTTTCTTACCTATGTGGGATATGGGGAATGCTGTTCAAGGAAGATAAAAAAGTGGGTGTTTAAAACTCCCACTTCAGTTGAAGAAAATATTCTCTCATCATTCGTCAATGTAGTGTACTTATACTATAGTTATGTCTCTTTGCATCTTTTCTAAAAAGTGCTGCAGCTTCTCTTGCGTTGCCTCAAGTGTATAACGTGCCTGTGTATCAAATTGTCTCTCTACTATTGCAATATTTTCTTGTTCGCACTCATAATTTACACGTCTTGTTATAGCATGTGCAAACTCTATTGTGATGGCATGTAGCTCTTCATACTCTACAAGTTCTGCTTCTGCTATCACTTTATTAACACTATCGCTATAGGCTCGTACTAATCCACCAGGACCCAGTTTTGTTCCACCAAAGTAACGCACAACTATCACACCACACTCGATAAGTTCT
>JAVETY010000094.1:0-6724 GCA_034005815.1 Sulfurimonadaceae bacterium | reverse complement strand
GCACATAAACCAGAACAAGTAGCTATGTTTAAAGATGAGGTTGTAGAGTTTGCAAAAAGTGTGGGATACACAGAGTGTGCGTACTATAAAGAGAGAAAAAGATATTTTGTAACTATCTAACATACCATAGTTTTCTTATGGCATGTGATTATATAGCATGCCATGACATACCAACGTCATTCTGTGCCTGATGAACAAACGTCATTCCGTGCTTGACACGGAATCTCTTTCTTTTTGTCGATCTTGAGATCCTGAATCAAGTTCAGGAAGACGTCTTTGAGTTCATGATGGTAGAACATTTGTTGTTTTGTACAAGAAAGTAAAATCTAGCTTTTCGTATTTACAAGCCACATAGAAAAAATATTGAGATATTCCCAAAAAGACTGAATATATGCAGGTGTTATTCCCTCATCTACAAGCTCTTCTAAAAGTGGAATATAGAGCTTTAGCCAACTCATGCGCCCATCTTCGTCTATGCGAAAAGGTGCGTGACGACCTACCATTTGATGTTCCCCTCTTGTTTGAGTAAAATAATCGGGTCCACCACTAATCTCTATAAGAAAATCAGCAGCATGCTTTTGTGCTACAGCAAAATCCTCATCATCATTTACAGGAAATAAAAAAGCGATATCACTTGTTCTAATCGCCTCATAGTGGTCATACACAAGCTTTCTAAAGCGCTCTTCACCTACTTCATGAAAAAAACCAGGGTGTGGTTTTGCAACGGAGGGTCTTACACTTATTTCGCCCTTTGTGATGGTTAATTTCATTTTGTATCCTCATTTTTTTATCGAATCATTATATAGAAAATAACATCACAATATTTTTACATAGGAGTGATATTTTTTGGAAAGATATAAAGTGTTACGATTTTGCCAAATTGATGAGAAAAATATACAAAATAGAGAAAAGTGATAAAAATTTGATGATAAAGATGGATTTAAAGTTTGCATTTGTATAATGCTTTATTACATAAAAGGACTTTGACATGGGAAAATATTTAGAATTAACTGCTGCAAACTTTGAAACTACACTAGAAAAAGGTGTTTCACTCGTAGATTTTTGGGCACCTTGGTGTGGACCATGCCGTATGATTGCTCCCGTTATTGAAGAGCTTGCAAACGATTATGATGGAAAAGCAAATATCTGTAAAGTAAACACAGACGAAGAACAAGATATCGCTGTAAAATTTGGTATCCGTTCTATTCCAACTATCATGTTTTTTAAAGATGGAAAAATGGTAGACCAAGTTGTTGGAGCACAATCTAAACAAGCTCTAGCACAAAAAATCGACGCTCTTTTAGCGTAACACTTCATTTATGAGAGGTTTAAGGTAGTGCAAAAAGGTCAAAGCCTTTTTTCCCTATCGACGCTTCTTGCTTCTTTCTTTGGTGCGGCTATGATTGCTAGCGCATTCGCTTACTACAACTACAAATTCTCAGAGTATAAATTTATCGATTTTAAAGAGTGGATTTATTACGAGAAAAAAGATATTTTTACACCTACGCAAGAGCGATATATTGTTGTTTTTTATAGTTCAAAAGATGCACAAGTGGCAGAAAAACTTGATACTATCAATCTAAATATTCCAATTATTGCATTTGATTACTACAATGAAGCACGAGAAAATGGGAAAAATATAAGATTTTTACGAAGTGGAACAAAAAATTCACTTAATTTTATTCAGAGGTTTAATATTTACGATGCACCATCAATCTTCTTTATAAAAAAAGTCAAAGACTCTCTTTATAAACAAGATAGTATGATACGCAAACTCGATAATTTAGATACATTATCTAATGAGATTCAAACACTATAATAAGGAAATAAACTATGTTAGATTGTGCGATTATAGGTGGTGGACCTGCTGGACTTACTGCTGGACTTTACACGACACGTGGGGGTTTAGATAACGTTGTTATGTATGAAAAAGGTATGCCTGGTGGGCAAATCACACAAAGTTCTGAGATAGAAAATTATCCTGGGGTAACTGGTGATATTACAGGTATGGATCTTATGATGCCATGGCCAGAACAATGCCAAAAATTTGGATTAAAACATGATATGGTGGAAGTAGTTCGTGTAACAAAAGAGTCAGATTTCTTTAAAATCCATAGAGGCGATGGGAAGATAGATGAAGCAAGAAGTGTTATCGTCGCTACTGGTGCGCGTCCGCGTCGTGCAGGATTTACAGGTGAAGATGTTTATTTTGGTCGTGGTGTAAGTACATGTGCTACATGTGATGGATTTTTTTACAAAGGGAAAGAAGTTGCGGTTATTGGTGGTGGAGACACTGCTTTGGAAGAAGCACTTTATCTTGCAAAAATCTGTAAAAAAGTATATCTTATCCACAGACGTGATACATTTCGTTCTGCTCCAAATACTATTGCAAGAGTAGAAAGAGCTGAAAATATTGAGCTTATTTTAAATACAGTTCCTGAAGAAGTTTTTGGTGATGCATCTGGCGTACTTGGTATCCGTGTGAAATCAAATGCAGGTGAAACAAGAGAGATTACAGTTCCAGGTGTTTTTACATTTGTTGGATATGATGTAAATAATCAAGTGCTTATCCAAGAGGATGGAAATTTCCTTTGTGACATGACACCAGCAGGTGATGTTGTAGTTGATATCAACATGAAAACATCAGTTGCAGGACTTTATGCAGCGGGAGATATTCGTATATCTGCTCCAAAACAAGTTGTATGTGCCGCAGGTGATGGTGCAGTTGCTGCACTTCAAGCGATAGCATACGTAGACGAATTAGCAAGCCATTAAGAAAGAGATAGAATGATAAAAGTTGGAGTTTTTGGTGCTGGTGGTAGAGTAGGAAAGTTATTGTTAGAAGATTTAAAACTTACATCTGACATGAGTGTAAGCACTGTATTTGTTCGCAATAGTTTAGAGTTTTCTATCGATCCTTCGATTTTAGTAACATCAGATATGAAAACTTTTTTAAAAAGTTGTGATTTGGTGATTGATTTCTCACTTCCTGGAGCATGTGAAATGCTTTTAGAAGCAGCAATCAAAACTCCGAAACCTTTGGTTATTGGTACAACTGGGCTTAACTCTCATCAGCTCAATCTTCTAAAAAATGCAAGTGAGCAGATGCCTATACTTTATGCAACCAATATGTCTCTGGGTGTTGCACTTTTAAACAAACTCGTCTATCAAGCATCCGCTGCACTAGAAGATTTTGATATCGAGATTGTTGAGATGCACCATAGACATAAAAAAGATGCACCAAGTGGAACGGCTCTTACTCTGAGTGAGTCCGCTGCAAAAGCTAGAGATTTAAATATTGATGATGTACGTATTAGTGGCAGAGATGGAAACATCGGAGAGAGAACCAAGAGTGAGATCTCAGTGATGGCACTTCGTGGTGGTGATATCGTTGGAAAACACACAGTTGGTTTTTATAACGATGGTGAGTTTATCGAGCTTAGCCACACGGCAACTTCAAGAAATACTTTCTCAAAAGGTGCCATCCGTGCTGGTGCATGGCTTGTTACAAAAGAGGTAGGACTTTACTCCATAGCGGACTGTTTAGAGATATAAACTTTTTCTAACATGCCATGGCATGTTAGAGCTCGCATCCCCATTTTAAACTATCTATCCCATACTTTTCTCTTATTTTATGTGTTTGTTTTGTCAAATTTTGCATCTGTTTATCATCCTCAAATCCTATAAGCGAAAGCGATCGTTTAGAATTTTTGGTAAATTGTGAACAGTTGATACTCAAACGAATTACATGAAGTCTTTTATAAATATCTGCTTCACAAAAAAGTGAAAGACAAAGAGCATTGAACTTTTTTTCTGTAAAAATCTCACAAAGTGTTATGTTTCTATGCGATTTTTGATTCATCTCATAAGAGATTGCAAGATGAAAAGTAGTGGGAATCACATCAAGTTTTTGTATTGCAAAGCTAAGATGGCGCGCTAAGATATGCACTCTTTTTTGTACTTCTGCTCTTGCAAAAAGTGGCTCAAACGTTCGTGAAATACCTATCGATTTTCTTTTTTTACACGTGTTTATAGTGTCATCGCTAAGTCCTGCTACACGTTTATAAAGCTCAGTTGCATAAGGTCCCCAAGATTCTATCGTACCGCGTCTTTTTTTGAGTTCGCCCAAAGTATGAATCTGAGCTGATCTTAGTTTCTCTTGCATGCTTTTGCCAATTCCAGAAAAGGCTTCTACTTTGATAGGATTAATAAAAGCATCTTCTTGATGAGGAAATATAATCTTAGAGCCAAATGGCTTGGCAGAACTAGTCGCTAGTTTGGCTATATATCGAGTGCGTGCTGAGCCAATGGATACTGGAAGTTTGATAACATCTAAAATCTCTAAACGGAGATTATTTATAAAGGAGTCAACCTCTTCATCCGCTACCCAACCAGATAAATCCCCATAAAACTCATCAATACTTGCTTGCTCTACAACAGGAATGCGAAGAGATAGAAATTCGTGTAATTCTCTTGAGAGCTTTTGATATAAAGTCATATTGGGTGCTTTGATGATGAGTTTTGGACATAATATCAGTGCTTCTTTGATACTCATGGCAGTTTTGATACCATACGCTCTTGCCTCATAACTCGAAGTTGTAAGTATTCCTGTGAGTTCTCCACGGGCATTGCGAAATGCATTTATATCATCATCTTTTGCTTCGTAAGTTTTAAAAAATGTGGGAACAAAATTACCTCTATTTTCAAGATTAATTGTTTGTGTTTTTGCACCACTATCAAAGATTTTTGTATCACTTCTTCCACCAATTGCTACAGGTTTATTGTTGAGTGATGGATCGACTATACGTGCAGCTGAAACAAAAAAACAGTCTATATCTATATGAATTTTCATACTTTTGAAGCCTTTAGCAGTTTATAATTAGATTTTACATACATTTAAAAACAAATTTGGAAAATATTTCAATTTGTCAAATAAGAGTTGCTATAATCTCATTCATGAAATATATACTCTCTTTTTTAGCTCTTTTAGTTGCTTTTCTTTTTCTTGGATGTAGCGCTAAAAACTATGAACATACACAGCCCAAAATCTTTGTGATTAAGTCACCAAAGCTAAAGTTTGCCGATTTAGGCTATCTTAGAAATACTAACACATCGATAGAACTTGAACTTTTTGTAGCAGGAACGAGTGTTGAGAAGATAACTATCAACCATCTTATTTGTGTAAGCAAAGGATGTATGAGCAAAAGTGGTTTTAATAGTGAGTATTTAAACGCTTCTTATCCTGATGAGATGTTGCAAAATATACTCCTTAGTGAACCAATTTACAATGGATTAAATAAAGTTATCACACCAATCGGATATGAACAGGTGATAGAAAATGAATATGTTGATATAGTTTATAGAGTTCGCCAAGGTGCTGCTTTTTTTAGAGATAGAAAAAATAATATCAGTTTCAAACATAAAGATACACAACTAAGGATAGACGATGAGTAAATTTGTAGGCGCACATACAAGTGCGAGTGGAGGAGTGCAAAATGCAATACTTCACGCCCAAAAAATAGGTGCAAAAGCATTTGCACTTTTTACAAAAAATCAAAAACGATGGGATGCAAAACCGCTCGATGCCCAAACACTAGACGCATGGTTTACAGCACTTGAAAAGAGTGGAATTTTACCAAAACATATTTTGCCACATGATAGTTATTTGATTAATCTCGGACATCCAGAACAAGAAAAGTTGGAAAAAAGCCGTGAAGCATTTATAGAAGAGATACGAAGATGTGAGATGTTAGGATTAGTAAAGCTTAATTTTCATCCTGGAAGTCATCTGGTAAAACTCTCCGCAAAAGAGAAACTAGATATCGCATTGCTCAAAGAAGTAGAGGAAACAACACTTGATGTGATTGCAGAATCAATAAATCAAGCATTAGACGTTACAAGCGGGGTGCAAGCCGTGATAGAAAACACAGCAGGACAGGGAACAAACCTTGGCTATACGTTTGAGCATCTTGCATATATTATAGATAAAATAGAAGACAAAAGTCGTGTGGGTGTTTGTATCGATACATGCCATATGTTTACAGCAGGATACGATATACGAACACGAGAAACATATGATGCTACGTGGAAAGAATTTGGCAAGATTGTAGGATTTGAATATCTAAGTGGGATGCATATCAATGACTCTAAACCAGCTTTAGGGAGTCGTGTCGATAGGCATCACTCGCTTGGTGAGGGCGAGATTGGACTCGATGCGTTTAGATTTTTGATGAACGATACACGTATGGATGATATACCGCTTATTCTTGAAACAATAGATGAGTCAATTTGGGATAAAGAGATAGAACTTCTTTATTCATTTGTGGAGTAGCTGATGAAATTAGAGATATTAGTAGATTTTTTAGAAACAAAAGAAGTGGCAGATACACAGATATTTCCACATCTAAAATGTAGCATTAATGAAGCAAAAATTTTACAGATTTTGGCGCAAAGATATATGCAAGGGCAAGAAGATATAGAAGTTTTAGAGTTGCTTCAAGAGATATATGGTGTAAAAAATTATAACTATTTAGAGCACCTTCAAGATATCAAAATATTACTAGAACTAGGCTGGCTCAACCAACAAAGCTTTACACCTATAAAAATCTCAGAGATATCACCACTTGAGCTTTTAAATACGGCGATAGGTTTAGCACCTTCGTTTTTAAAACTACTTCAAGATGGTACGCTTGAGGTGGATTTACCAGATATCAAAGCCTATGCA
>JAVETY010000007.1:0-29112 GCA_034005815.1 Sulfurimonadaceae bacterium | reverse complement strand
AATTTTATTTGGTTTTTGGTTATCGCTGGTGGACTTAGAATTTTGCGGTATTATTTTTTAGCACAAATATTTTAATATAAAATAGATAAGATTATTTTTCAAAACAAAGGTAGAAAAATGCATAGTGATGTCTTAATTATCGGAGCTGGAGGCGCAGGACTTGTAGCAGCTCTTGCAGCATATGAAGCAGGTGCAAAAGTAAAAATTATCACAAAAAGCTATCCAACTCGCGCACAAACATCGATGGCACAAGGTGGCATCAATGCAGCATTTGGACATATGAGTGCTGATAGTGTAGAAGATCACATCGCTAACACTCTAAAATCTGCATCCGATTTAGCAGATGAAAAAGCAGTTCGGTTTATGTGCGAAAAAGCTCCCGAAGCTGTAGAGTGGCTCGATAGTATCGGTGTTTGTTTTAGCCGTACAGAAGATGGCAAAATCGCGCAAAGAACTTTAGGTGGGGCAAGTGCGCCTAGAGCGTGTTATGCACAAGATTATACAGGGCTAAAAATCCTTCATACTTTATATGATAAGGTTTTAGAGGCTGGGATTGAGATTCTTAATGAGCGTTATCTACTTAATATCATCACAAATGAAGATACTAACCACAAACTTTATGCGTGTGGAGCAACACTTCTAAATATCCAAACAGGAGAAGTGGAAACACACACAAGCGCATCTGTGATACTCGCAACTGGTGGTTATAGTCGTCTCTATCACAAACACTCGACTAACGCTGTGGGTGCAACGGGTGATGGTATCGCTGCGGCTATTCGTGCTGGTGCTCGTCTTTGTGATATGGAGTTTATACAATTTCATCCAACTGCACTTAAAGGCTCTTCTATTTTAATATCTGAGAGTGCAAGAGGTTCTGGTGGGCATATGCTCAATAGTAAGGGCGAGAGATTTGTAGATGAATTACTTTCTCGTGACTTAGTAGCGCGCGCTATAGCCGAGCAGATAGAAAAAGGCGAAGATGTCTTTTTAGATATCCGTCATTTGGGTGAAGAGTTTATAACCAAAGAGCTTCCACAAGAGCGTAAGCTTGCACAACTTTATGAAGGCATTGATCCAGTAACGGACTTAATTCCTATAAAACCCGTAGCACACTATACGATGGGTGGAATCGAAGTAGATGCAAACACACAAACCAAGGTCAAAGGTTTGTTTGCTGTGGGTGAGTGTGCAAACCATAAAGTCCACGGTGCAAACCGTTTGGGTGGAAATTCACTTCTAGAGCTTGTGGTATTTGGCAAACAATCAGGAACATCGGCTGCTGCGTATGCGAAAACATTTGATAAATCTATTGATATTACAACATATGAACAAAGTGCAAATAACTTTGTAAATGGTGTGAAGTTTGGTTTTACAAACCAGATAGATTTTTATCAAAAACGTGAATTTATGGGCAATATTTTTTATAATAATGCAGGAATCAAACGTGATGAGATGGGCTTAAAAGCAGTTTTGGGTGCTATCCGTCAGATACAAAAAGAGATACCATTTATGGGCGTTGGCGATAAAAGCAAAATTTATAACACAAACCTCGTAGAGTTTATAGAGTTTGGTAATCTTGTAGAACTAAGTGAGATAGTTTTGGTTTGTGCGATTAGTAGAAATGAAAGTCGTGGTGCGCACTTTAGAGAAGATATCCCACAAAAAAATGATGCGGCATATAAAGCACATACGATTGTGTGGAAAGAAGACGGCGTGTTATGTGCCGACTTTATGGAGTAGAAAATGCAGATAACTATAAAAAGATATACACAAGAACCAGAGATAAAAGAGGCGTTCATAGCGTATGAAGTAGAGCTAGAAAACCAAACTTTGCTTGAAGCACTTACATATATAAAAACAAAAGTTGATCCGACGCTAAGTTTTATAAGTGGCTGTCGTAGTAGCGTGTGTGGAAGCTGTTCGATGCGAGTGAACCAAAAAGAAGTGCTAGCATGTGCGTATAAAGTACAAGATGGCGATGTGATAGAACCTCTCTTAAATGCACCAGTGATTCGAGATTTGGTTGTAGATATGAAAAAATCATACGAGATGAATCAAAAAGCAAAAGCGTGGTTAATGAATAGTAAAAAAGAGTTCGTGATAACTCCAGAGCAAACAGAAGTTAATGCATTACAAAGTGATTGTATTTTGTGTGGTTCATGTTATAGCTCATGTCCTGTGTATGCTGTCAATGAAGAGTTCTTAGGACCTTTTGCACTCACTCGTGTTTGGCGTTATGTAAGTGATGTAAGAGAAGAAGGCGAGATAGAAAAAGTAACAAATATCCAAACAAATGGCGTTTGGGATTGTACACTTTGTAACAACTGTACACTTGTTTGCCCGCAAGATATTTCTAGTAAAGCAGATATAGAAAAACTACGTATGAAATCAGTGCGAAACGGCTTTATGGATCCAAACTTTGGAAGTTTTGGTGGTGGATTTGGATTTGATGGATCGCCTAGTTTTTGAGTTTTTAGTTATAGCACGTCATCCTGAACTTGATTCAGGATCTCTTGAGTCTATAAAAAGTGCTACATATAGTATGTTTGAGATTCCGTGTCAAGCACACAATGACGAATGTGTCAAGCACACAATGACGTAATGTGTGAAATGACAAAAATACAGTACGTAATAAACAGTACAAGTAGCACGTCATCCTGAACTTGATTCAGGATCTCTTGAGTCTATAAAAAGTGCTACATGTAGTATGTTTGAGATTCCGTGTCAAGCACGGAATGACGAATGTTTCAAGCACGCAATGACAAAACACAGCACGGAATAACGAAGATGTGTCAAAAAAGTTTTGTTAGTGTTAGCAAACGTTATGTTATAATCTTTCTAAAAAAAGGCTTATTATGGCAAAAGAGTATTCATTTGATATTAGTGCAAAGATTAGTATGCAGACATTTAAAGATGCAATAAACCTCGTGGAACGTGAAGTTTCAAATCGTTATGACTTCAAGGGAACACCGTATGAAGTGAACTTTAAAGAGAAAGACAAGCTGCTTATTCTTGTAGCTTCAAGTGATAACAAACTTGATGCACTCAAAGATATAGTTATAGCAAAGTTAGTGCATCAAGGTCTTTCATCAAAAGTAATTGATGAGCAAAAAGTAGAAGATGCAAGTGGTGGAACTCGTAAGGTAACTTTTAAAGTGGTGGACTACATCGAATCAAAAGAAGCGAAAAAAATCACAGCTGAGATTAAAAACCTTAAGTTGAAAGTAAATGCACAAATCGAAGGAGATTCTATCCGCGTAAAGGGTGCAAAACTCGATGATTTACAAGCAGTAATTGCAGCGATTCGTGGCATGGAGTGGGAAGCGCCTTTGGTGTTTGAAAACATGAGATAAGGGGCGTATGATGAAAAAAATGAGCATAGCTGAAGCCGCTGAGTATTTTAGAATCTCAAAAGAGGCGATTCACAACCGTATAAGACGTGGTTCACTTAAGAGTACTACCGAGGATAGCGTGAAGTTTGTGCTCATCGATGAGAATGCGCCAGCAAAAAATACGACTACTACAAGAACTACTAAAGATATGGAAGGGAATTACTACCAGTTTTTAGTCGAACAAAATACGAAGCTTCAAGAGCGGGTAAGCACGTTAGAAATAGAAACTCGCACGCTCAGAGAACAAAAAGAACAAATGCTTATCGAAGAGCGAATAAAAATAGAGCAAATCTATAAAGATAAAGATGAACAGCTTAAATCTATTATCAATGCTATCTCAACACAAATCGTACAAAAAACAAAAGAGCTTGAGATGCAATTTGCAAAATCTGAAGAATCTTTAGATGTTGAGATAGAAGAGGAGAGTAAAAAAGAGAAGAATTCCCTTATCTCACTCAAAAAATACCTTAAAAAACAAGGATTTAGTCCAAAAAAAATCACAAAATTTCAAATAAAGATTTTTAAATTAGCTCAAAAAGATCACCGTTTTGTAATAGTTGATGAGAAATGTTATCTTGATTTTTCACGCTATAGCTACGGAGATATTTTTTAAAAAATCTTTATGGCATGTGATACTGAATAATAGCTATTGAAGCAATTGAGGAGTACAATGCGGGCGATTTTATCTTTAACGAAATGGCAAAAAATGGCACTAAAAAACTTTCTATTTTTTTTCTTTTTAACTCTTTTTTTAAACGGATGTT
Source organism: Sulfurimonadaceae bacterium (assembly GCA_034005815.1). Classification (GTDB taxonomy): domain Bacteria; phylum Campylobacterota; class Campylobacteria; order Campylobacterales; family Sulfurimonadaceae; genus Sulfurimonas. The sequence continues at coordinate 24,956 of JAVETY010000007.1, read as the reverse complement.
CACATAAGCTTACAAGCACAAAACAGCTTGATACACTTGATGAGCGATTGGCTCATTTAGAAAAAAATCTTTCACACGATATCTCAAAAAATGTAGCGTATGAATTAGATGCAAAGCTATACGAACATGATCAAAATTTAAAAGTTTCACTTCAATTTTGTTTAGAACGCCAAAGAGAGAATTTTGAATATCTCAAAAATGAACTCACAGCATTGATAAAACCAGATGTTTTCATAGTCTCAAACGAGGATATGACAAAACAAAATGCACCTATTATAGTACAAAAAAAAGTTACGTCTTTCAAAGAAAAACTTGTAGTAGGAAGTGTTGAAAAAATTCATGTTTACCCATCAAACCTTGTCATGGATGCTAGAATTGATACAGGTGCTGAGACATCTTCTATAGATGCAAGGGATATAAAAGAGTTTGAACGTGATGGTAAAAGCTGGGTGCGTTTTACACTTGTTGATAGAAAAACGAAAGCACCGCATGTGATAGAGCGTAAAGTGGTTCGCATAGTCAAAATTTTACAATCTTCAGTGGACCAAGGACATGAGAAAAGGGTAGTTGTAACACTTAAAATAACTATCGGAGATAAAAAAGAGCTCAGTGAATTTACCCTCACAAATAGAGAACATATGCAGTATCCTATACTTATAGGGCGTAATGCATTGCAAGATGTGATAGTTGTTGATGTAAGTGAACAGTATATCGCTCCGCTTGTCGTAGAACAAGAAAAAAGTTTCAAAAAATGATATCAAAAAAATATTTATATCTTTTTACATTTGTATTGATAACACTCGGGATTTTTACTGCACTTTTGCGCCATGAACAAACCCAGATACCTTTTTTATCAAGTGAAAAAAAAGATGTTTGGATGGTGGAAGCCAAAGTTGATTTTAAAGCGCAAAATAACACACCTATAACTGTTAGTTTGTCTCTACCTGATGATACTTTTGGATACAAACTCTATTTTGAGCAAAGTGTTTCTGCTGGATATGGCTTTAGCATGGTGCAAAAAGATGGAATCAAGCGTGGAGAGTGGAGTATCCGTCAAGCGAAGGGGAAACAAACACTCTACTATAAAGCACAGATTGTTCAAGATTTTACAGATGAAACTTCTTTAAAACAACTAGAACCGACATTTCAGATACAAGATGAGATCCTCTGGAGTGAGTCTGAATCTATCGCTGCAAAAGAGATTCTCGCGCAGGCTTATGCCAAGTCAAGTAACGATATAACCTTTACTCGAGAGCTTATAAAAATACTTTCAGAGATACAAAAACGAAAAGAGGGTTCGTTACTTTTAGCAAAGCGTAATTATGTAGATGTTCTTAGTAAGCTTCTTAGTGATGCGGACGTAGTCCATAGAGTCTCTCTTGCATTAGAGTTAGAAGATGCAAGACGTAACCAATCTCTCACTCCCGTTATAGAAGTATATACAAAAGATGCATGGGTACTTTTTGATCCAAAAAATGCACTTGAAGAGGGGAATAAAAACTTCTTTTTGTGGACACGTGGTGGGAAATCGCTTGTAGAGGTGGTCGGTGGAACAAATGCCACGGTAAACTTCTCCATGATAAAACAAAATATGCCAGCCCTCGAACTTGCTCAAGCACATTTTGATGAGAGTGGATTTGGGGTATTTAGTATCCACCGCTTGCCCATTGAGGAGCAAAGTCTCTTTAAAATCCTTTTGCTTTTGCCTATTGGCGCGCTTATAACTGTTTTTATGCGACTTATAATTGGTGTAAAAACTTCTGGAACATTTATGCCAGTTCTAATTGCTATGGCATTTTTACAAACATCATTATTTTTGGGAATGTTAAATTTTGTCGTCCTTGTAGCTATTGGACTTTTACTTCGTGGCTACCTCTCAAAACTCAATCTTTTACTCGTTGCACGTATCGCTACCATCATCGTTATCGTGATATTTCTAGTTGCATTTATGACGCTTATCGGATATGAACTCGGATTTAATACTGGAATGAGCGTGGCATTTTTTCCTATTGTCATCCTTGCCTGGACGATAGAGAGAATGTCGATATTATGGGAAGAAGAGGGACCAAAAGAGGTACTAACTCAAGGAAGTGGAAGTCTTTTTGTGGCAGTTTTAGCTTATATGGCAATGTCAAATGGATATGTGGCACATCTATTTTTCAATTTCCCAGAACTGCATCTTATCGTTATAGCACTGATGATTTTGATGGGACGTTATACTGGTTATAGACTTTTAGAACTTCGTCGTTTTCGTGAGTTTAAGAATATCTGATGTTTGATTTTATAACTCCTTTTGCACTTAATAAACGTGGAATACTAGGGATGAATAGTCGCAACATTGAATTTATCAGCCGTTACAATGACCGTAAACTTTTTCCTCTCGTAGATGATAAGTTACAAACCAAACTTTTGGCTAATGAATATGGCATAAATACTCCCGATCTTTTGTTTGTGGTGCGCTATCAGCATGAAGTATATGCACTAGGAGAAAAACTAAAAAACATCTCCTCTTTTGCTATCAAACCAGCATGTGGTTCTGGTGGAAAAGGGATTTTGGTTATTAGAGGTAAAGAGGGTGATAACTATCTAAAATCAAGTGGCGCAGTTATCACTCTTGAAGAGGTAACAAGACATGTCACAAATATATTAGCAGGGCTACACTCACTCTCAGGCGATCAAGACGTGGCGATTATAGAGACGCTCATAGAGGCGGATGCGATGTTTGATGATTACTCTTATCAAGGTGTGCCCGATATTCGCATCATAGTATTTCAAGGCTACCCAGTGATGGCGATGTTGCGACTCTCTACAAAAGCATCTGATGGTAAAGCAAACCTCCATCAAGGCGCAGTGGGCGTAGGACTTGATATCAAAACAGGTAAACCCATCAACGCTGTTATGGATGGTCAAAAAGTATTTTTTCACCCAGACACCCATCATAGTTTTGATACTATCGAAATTCCTACTTGGAAAGAGCTTTTACTCTTGGCATGTAGCTGTTATGATATGACAAACTTAGGATATTTAGGCGCAGATATAGTGCTCGATAAGGAGAAGGGCGCAATGCTTCTAGAGCTCAATGCCAGACCAGGACTCTCTATACAAGTTGCCAATTCTAAAGGTTTATTGCCACGTCTAAGAGAGATAGAAAAAATCGCTAAAAAAAGAAGAAATGTACAAGAGAGAGTTGACTTCGTGCTAAACAAAGAGAATTTTTAACTCTTTTAGGAATAACTACATAAGTAACAAAATATATCGAATAATCCATTCTAAATCGATGTACTTTATTGTACATTAACACTATCTCTATTACAATGTCTTCATTCTATGCACTAGGAGAAGAGATTGGCCTCCATATCAACCAAAGGTAGTTACGGCCTCGCCGCCATGTATGAGCTAGCGCTCCATTACGGACAAGGACACCTTCAAGTCCGTGAAATCGCCGAAAAAGCGACTATACCCCAAAATTATCTCGAACAAATCCTTGCAACATTGCGCAAAGAGGGATTTGTCCAAAGCATACGTGGAGCCGGCGGAGGTTATTTACTCGCAAAAGCTCCAAATCATATTTTTATTTATGAAATTTTAGTTGCTTTGGAAGGGGAGCTTTGCACCCCTACAGACCAAAGATTGCAATCGGTATTGCATCTATATTGGGATAGAATTAGGGAAGAGATGAAGAATGTTTTTCATGAAACGCTCCAAGATCTTGTTGATCAAGGCCGTGCCTTAAATCAGCAATCAATGTATTTTATTTAAACTACTACTAACGATTGTGATTGATACCCTGGTAGCTTCCCATGGAGATTAACAACATCCCCGAAAACAATTACAGCAGGCCCGTCGATCTTTTTCGCTGCTTCATCCAATTTTGAAAGTGTCGTTACCACACTCTGCTGTTCTGGACGCGAGGCGTTAGCCACTATCGCGATAGGGAGTGTCGGGGAAACTCCGATGGCATACGCTGCTTTTTTAATCTGCTCAGCCAGGCTAAGTCCCATCAAAACAACGGTTGTGTGATTGGAAAGTTTTAGTAACGGGAGCCAATCAGTATTAAATTCCCCCTCTTTTAGATGCGCCGAAACGACCGAAAAACTTGCAGCGTATCCCCTCGCAGTAGGAGGGATTCCCGCACATGCTGAGCCGCTGACACACGAAGATATTCCAGCGATAACATCGACTTCAAACCCTCTTTCCAATAAAAAAAGCGCTTCTTCACTCCCCCGTCCAAAAATATAGGGGTCACCACTTTTAAGCCGTGCTACACTAAAGCCTTGCTCTGCGTAGCCAGCTATCAAGTGGTTAATTCTCTCTTGGCTGATACTGTGGCGATCTTTTGCTTTCCCCACATAAACTTTACGTGTGTTTGATGATAGTAAATCGAGAATCTCTTTTGAGATCAAATGATCATATAAAATGATTTTAGCTTCACGGATAGTCCGATATGCTTTAAGAGTTAACTGTTCTACATCTCCCAGACCGCAGCCTACGAGATATATTTTTCCTTTTTTCACCGAAAATGGTTGTATTATTTTTGTCATTCGAGCCTCTTTCAAACAGTGGATTGAATAATTGATTTATGAGCGTATTTTTCTAATAAAAAATTTCCAAAATTGCTACTATTACTGAACTCAAAATCGCGAATCAGAGACTCGACAAGGATAGCGACTTCATCTGAAACAACTTTAACTCCAGTTTTCATCGCAAAACGACTCCTCTCACCCTCAAGATGTCCTCCGACAATCAAATCAAACCCTTTGAGCCGTTCATTATCTCGCTTTACGATTGCTCCGATAAATCCCAAATCAACGATATGGGGATGGGCACACGAGTTTGGACACCCGTTTATACTAATACTCACCGGCTCATCAAAGTCGGGAAAACGTTGATTGAGATATTCCACCACCTCTATCGCTAAATTTTTTGTCTCACTTACGGCAAATTTACAAAAATTAAGTCCCGTACATGCCAACGTCCGCGCTTCAAAAACCGACGGATAAGGGTGAAAACCCACCGCCTCTAAGGTATTGATCATTGGCTTCGTCGCATCGGTATGAACATTCAAGATCACAAAATTTTGAGTCGTTGTCAGGGTGATCCCCTCGGCTTTGTACAAATTGAGTATCTGTCCGAGCTTTAATAACATTTCGCCGTTGATTCGACCGCTGGTTAGGGCACAACCAATCGTGTTATACCCTTTTTTGACCGAGGATGCGACCCCAAAATGGCTCCGTCTAGGATAGGGGGTAAATGGTGCTGCATCATAGGGTTCAAATATTACATGTGACTCATCTACCACTACTTGGATAAAACGTTCTACTCCCCACTCTTCCACTAAATGTCCCAAACGGGCTTTCGAGCGATTATCACGTCGTCCAAAGTCCCGATAGATGCGTGCAACCGCTTCAGCAACCTTGACGATATCAGAGCGTTTGATATAGCCGATATGATCTGCAATACGACGGTTGCTTGCTTGTCCTCCTCCGACACTGACGCTAAATTTGAGTCCTTCACCGCTTTTGAGTGCAGTAAATGCCAAATCCTGTACTTCATGTGAAATACAATGTTTATTACATCCGCTCACGCCGATTTTAAACTTTCTTGGTAAATTTGAAAAATCAGGATTCCCGCGATAAAGAGTATTTAGCGCAAGGACGATGTCTCGAACATCATCAATCTGTCCATGATCAATCCCGTTCACCGGACAACTAACGATATTACGCGGACAATCTCCTGATGCTTCAAGAACACTCAGCCCGACGGCGGAAAGCCGTTCTAGTATCTCAGGAATATCTTCGATTTTAAGCCAATGAAACTGGATATCCTGACGCGTCGTAACATCACCGCTTTTACGGGCGAATTGAATCGAGATCTCACCTAATACTTCAACTTGTTGAGCGCTTAGATATCCCCCCTCAAGCTTCACTCGAAGCATATAATAGGTAGTTTCGTCTTCAACTCCTTGAAGATTACGGTTCTGAGTATAAATCCCATACCATTTAAAGCGATCAATATCTTCAGGATCGATCATTTCACCTGTTTTGGCGTATCGGTAGATATCTGAAATAACTTCCAGTCCAGCTTTTTCGCGTTTAATACGCTCGATACGCTCAGCTTTCGTTTCACTTGCCATCATCTATTCCTTAAACAATTGTTGCAGCATTCCAATGCGGAAAATGCCGTCGTATCAGAGCGTTTAGTTCAACCTCAAATGCAGCTCTTTCGCTTTGATCTCCTGTCTCTTTTTGAGTTTGTATACCTTGGGTAATCATCCCTGCAGCCACGGTATTATTCGTGATTTTATCGATAAGAATAAATCCGCCCATCTCTCTATTCTCTTCATATAGATCAAAAGCAATCGGATCGGCTAGTATTAAACGTACCAATCCGATATCGTTAAGTCCCAATTCGTCCGCATTGTGATGCTCTTGAGTATTGACATCAACACGATATTCAATACCATCCACATAAGCTGTCGTGAGGGTAGAACTTCGCTTAAATAGATAACTTTTACCCGGAAGGAATTTCTCATCATCCATCCAAACGATATTTGCCAAAACGGTAGTGCTTTGTAAAATATTCTCATCTGATTTAATCAAAACATTTCCGCGACTAATGTCAATCTCTTCATTAAAAGTCAGCGTTATTGCATCCCCTGTAGAAGCTGATTCCAAATTCCCATCAAAGGTGACGATCGATTTCACTGTTGCTAGCTTGAGAGAAGGATAGGTTGCAATACGATCACCTACACGTACCGTTCCCGATGCAATCGTCCCTGCAAACCCTCTGAAATCGAGATTCGGTCGATTGACGTATTGAACCACCATGCGAAACGGAGCATCCACTGGCGCCGAGGATAAAGGAACTTCTTCCAAAATTTCCAAAAGTCTAGAGCCTTTGTACCAAGAACTCCTCTCACTTTTCGTAACTACATTATCCCCATCTAATGCCGAAAGAGGTACCGAATATATCCCCTTGATCCCCAACCCTTCGGCAAAAGTACAATATTCAGTATTAATCTTGTTAAATACCCCCTGATTGAAATCGACCAAGTCCATTTTATTGATGGCAACTACCACATTTTTGATACCTAAAAGACGGATAATATAGGAATGGCGACGCGTTTGCGTCACAATTCCATAACGTGCATCTATCAGGATAATTGCCACATCCGCCGTCGATGCACCCGTCGCCATGTTTCGTGTATACTCTTCATGACCTGGAGTATCGGCAATGATAAACTTGCGCTTATCGGTCGAAAAATAGCGATACGCGACATCAATTGTAATCCCTTGTTCTCTTTCACTTTGCAATCCGTCAACTAGGAGTGCTAAATCGATTGTATCTCCTGTTGTTCCCGACTTTTTGCTGTCATTTTTGATGCTTTCGAGCTGATCTTCGAAAATCATTTTAGAGTCATGCAACAGTCGCCCTATAAGCGTACTTTTACCATCATCCACACTCCCGCAGGTAATAAAGCGGAGCAACTCTTTGTGTTCTTGTTTTTTAAGATAACCTTCGATATTGGTGCCTATTAAATCGCCTTGATGTGCCATTAAAAATATCCTTCAATTTTTTTCTTTTCCATAGAACCTGAGCTATCCGCATCGATCAGACGCCCCTGACGCTCTGAAGTTTTAGTCAGAAGCATCTCTTGGATGATATCGGGCAATGTAGTGGCATCACTTTTCACCGCTCCAGTAAGAGGGTAGCACCCCAAAGTTCGGAATCGAACATTTTCAAGGGTAGGCAATTCCCCCTCTTTAAGAGGAAAACGATCGTCATCCACCATTATTTTCACTCCGTCTCGTTCGACAATTAGACGCGGCGCTGAGTAATAAAGTGGCACAATTGGAATCTGTTCTAAGTAAATGTATTGCCAAATATCCAGCTCCGTCCAGTTGGAAAGGGGAAAAACGCGGATACTTTCTCCTTTATGAATCCGTCCATTGTAAATGTTCCATAATTCTGGACGCTGGTTTTTCGGATTCCATCGATGATTTTTGTCCCGAAACGAATAAATTCTCTCTTTCGCTCGGCTTTTCTCTTCGTCCCGTCGGGCTCCACCAAATACAGCATCGAATTTATAATAATTCAGCGCCTGCTTCAGCCCCTCTGTCTTCATTACATCAGTATGCACTGCACTTCCGTGGGTAAACGGACTGATATTTTGTTTGATTCCATCATCATTTATATGGGTTAACAACGTCAATCCTAACTCTTTAATCCGACGGTCTCGAAACTCAATCATCTCTTTAAACTTCCATGTTGTATCAACATGAAGCAACGGAAATGGCAGTTTTGCCGGATAAAATGCTTTGATTGCCAAATGAAGCATCACTGATGAATCTTTACCAATTGAATAGAGCATTGCCGGATTGTCAAATTCTGCAACCACCTCACGCATTATATGAATTGATTCGGCTTCTAATATCTTTAGATGTGTTTTTCTCTCATGTGAAATCATAGTTTTTCCTTTTCAAGATGTTTAAAATGCCCTCTTTTGGCATCTGTACGTTATTAAACAAACATAGCCCAGTCGGCTAAATCATCACGTGACGCTGCATAATCGTCTCCACAAATCTGTTCCAAAATAGCCAATAAAAATTTCATCACTTTTCCCCTCTCAAGTGTAGTCCACACTCTTTGTGCTCTGGATTTTCCCACCACCATCTTCCGGCGCGGATATCTTCTCCCTCGCAGATTGCTCGTGTACACGGAGCACATCCGATACTCGGATAGCCTTGCGTGTGCAATGTGTTGTAAGGAACTTTTCTGGATTTAATATAGTCCCATACCTGATCTTCATTCCACTCAATCAACGGATTTATTTTAATAAGTTTATTACTTTCATCCCATTCAATGAGTTGCATCGTCTCACGTGTTGGAGACTGAGCTCGGCGCAGACCCGTAATCCATACGTCAAGTCCTTCTAGAGCACGGCGAAGCGGTTCCATTTTTCTCACCTGACAACACATCTTTCGGTTTTCAACACTGAGTCGAAACCCGTTGAACCCCTGTATTTGATAAAGCGTTTCAACAGCAACCCTATCGGGACAATAGACATCAATATTGATGTTGTATTTTTGATTTGTATGGTCCATAACCATATATGTCTCTTCTGGGAGTCTGCCCGTATCGAGTGTAAAAATTTTTCCCTTTGGATCAATGTTTAAAAATATGTCGGTTAAGATTTGATCTTCTGCACCGAAACTTGAAGCTAAGGCTATTCGCCCTCTGTATGCTTTCAAAAAACAACTCAGTAAAGATTCAACAGAATCATTTTTAAATCGTTTATTCAAGTGATCTAGATTGATGTTCATATACTCTCCTAAATTTGATAATCGTTTTCAAGCACTTTAATTCGTCCGAAATTTGTTTTATTCCATGCTCTTTCATGAAAATAATATAAAACCATCTTTGTCAAGACCTCTATTGATCCAATAGAAACTGCCATCATGAGATTACCCGTAATTAAATATGAGATAATCATCGTATCGATTGTTCCCACAGTACGCCAAGAGATCGTCTTAACAATGCTTCTATAATGTTTTTCTTTCATTAACACCCTTTTTTATGACGATTTTCACCCATTTTTAGATGAAAATTCATACTAAGATGAATGCTTATTCACTTTTTTGTGGAGAAATTATATAGTGAAATTTTTTTATTGTCAAGTATTTCTATTGAATTAGTATGGTATATTACACAAGGGTCAAAAAACCACCTTATTTAAGGGGTTTTTAAAAGGTATGAAATTAAGATAATAAGTAGGGAGAGAGATAAGTAGAGTGGTTTGGTAGGGTTTATTGTTTGAAAAAATCTTTACATATTCGTATGATTTTTTCCTGACGTTCTTTTCCGACAGCCTCATTATGACGAATCAAATCGACTTGCTTGATGAGATCACTAATCCCTTTTGGAATAATTTTTGTCAAATATTGACGCAACGCGGAACTCACTGCGGGGGCACGTCCTGAAGTATTGATCCCTATCGATAGATGATTCTCTACAATTAATGCCGGAAAAATAAAGCTGCATAGCAATGGGGAGTCTACACAATTAACGGGGATATGATATTCGGTGCAATAATGAAAAATTTTTTCTTGTTCCCCCAGATTATCAAGTGCACCAATCACAAGATAACGCCCTTCTAAATCACTTATCGCATACGGACGTTGAATAATAAAAATAGGATATTTTTGAGCAAGCTCATAAATTTCGGTATGAACAGTTGGGGCAATAACCGTCAATTTTGGTGAAAATTTAACCAGCTGCTCTATCTTGCGCAAAGCCACTTCACCCCCTCCGATAACCAGACAATCACGTTCAGCAAGATTAACAAACATTGGAAAATAAGCCATTTCCTCCCCTTTATAAAAAGAATATTATTATATAGTGCTAGAGTATACTTCATTTTTTTGAATACTATGCCAGAAATTTTAACGATAAAATACTCTTCTAGTATTGCATTATAGTATTTCAAGGCTATCCTGTGATGGCAAAGCAAACCTCCATCATGGTGCCGTGGACGTGAGCTTCTCATCTTAGCATGTAAAAATGTTATGAGATGATAAACTTAGGATATTTAGGCGCAGATATAGTGCTCGATAAAGAAAAAGGAGCAATGCTCTTAGAGCTAAACGCCAGACCCGGACTAGGGATACAAGTAGCAAACTCCAAAGGACTTCTGCCACGTCTACGCGAGATAGAAAAAACCATGAAAACAAGAAGAAACAAAGAGCAAAGAGTAGATTACATACTAAACAAAGAGAATTTTTAGCTCTTTTAGATATAATACTAGGCTTTATTAAGCCATGGACAATTGGGAGAGTGGTTGAATCCAGTCGCCTGGAACGCGGCCGTAGCGCAAGCTACCGTGAGTTCGAATCTCACATTGTCCACCATCTAAACTTAGAAAATCCCCTTATGCAACAAAATACACAGCAAACACACTCTTTACAAGAAGATGAGATAGATTTACGAGAGTTATTTAAAACTCTATGGGCTCAAAAAACATTTATAGTTATTTTTACAACTGTTATAACAATTATTTCTATCATATATGTTTATATGCAAAATCCAATTCCATTGTATCAAGGTAAAGTACTGGTTGAAATCGGAGAAGTTCGAGATTCAAATGTTGCGGTCGGTTATTTTGATAACCCATACAATCTATCTGAAATACTTAAAATTCAACGTTCTACTACAAGCACAGTCCCTAAAAGTACAAATAAATTGCTGGAATTAATTTCAATCAATAGTGATAAAGAAGCTATAAAAAGAGAGTTGTCAAAATCAGTGGAATATATTTTACAGCGACATAAAGAAAAAGCTAAATTTCATGAAAACTTTATTATGACAGAACAAGTTGGAGATATCAGTATAAATCCAACAGCTATAAATCAGCCAAAGAAAAAGCTCATAGTCGTAGTTACTTTTGTAACTGGCTTTATATTGTCTATATTTCTAGTCTTTTTTATGCAATTTATTAGAGGGTTTAAAGAGGAAGAAAAAGTAGAAACTGTTTAACCCAGCATCTAGTTTCTTGTAAAGATATATTATTATGTATTTCTACCAAATAAATGATGGCATCTCATAGTATAGAAGAGTATTTAGGTACAGAACTAAGTGTTACTAACTATGAAAATAGGGACTTATTTTAATGCCGAAATTTAGTTTTATATCTTAACACTTTTGTAATAGAGATTGATGTAAAATTGCTTCATTATGAAATTGATTAAAAATAGAATTTTATCTTTATTGTTTCTTGCTTTTACTTTTTTTATCGTGCATGATTATATTATGATAGATGTACATCACGATGCAAAGTATGAATCTAACTCTAAAATATATGACAAAATAGAGATGCAAAGTAAAATTCATGATGCCGTCCACAACATCTTTAACTTTAATCTTGAAGAGACTTTTTTTGTTGAAGAAAAGCTCTTAGATACTCCACCCTCAAGCATAATCCTCAACTTAAGCTCAAATACAAATCCAGTGCTACAAAGACCCCCTCTCATATAGACTTTTTTTATAAACTTAAAATTTTAAAAAAGGTTAGACTATGAAAATAAAAGTATTTTTACTCATTTTTGTCTCTATAAATTTATTTGCACAAAATCTAAATGAAATAATACAATCATTAGAGATGGGCAAAAGAGTGACTTCAATGAAAGAACAAACTAAGGCAGATATTGCTCAAGTAGAGTATTTTGACTCTTATGATGCGCCATATCTTGGATTTAATCTATCTCATGCGGATGAGAGTAATGATAAGGGGTTTGAATACGCAGTCGGTATCTCTCAAGATATAGCCCATCCTTTTGCAAGCAATAGTAAAACAATGGCAGTGCAAGCAAAAACGAAAGCGATAGAACAAGGTTCACTATATGCTCTCGATGTGCTGAGTTTAGAGATAGCTAAAAAATATCATCTAGCGTGTATCTCAAAAGAGATGAGCGTATCTGCACAAAAACTTTATGATGAGCAAAATGAAAGTTTTTTTAAACTACAAAAGGCTTATGAACTTGGAGAGATTTCAAAAAAAGAGCTACTATTTAATAAGTTGGACTTAGTAAATACAAAGCGTAGTGTAACAACTCACAAAAGAGCTTATATAACAGAGCTTTCAGATATTCAAAAAGTGGTTGAGAATCTTGATATAGAATATTTAGAGTGTAGTGATTTGATGAAAATCACAAAAGAGATAGAACTAAAAAGTGTGGAAGAGCATACCCTTTTAAAAGAGATATCTTATGAGCAAAGCTCAGCTAAATCTTTTTATGATCTACACAACTCATCATTTAGCACCATAGGCTACGAGTTACTTTATGAAAAAGAGCTAGATAATAAGACACGATATACATTTGGACTGAATATTCCGCTTGATGTACTAAGCTCAAAAACTCAAAAACAAAGAGCTGAGTATCTCCACAGAGATGCGTCACTTATTGCCGGAAGAGAAGCATTAATTTTAGAGATACAAAATGGAGTAAAGTCATCCATTACAAAACTAAGAACTCTTTATGAGGAGTTTCTTTTGTTAGAAGAGGAGATTGTACCAATGAGTTTAGAGCTAAAAGATTTAGCTAAAAAATCTCTAAGAGAAGGGCATAGTAGTGTCTTAGAGTATCTAGATGCTACAAGATCGTACTCAAAAATATCTCTCGAACTTCAAGAGATAAAAAAAGGTTACTATGAGGAGCTCTTTGAACTTTATAAAAGAGCTGATATGAAAGGAAAATTATGAAAATAGTATTAGTGTTAGCAGTTATTTATTTGAATCTTTTTGCAACTATAGAGATGACACAAAAACAACAAGATGATTTGGGTATTAAAACCACAAAAGTTAAAAAAGCAAAAACTATCGAGTTTGGAGCTTATAACGCAAAAGTGACATTAGATGAAAAGGATATTATATCTATTGGATTAGCGGTAGATGCCGTTGTAGTAGATATATTTGTCAGAAAATTAGAACGTGTAAAAAAAGCAGATAAGCTTTTTTCTTTAAGAAGTAGCGAGCTTTTAAATCTTCAAAAAGAGTATATAAATGCTCTTATTGAAAGCGATAATGCACTCAAAAATTACCAAAGGGATGAAATACTTTACAAAGAAGGGATTATTTCACAAAAAAATCTACTTTCGTCACAAAAAGAAAAATTAAACTCTGAGTTAAAAGTAAAGCTCAGCGAGGGTGAACTTCTTATGAGTGGTTTTGATAACTCCCTATTAAAAAAAGTGAGAGAAACACATAACCTTGTAGAGTATATAAATATTTTAGCTCCTAGAGATGGTTTAGTAGATGCCATAGCAGTCAACGTTGGGCAAAAAATAGAATCAAATAAAACTATGATGAAAATCTATGCTGATGCAACAAGATATTTAGAGTTAAATATACCTCTAAATATTGCAAAAAAAATAGCTTTAGGGGATAGATGTTTTTTTGACTTGCATAGTGCTAAAATAGTGGCAATATCAAACATCGCAAATGAAGAGGCGCAGTCTATACAGGTAAGAGCTATCATAGAAGATGCAAAAGATATTATGATAAATAGAGTTTATTTTGCAAAAATAAAAAAAAGTATAGAGAATGCTTTTGAAGTGGATAAGAGTACTTTGGTTTATGAGAAAAATAGAGCCATAGTTTTTAAACATATATCCACAGGATATGAGCCTTTGGATGTTGTAATACTCAAAGAAAATCCACAAAGTTACATCATACAAGCTCAGTTAGATGAGAATGACTCTCTAGCTTCAAGCTCAACTTCTGCACTTCTTAGTGCGATGGAGCATTTAGATGAGTGAAAAATTAATAAACTTCGCACTCACTCAGAGGCTCCTAGTCCTTTTAGTAGCTATAGCCATTTTATTTTTTGGTGCATCTGCTATGTTAAAACTACCAGTAGATGCGTATCCAGATGTAGCACCAACTCAGGTAAAACTTATATTAAAGTCTTCAGGAATGACACCATCAGAGATGGAGTCTAGTGTAGTAATCCCTCTTGAGCAAAATTTGCAAAGTATACCCAACCAGATGATAGTGCGTTCACTTGCAAAGTATGGACTTTGCGATATAACTATTGACTTTGAAGATGGAGTAGATATCTACTGGGCAAGGCAACAAGTAGCACAAAGACTCAGTGAGGTCAAAGATATGCTTCCAGCAGATGTTACAGGTGGACTGGCTCCTATAACTACACCACTTGGTGAAGTTTTGATGTTTACTATAGAATCGGATACTCTTGATTTAATGCAAAAAAGAACACTGCTTGACTGGGTGATAAATAAAAGAATGCGTTCTATAGATGGGGTTGCAGATGCAAATGCTTTGGGTGGATATGTTAAGACATATGAAATAGTTCCAGACTTTGCAAAGATGAAGCTTCATAAAATTACGATGGATATGCTTCAAAGCGTAATTATGAAAAATAACCAAAATGAGGGAGCAGGAAGACTCTCTGTAGGTGAACAAAGCCTCTTTATAAGAACAAAAGGAAGGTTGAAAAATCTTGATGATATCTCTACTCTTATCATAAAAAATGAAGGTGCAAGAAATGTAAGAGTGCGCGATATTGCTGAGGTAAATATAGGCTCATTAACAAGAGGTGGCTTTGTAACTAAAGATGGTAAAGAAGAGGCAGTTCAAGGCTTGATATTATCAAGAAAGGGAGTTGATACCTCGGGCGTTTTAAAAAGGGTAAAAGTTGAACTTGAAAATATAGAAAAAGAGTTGCCAGAAGGTACAACTATAAATATTTTTTATGATCGTTCAGACCTAGTCTCAAAAGCTATACATACAGTTACAAAAGCACTTCTAGAGGCTATGGCGCTTATATTAATAGTCTTATATTTATTTTTGGGAAGTTTTGCATCAGCTTTTAGTGTAGCGATAATCTTGCCATTTGCAGCAATGATGACTTTTATTGCTATGAGCTACTTCGGTATCAGTGCAAATCTTATGAGCCTCGGAGGGCTTGCTATTGCGATAGGTATGCTAGTGGATGCGGGTGTTGTTATGGTTGAAAATATTGCTGAACATCTACAAGATGAAAAGCATAAAGATGACTCAAAATTCAATGTCGTGATGAGCGCAGCCAAGGAGGTTGCAACTCCAGTTTTTACAGGTATTTTAATTATTATCATAGTGTTTTTACCGCTTTTAACACTAGAGGGATTAGAAGCTAAACTCTTTGTTCCTGTTGCGTTGAGCATAGTCTTTGCACTCGCTTCATCTCTTATTTTAGCACTTAGTTTTATTCCAGTTGTGAGTTTTTATGTACTCAAAAAAGCACCACAAAAACAAGTTGCTCTGATGGTTTTTTTACAAAAGAGATATGAGCAAACTTTAAGATATGCACTCTCTCACCAAAAAAGCGTATTTATAGCAGTTGGAATTTTATGGATAGCTGCAGTTATGGCTTTTATGGAAGTTGGAAAGACATTTATGCCTACACTCGATGAGGGAAATATTATCATTGGGATAGAGAAGAATCCATCTATATCACTTGATGCAAGTCGTGATATAGATTTAAAAATACAACAAGCAATAATGCGTGAAGTTCCAGAGGTTATATCTATAGTGGCTCGCGGCGGTAGTGATGAGATAGGACTTGACCCTATGGGCTTAAACGATACAGATGCTTTTTTAGTGTTAAAGCCAAAAGATGAGTGGAGAGTTGCTTCAAATGAGTGGCTTCTTGATGAGTTTAGAAAAGTTTTAGATGAGTTTGTCGGCATCGAGTACAGTTTTACTCAACCGATAGCTATGCGAGTATCTGAGATGCTAAGTGGTTCAAGGGGAGATATAGTTGTAAATATTTATGGTGAAGATACCATAAAACTAGAAGAGATAGCAAAAGAAGTAGTCAATATTATTGAATCTATTGAGGGTAGTAGCGATGTTTACAAAAAAGCGAACGAAGGAGTTGCTTACTTGGAAATAGAGTTCAAAGATGAGGCAATGGCAAGATATGGAGTAAGCAAAGATGAACTCGCCACATATCTACAAGCTAGCGTTGATGGGATAGAAGTGGGGGTAATCCAAGAAGAGTTAAGACGCATCCCTTTGATGATAAAGGGTGGTAAAACGCTTCAAACAAGCATGAGTGAAAACATGAATTTACAATATGTACTCAATAGCAAAGAGAGTGTAGAGATAAATGAACTCGTAGAGTTTACAATGGCACAAGGTCCAGTACAGATTGATCATGAAAACTCTATGCGAAAGAGTCTTGTTCAAACGAATGTCTCGGGGCGAGATTTAGTCGGTTTTGTAGATGAACTTAGCGCTAAAATAGATACAACGCTCAAGCTTCCACAAGGATACTCTATAGAATACGCTGGAGAGTATCAAAATCAACAAAGAGCATCAAAGCGACTATCTATCGTAGTCCCGCTAAGTATTGCTCTTGTTTTTATTTTACTTCTTGTGACATTTAAATCAACTTTTCAAGCCTTTTTAGTCTTGATGAATATACCTTTTGCGCTTATTGGTGGGGTCTTTGGGCTTTACTATACACAAGAGTATATGAGTGTACCAGCGAGTGTTGGTTTTATTGCACTTATGGGAATTGCAGTATTAAATGGTGTTGTGATGCTAGAGTATTTTAATAAATTAAAAGGAAGTATCGATGACTCAAAAGAGCTAATAATTCAAGGTTCACTTAGAAGGCTTAGACCTGTTTTAATGACAGCATCGATAGCCGCACTTGCACTTATCCCGATGCTCTTTGCAACAGGACCAGGTGCTGAGATACAAAAACCTTTAGCTATAGTTATTATCAATGGTTTAGTGTCATCAACCTTTTTAACTTTAGTCCTTTTACCAATTTTATATCATAAATTTGTAGCAAAAAAGTTCTAAAACCTTTGGTAAGTAAACAACTTACTTACCAAACTTTCTTCATGGTTATAAAGATAAAGTTTATAACCATCACTGCTTAAAAATCAATTTTTAACTAACGTAATCTTTTTTTCTTTATCTTCTATATCTAGTCATCACGTCACTTCTAAATTTATAGATTCTTTTATTATTAAATTATAAATGAAAATGGTTATCAATTTAATAATTCTATAAGGAAAAGCTTTTATAATTACGATATTGATTTTCAAAATGAACAATAGGGAATACGAGGAAGCAATTTTATGAATACAATCCTAAAGCTAAGTTTGACAGGAATCCTTACTTTTAGCATAACACTACTTGCAGATGAAGAGATAAAATTTCCCAAAGAGGCAAATGATTTTTCAGAGATGTTTAGCGATGCTAAGACAAGTGGGCAAATCCGTTTGGGTTATGGGATAGAAAAAACAAAGGAGATTGGTAAAGAAAATAAATCAGCTACAGCAGTAGGTGGACAGCTAAAATTTGAAACAGCTTCTTTGATGGGCATCTCTTTTGGAGCTGCAATGTACACCTCACACTATATTTCTGAACTCAGTGGCAAGAAAAATGAGGAGGTCGAAGAGCAAAATAAATTTTATGGTGAGATGGCATCAGAAAAAAATTCTTATACAGAGTTTGCAGAGGCGTATGTAAATTTTTCACATGAGGGCTTTAACTTCCGTGGTGGTCGTCAGCTTATCGATACACCTTTAGCAGGTAGTGATGATATCCGTATGACGCCACATACTTTTGAGGCGTATATCGCTTCTTATAGATTGGAAGATTTTGGGTTTTCTTTTATGGCGGGAAATATTTTGAGCTGGCAAGGTGTAAATGCAAAGACAGACTCAGGGCAATCGTATGCTAATGTTATCGAGAATGCTTGGCAAGGAACCGGTGAAAATGGCACAAGAATGGGAGCTATTACCTATGAAAATGATTTTATAGAAGTGGGTGCGTGGTACTACGATATTACAAAAGAGACAAAAGCTTTTTATGTTGATACTATGGGAAAAATAAAGATAAATGATGTAGAGATAGCGATTGCAGCGCAATATATGAATCAAAAAGAAAGTGATAACAGTGGTACCAAAGGTAGCCTTATGGGCGCTATGGTGGAAGCTGGATTTTATGGTGCTACAGCAAAAGCAGCCTATAACAAAGTTAGCAAAGATGATGGTAAAGTGATTTTTGAAGGATTTTGTGGTGGTTCATCATTTACAAATATAGATACGCTGACAGCAGAAGAGTTACACGCTGATAGTGAGTATGGAGATGGAAAGTCCTACATGTTAGGTCTTGGATATGAGATAGATGATTTTACTATCTTCTCAGAGTATGGAGATTATAAAGCAAAAGATATTGGTAATGGCAAAGCACACGTTGCAGAGTTAAACTTTGGTGTGGAATATAAGTTTGGGGATGCAGAACTCATAGCTATATATGCGATAGGTCAAGATAAAGAGGCAATAGAAAAAACAGAGTATGACAATCAGCACTTCCAAGTGGTTATGAACTATAATTTTTAAGAAATAAAACAATCTCTTGCTTCAATGCTCCGCGTTGGAGTTCTTCCCGTTACAAACTACTGACGGGAGAGAGTGTATACTTTACTATAAAAGTGAAAAAATATTCATGAGATGTAATAGCTTACATAAACCCATGAGATCCTGAATCAAGTTCAGGATGACGAGCGTATGGTTCAGGATGACGACACAGCCCGTCATTCCGTGCTTGACACGGAATCTCTTATAACATGTCAAACATTATAATAGGTCGCATTTGGGTGATAGACCACTAACGCACTTGTCGATTGCTCAGGATGAATCTGGAATGTTTCACTGAGTTCTATCCCAAACTCTTCTGGTTTTAATAAATCAAAGAGTGGACGGTTTAACTCTAAATCTGGACACGCGGCGTAACCAAATGAGTAGCGACTCCCTTGGTACTTATTCATTTGTACATCTGCAAGCTTACTTCCCTCACCATCGCTGATATTTAAATCAAGTCGTATTTGTTTATGTACCATCTCAGCAAGCGCTTCTGCAAGTTCTACTCCAAGTCCATGAAACTGATAGTAGAGGGTGTAATCTCCAGCTTCATAAATCTCTCTTTCTGCATCACTGATTTTACTTCCAGCACTTACACATGTGAGTGCTACTACGTCGTGTCTATCTGTGTGGAAAAAGTCACTCAAAGCACGGTGAGGTTTTCTGCGTTGTCTTGGAAAACTAAACTGCGCTTTTGCACGACCTATTGCATCTAAAAGAGGTTCACGGTTGATTTCACCTTCACTATTGTAGCCTTCTGATTCATCAAAGATAAGAAGTGTATTATCATCACTTCGACATGGCCAATA
This sequence comes from Sulfurimonadaceae bacterium, assembly GCA_034005815.1. Taxonomy (GTDB): domain Bacteria; phylum Campylobacterota; class Campylobacteria; order Campylobacterales; family Sulfurimonadaceae; genus Sulfurimonas. The sequence continues at coordinate 5,208 of JAVETY010000007.1, read as the reverse complement.
GCCATACACTATAGTTGGATCAAATAAGTTTTCATCCAAAAACTGTTTTTTAAGTTTTTCATACGCTGGCCATACTACTTCGTTTAGCTGTTTTTCGTACGCCTCTTTTTTCATCCCCTTGGAGCTATATCCCCAACGAGATTTAAAGAGGATTTTATGGTTAATCCACTCAAATGCTAGCTCTTTTTGCTGTTGTGTAAGTTTAAGCTCACGACGTCCCCAAAAAGGTGGTGTGGGAACTTTTACCTCTCTGTTAGGCATGCTTAGTTCTGCAAATGGAGGGATGATTACCTCTTCTTTCACTTGTGTATCTTCCTCAACTATCTCTTTGCCATGAAGATTTGTATCAAGGTTTCCTTTTTCGATGCGACTCATTGCAGTTACACCATCAAAAGCATCTTTACAGTAAAAAATCGGTCCATCATAAAACGGACGACAAAACTCATCGATAAATTTACGTGTAAGTGCAGCGCCACCGAGTAAGATAGGGATAGTTATCCCAGATTCTTTAAGTGCGATGAGGTTATCTTTCATCACTTGCGTTGATTTTACAAGAAGTCCACTCATACCGATTGCATCAGCATTTGAAGATTTTAAAGTCTCTACAAACTTGTCTAAATCTACTTTGATACCGAGGTTTATAACTTTAAAACCATTGTTTGAGAGGATAATATCAACGAGGTTTTTCCCCACGTCATGCACGTCACCTTTTACAGTTCCTAGAATCAATGTTGTATCTGCTTTTTTCTCTATTTTTGGTAGGTAAGGCTGGAGATGATCGACTGTTTTTTTCATCGTTTCAGCACTTTGCAGAACAAATGGAAGTTGCATTTGACCACTTCCAAAAAGCTCACCCACCACTTTCATAGCATTTATAAGAATCTCATTGACGATTTTTTCTGGTGCTATAGTATGGCGCGCTTCTTCAACAAGTGGAATCATTCTATCTTTATCGCCATCCATCAGAAGTTTTGCTATTTTCTCCTCTGTAGACATAGCGAGATATGCTTCATCAACTTGGTCCGTGTCTATCTTTTCTTTTGTACTAAAGTGATCTATAAAAGTAAAAAGTGCTTCTCCATTTGGTTTGCGATTAAATATCAAATCATTACAAATCTCTTGGTCTTGTTCTGAGATTTTATTAAGAGGTACAATATGTTGCACATTGATGATAACACTTGTGAGTCCCGCTTCAAGACAGTGGTGTAAGAACATAGAGTTCAGGTACGGACGTGCATCTTTATCAAGTCCAAATGATATGTTGGAAAGTCCTAGTATCGCTCCTACTTCAGGATGGCGACGGCGCAGTTCTCGAATCGCTTCTATAGTGTTTATCCCTGCTTCAAAATACTCTGCGTCACCACTTCCTAACGTAAATGTAAGTACGTCAAATACTAAGTCTTCTTTTTTTATGCCATGTCTTGATGTGGCTAGTTCTATGATGCGTTCTGCTACTGCGAGTTTTTCTTCTATCGATTTTGCCATACCTTTTTCATCAATTGTAAGACATACAAGAGCCGCACCAAACTTTTTAGCTAAGGCGCACACTTCATCAAACTTGCCTATGCCATCTTCGAGGTTTACAGAGTTGATGATAGCTTTTCCGCCTATAAGTTTGAGCGCCGCTTCTAGTGCTGGAGTTTGTGTGGAGTCTGGCATAAGTGCAAGTGCGATTTTTTGCGAGTATAATCCCATAACATGGTTCATATCTTTCATTTCATCACGCCCTGCAAATCCAACGCTTACATCGAGCACATGCGCTCCTACACGTACTTGTTGTTGCCCTACACTTAGAGTTCCCTCATAGTTTTCTGCCAAAAGAAGCTCACGAAAGGCTTTTGAGCCAGTTGCATTACTACGCTCTCCAACAAGCAAAGGTGCTGGTTCTTGCATAAGTGGCACAGTACCAAAGAGTGAAGCAAGAGAGTTGACAGTTGCACCAGATGGTGCTTTGGGAATGATGTTTTGTGTACGATTGACAAGTGTTCTGATATGTTGTGGCGTTGTACCACAGCATCCACCTAAGAAACTTACACCATCGTATTTTAAAAATTCCTCTTGTTTATCTGTAAACTCATCTGGTCCCATTGGATAGTATGTATATCCGCCACGGTTTTGAGGAAGCCCTGCGTTTGCGTGAATACTAATAGGTTTATGCCAAAGTTCACTCAAAGTCTTGACATGTTTTAAAACCTGTTCAGGTCCTGTTCCACAGTTAAAACCAAGTGAGAGAATATCAAATGGTTCGAGGATAGTTACGATAGTTGCAGCATCTGTTCCGATAAGCATGGTTCCACTAAGCTCAATCGTTACAGAAACCATAATAGGAATCTCTACACCTCTTTGGCGGTTCGCTTCTTGGCATGCGTGAAGTGCTGCTTTAATCTGTAATGGGTCTTGGCATGTTTCGAGTAGAAATATATCTACGCCACCATCGATAAGTGCCAAACACATCTCCGTATAACCCTCAAACATCGTATCGTAGTGGATATGAGCCAGTGATGGTAGCTTGGTTCCAGGACCAATCGAGCCTAAACAAAAGCGAGGATGTTCTGGAGTGGAGAACTTTGCACACTCCTCTTTTACAAGCATCGCTCCCGCTTTGGTAAGCTCATAAGCACGATGACCGATACCATACTCATCCAAAACCCAGCTAAAAGAACCAAAGGTATTTGTAGTGATGAGGTCTGCGCCAGCGGTAAGATAGCCATGGAAGATTGTACGTAAAACATCTTGGCATGTCACGTTTAAAAGTTCATTACAACCTTCATTACCTTCCCAAGCTTCTTGTGGGATTTTATCATCATGTTGTTGGAGCTGTGTTCCCATCGCACCATCGATAATGATAGGACGTTTTTTGATTGTTTCTAAAATATAGTTTTTTGTATTCATAATAGGTAATCTTTGCAAGAAAATAGGGGGTATTTTAGCAAAGTCATAATAAAAAAGAGGTTTACATAAACAAAGTTGTGAGCATGTTTAAGTTTCATAATATCTAAGAATAAAATAAAAATGACGAAAAAAATAGTAAAACTATTGACTTTCATCGTCAAGTAATAGTATAATGACGATGAAATTAAGATAAATGAGAGGTTTAATCGCTAAATGACTATTGCATATATCCGTCAAGATAAACTTTTTGAAGCAGCACATGAGCAACTTCAGTTGATAAATTCGTATGCTGTTGCACATCAGATTGTTATTGATGATGAGTATATAGATCATACTTCACAGAATAAACGACTTCTTGAGCGCACGGATGTAACAGGTTACTTTCAGAGTAAACCTAAGAGTATTCTTTTGGTGTATGATGTGTGGGTTTTAAGCACAAATATGGAAGATTTGATACAGATGTTTACATGTCTGCTAAAAAATGATTATAATTTGCATATTGTGAAACAGTCTGTGATTATTTCGCAACAAAGCAGTATTATGTTAGTGCTTGGTTTGATCGATGGTTTACGTCAAAAACTACAAAACGAATCTAAAAGAATGATAGGTCGTCCTAAAGGAAGTCGCTCAAGCTCAAAGTTTGATCAATATATAAATCAAATTGTAACTTTTATCCAAGAGGAAAAAAGTGTGAGTGAAATGGCGCGTCTTTTGGGAGTGAGCAGAAGCTCTTTAAAAGATTATATAGAGTCGCGTGAATTAAAAGAGGTGGCATTTGGTTCTTTGCTTATGCAAACACCAGATAATGCGGAGGAGCAGGTTATTAGTAAAATACTCTGCCCAAATGAATAAGGAGAATGTAGTTATGAGTCAAAAAAACAACAGTATTGCAATACCGACACCGTGGAGAATAAAAAGATATTATCTTTATGCTCTTGTAACAGTTATTGCATTAGTATTACCGTGGATTACAGTAGAGGGAAATCACTTTTTCCTACTTAGTTTTGATAAGATGAAATTGCATCTTGCATTTGTTCAATTTGATATGCAAGAGCTTTATTTGATGCCGTTTTTGCTAATGCTTATGTTTATAGGTATTTTTGGTATGACAGTTATGGGTGGACGTGTGTTTTGTGGATGGGTTTGTCCTCAAACAGTATTTCGTGTTATCTACCGTGATTTAATTGAAACAAAAATATTAGGACTTCGCAAACGTATCAAAAACAAACAACAAGAACCTGATATGAGTAAGCCTGAAAATAAGCTAAAAAAAGTTGTAGCAATTTTACTGTGGACTGTTTTAGCTCTTATTGCGGCAGCAGATTTTATGTGGTTTTTTGTACCGCCTGAAGATTTTATAAGCTATCTTGCAAACCCAATGGATCACCTTACACTTATAGGTTTTATCGTTGGTATTGCAGCATTTTTAGTTTATGATGTAGTAATATTAAAAGAAAATTTTTGTGTTTACGTATGCCCATATTCAAGAATTCAATCGGTTTTATATGATGAGCACACTGTTATGGCACTTTATAATCCACACCGTGGTGGTCATATTTATGATGAAAATAAAGAGAAACAGTTTACAAAACAAAAAGATATTCAAACAGCAGAGCCACACGCTGAATGTACGGCATGTGAGAGTTGTGTAACAGTATGTCCTACACATATCGATATCCGTAAAGGTCTCCAACTCGAGTGTATCAACTGTCTAGAATGTGTGGACGCTTGTACTACTGTTATGGGAAAACTTGGAAAAGAGTCACTTATCACATGGTCAAGTGATTATGAGATAATCGATCAAAAAGGAAAAACAAGATATTTCCGTCCAAAAATAATAGCATATATGGGTATCTTAGCTCTTCTCGCTGTAATTTTAGCGATGATGGGAAGCACAAAAGAGCATATGCTTTTAAATATCAATAAAGAAACACGTCTTTATAGTATAGAAAAAACATATGAGGGTGAAGTGATTGTTAGAAATGCATATGAGTTCTTATTGCAAAATACTGAAAATGAAAAACATCAGTATTACTTTGAAATCATTACTCCAGAGGGGATGGAAGGTAAAATTACTATCGAGAGACCAGCAAAACCATTTACAGTAATTCCAGGAAGAAAACAAAAAGAGATTGTTGTACTTCAAACAAATGAGATGATTGTTGATAACGAGAGAAAAGATACAGTTATCCCTATCAAAATCCGTGCATATGCACTTGATAATGAAGAAAAAATTGTTGTCTTTAGAGATGCTATTTTTACTTTCCCACGTGCAGATATCTACAGAGAAAAAGCTTCAAAATAATATCTAGCCCT
>JAVETY010000006.1:0-29312 GCA_034005815.1 Sulfurimonadaceae bacterium | reverse complement strand
TGTAGATATTAAAGAAAAAAATCCTATGGGGATTATTTTAAGTGGTGGACCCTCTTCTGTATATAACGAAAATGCATATGTAGTAGATCAAGAAATATATACTATGGGGATTCCAGTTCTGGGTATCTGCTATGGCATGCAAAGAATTGCAGCTGACTTTGGTGGAAGTGTTATTCGTGCCGCACACCACGAGTATGGCAAAGCAGAACTTAAAATCTTAAATATCGAAACAGGGGCTTCTGCACTTTTTAAAGATTGTGAAGATGATCGCACTGTATGGATGAGTCATAGCGATAAAGTAGATGTACTTCCAGAAGGATTTACTTCAATAGCAACATCTGCGAACTCTCCCTATGCAGCGATTGCAAATGAAGAAAAACGTATCTATGCGATGCAATATCACCCAGAGGTACAACACTCTGAAGAGGGTTATTTAATGCTTCGCAACTTTGCAAAAAATATTTGTGGAGTTACAGAGAAGTGGAAAATGGAACACTTTTTAAAAGAGCAGATTCAAAAGATAAGAGATCTTGTTGGTGATGGAAAGGTTCTTTGTGGACTAAGTGGTGGAGTCGATAGTTCTGTTGTGGCTGCTATGCTTTATGAAGCAATTGGGGATCAACTTATCCCAGTATTTGTGGATAATGGACTCCTTCGAAAAGGGGAACGCCAACAAGTAGAAGATATTTTTAAAGTCAACCTCAAAGCACCTTTAGTAGTAGCAGATGCACGTGAACTCTTTTTAGGTCGTCTTGCGGGCATTAGTGACCCAGAGCAAAAACGTAAGATTATTGGACACACTTTTATTGAAGTTTTTGAAGCAGAAGCAAAAAAACATGATGGGATTAAATTCTTAGCACAAGGAACTTTGTATCCTGACGTTATAGAATCTATTTCGGTCAATGGACCATCAGAAGTTATCAAATCGCACCATAACGTTGGTGGACTTCCTGATTGGATGGATTTTCAACTTATTGAGCCTTTACGTGAACTGTTTAAAGATGAGGTTCGTAAAATTGGTTTAGAGTTAGGTCTTCCTGCTTCTATGATTAATCGCCATCCATTCCCTGGGCCAGGGCTTGCTATCCGTATCATGGGAGATGTAAATAAACCTGATTTAGAGATTTTACGTGAAGCAGATGTCATCCTCTTGGATGAGTTAAAAGCGAGTGGATACTATGCTAAAACATGGCAAGCATTTGCAGTGTTACTCAATGTAAAATCAGTAGGTGTAATGGGTGATAACCGTACCTATGATAATACAATATGTGTTCGTGTTGTAGAAGCAGTCGATGGTATGACAGCTACATTTGCACATCTTCCACACGATTTACTCGAGAGAATTTCTCGTCGTATTATCAATGAAGTAGATGGCATTAACCGTGTTGTGTATGATATATCTTCCAAGCCACCTGCAACGATTGAGTGGGAATAACTAAACTATCTCTATGACATGTCATCTTTATGGCATGTCATAATTAACTCTTTTTGTAAAAGCAAATTTACTCAAAAAAAAGAAAAATCAAGTAACCATTATGTATAATTTCATCAATAATCTGGGTAGTTCGTGTCATTACATATTATGAGGGTTCTACATTTCAACTTTGTGAACTAGTAAAAATTTCGTGTGTGGTGGTTTCGCTTGAGGCGTTTTATTATGCCGAGAAATTGTCGCCGTTAGAGACTTTTCTCTTCGCAACTATTTAAGCTTTGAGAACCAAGGCTAAATGTTTGACGGCTACTTGGATTACTTTTTATGAGTGTAGTGCATTTTGATGCATTGCTCTAATAAAAAATGGAGATTGATACTATGAAAATTTTGATTTTAGGAAATGGTGGACGAGAGTTTGCTATTGCCAGAGCGATAAAAAACGAAGCACAAGCACATGAAATATTTTTTATGCCAGGAAATGGAGCAACGCACCAGCTAGGAACAAATCTCAATATTAAAGATTTTAACGAGCTTGCACTTTGGGCAAAAGAAAATAGTATAGAACTTACTATAGTAGGACCTGAAGCTCCTTTGGTTGAAGGTGTGGTAGATATATTCAAATCCCACGATTTAGCTATCTTTGGGCCAACAAAAGATGCAGCACAGCTAGAAGGCTCAAAAGTTTATATGAAAAACTTTTTAGCAAAGTACAATATCCCAACTGCGCGCTATGTAGAAACAGATTCTATAGAGGTGGCATTTAAATTTACAGATACTCTTAAAACTCCAATTGTCGTAAAAGCAGATGGGCTTTGTGGTGGTAAGGGCGTGATAATCGCACAAACGCACGATGAAGCAAAAGTAGCTATTAGTGAGATGTTAAGTGGAAAAAGCTTTGGAGATGCGGGTAAAAAAGTAATTGTAGAAGAGTTTCTTGATGGATACGAGCTCTCTATGTTTGCTGTATGTGATGGAGATGATTTTATACTTCTTCCAGCAGCACAAGACCATAAACGATTACTTGATAATGACCAAGGTCCAAACACAGGTGGGATGGGAGCATATGCACCAACACCTTTAGTGGATGATACACTTTATGAAAAAGTAAAAGAGCGTGTCATTCGTCCAACACTTGATGGGATGAAAAAAGAGAATGCTCCATTTGAGGGTGTTTTATTTATCGGGATTATGGTTGTAAATGGCGAGCCAATCACTTTAGAATTTAATGTACGTTTTGGAGATCCAGAGTGTGAAATTTTGATGCCGCTTATGATCTCAAATCCAAGTGACATGTTTTATAAAGCTGCAACAAATCGCTTAAAAGAGATAAAAGTAGAGTTTTCTAAACAATATGCAGTAGGCGTGGTTATGGCAAGTGAGAACTATCCATATGGAAACTCAAAACCTGCAGAAATAATAGAAGACGAAGTGCACCACGAAGAGATTGCTACATATACGCATATAGCTTATGCAGGTGTGAGTATGCAAGATGGTAAACTCTACGCTGATGGTGGACGCGTTCTTGTATGTGTTGGTGTAGGTGATACGATAAAACAAGCGAGAGATAGAGCATATATGCGTTGTGGACAGGTACACTTTGCAGGAAAAAAACTCCGCACAGATATTGCGTATCAGGCACTTTAAAATATGAATGAAGAGATAGAAGAGAGACTCCAACGGGAGAATCTACAACTTGCTAAAAATAGTAAGAGAGCTTTTGCATTTTTTATAGATGAGATGCTTCTCTCTTTTGTTCTTATGATAGCTTTGTGGGATTCATTCCAGAGTGCTGCAAATATCGAGGAGCTTTTAGAAGTGACAAATATGTTTGTACTTGAATATATGGCGCTTAAAATTATCTATCAAGCCTTTTTTGTTATGCAATATGGGGCATCACTCGGCAAAATTGCTATGAAGATACGAGTGATAGAGGTGCGCACTCTTCAAAAACCAAATGTGATTAGTGCTCTCAATCGTGCAATATTTAGAGTTATCAGTGAGATGGTTATGTATTTAGGCTTTTTATGGGGACTACTCGACCCTACACGTCAAGCATGGCATGATAAAACAGCGCAAACTTTGGTTGTAGATGCATAAATTTTTATATCTGTATCTTTTTTCTGTACTTTGTTTATTTGCAGAAGAAAAAGTAGAGGTATATGCAACCACAATCACGTCGGAAGCAAACATTGTGCGTGCACATGGCGAGGTGATTGTGGTTTATGGGGATTCATATTTAAGTGCAAAAAAAGCTATCTATAATAAAGAAAATGGTGATTTAGAACTCTTTGATGATGTGCGTGCAAATAACAAAGGTGAGTATAAACTCTTAGGTACGTACGCAAAACTCAATATCGCTAAAAAAGAGCGCTCATTCGAACCTTTTTATATGCATGAAAATCAATCACTTGTATGGATAAGTGGTGATAAAGGGGATATGCTAGAGGACGATATAAAAGTCTCTTCAGGTATTACAAGTGGGTGTAATCCAAATGATCCCCTTTGGAAGATAGAGTTCTCTACTTCAGAATATAATACAGAATCAAAATGGCTCCATCTTTATAATGCACGTTTATATATATATGATATTCCAGTTATATACACCCCTTATTTTGGCTATCCACTCGATACAACACGAAGAACTGGTTTGCTGATACCAACTTTTGGTATTGGTAGTGCTGAGGGATTTTATTACGAGCAACCAATCTATATAGCGGAACAAAACTGGTGGGATTTAGAACTACGACCTCAAATTAGAACTACGCGAGGTAAAGGGCTTTATGGCGAATTTAGATTTGTTGATAGTTATCTCTCTAGGGGAAGCTTAAAAGGTGGGTATTTTCAAGAAAAACCCGCTTATGCAAAAGAGCAAAAACTTATCAATAAAAAACATTATGGTTTTAACTTTGAATATGAAAACAAAGATATTATACAGAGTTGGTTTAATCACGATTCAACAGCACAAACAGGGCTCTATATAGATATAAATAATATGAATGATGTTGATTATATTAACCTTTCCTCAAATGACACAACGAAAACTGTAACTGCAACACAAGTGCTCTCAAGGATCAATGCTTTTTATAATACAAATAAAAATTATGTGGGAACTTATTTTAAATATTACAAAGATTTAACACTCGAAAGCAATGAAAATACCTTACAACAGCTTCCTACCCTTCATTATCATAGGTATATGGATGGATTTTTTGAAGATCATCTTTTATATAATATAAATATTCAGAGTAACAATATCCATAGAGAAATTAATAAAAAAGTTATTCAAACTGATATCGATATTCCTATAACACTTCAAACATCTTTGTTTGAGGAATATCTCCAAGTTGGGTATAAGATGCAACTCTATGGACAACATTCAAATTTTTCAGGAACAGAAGAGATACAATCAGGTGGGTATGAAAATGGTTTTTATGCAAGAAATCAGCATCTATTTCAAGCCAATACACAACTCACAAAAGGGTTTGATGATTTTACACATGTTATTGGTTTTGGAACTACGCTGATCGTTAAAGGAAATGAAAAAAGAGATGGCTACTATGAGGATGTTTATGAATTTTGTGCTTTAAAAGAGAACCAAAATGCAAAACAATGTGAATTTTACGCAATTTCTCCAGTGGAAGAGGTGCTAAAGCTTGATTTTTCACAATATTTTTTTAATAACCAAGCAAAGCAATTGATTTATCATAAATTAGCACAAAATATAGAGTATAAGAAAAATGATAAAAAACTAGGAGAGCTTGAAAATGAGCTTGAAATAGCTTTGACAGATACTATTAGCTACTATAATAATCTTTTTTATAACTATGATGAAAAGGCTTTTTCGAAAATTATAAATCAGATTAACTATAATACTTCGCAATGGAATTTTTCTTTTTCCCATCTCTATAGAGATAGCTTTAAGGAAAAAACGTCTACATATACACCCTATACAAGCTACATAACAACAAGCGCACGTTATACTTACAACGAACATTATTCGTACAATGCAAGCATAAACTACGATTATGAGAACAGAAAGAAAAAAAGCTCAGAGATAGGTTTTATGTATAAAAAAAGATGTTGGGATTTTGGACTTCGATATTTAGAAAATGTGCGTCCAGTACTTCGTGCAGGACAACAATCCTCAATCTATGATAGATATATGTATATAACCATAGTGTTAAAACCACTTATGGTAAATAATGGTGGAAATTCTGATTTTGCCATGCGCCTTCCTGAAAAGCTTAAGGAGAACTAATTTTATGCAGTATAAAAACATACTCAAAAATAGAGAACAAGCAGCACTGAAGCTTAAAGATGTAATTCCTATGCAAAGACTCAAAGAAGAGAATTGGAAGATTATCGCTGTTTCAAAAGGGGGGCTAGAGATAGCTTGGCACCTTAAAGGTAAATATACAAATGAGATAGATTTTTTATTTACTGAGGCTATTTATGCACCCAATAATGATGAATGTGAAATCGCTCGTGTGAGTGAGAGTGAAGAGATAGTTATCCATGAAAAACTAGTCGATGCGTTTGAGATAAATTATGACTATATCTATGGCGAAGCGCATAGAAAACATGAAGAGAAGATCCTCGGCTCCATATATAAGTATAGAAAAGGGCGTAGATTTGTAAATGTAAAAGGGGAATTTGTCCTTTTAGTTGATGAAGCGAGTGAGACGGGTTCGAGATTTCTTACAGCACTCAAAACCATTTTGGCACAAAAACCAAAAGCGGTTTATGTGGCAGTACCTATATTGCCAACTGACGTTGTGGATCTTTTGGAGCCTTTTTGTGATGATGTCTATTTTCTTTATGCTTTAGAGGATTATATAGAAACACCTCTTTACTATGAAGAATTAGGTACCTTAAGTGAAGAAAAAATTGAAAAATATTTGGAGAATAAACGCAATGAAGTATGATGTAGAGATAGAATTAAAAAACAGAACAGAAGCATATTCGTTTAACGAAGTAGCAAAACAAGCAAATGGTGCAGCATGGATAAAGTCAGGTAACACAGTTATCCTTGCAACCGTAGTTGTGGATGAAACAGAGATTGTAAAAGAAGATTTTCTTCCACTTACAGTGCAATATATAGAAAAAAGTTACGCAGCTGGAAAAATTCCTGGTGGCTTTTTTAAACGTGAAACAAAACCAAGTGATTTTGAAACACTAACTTCAAGAATTGTAGACCGTTCTTTACGTCCTTTATTTCCAAAAGGTTTTGGCTATCCAACACAAATTACTATTATGGTTTTTAGTGCTGATAAAGATGCAGATTTACAGATTTTAGCACTTAATGCGGCTTCTGCAGCTTTATACATATCTGATATAGATATTAACACATCAGTAAGTGCAATTAGAGCTGCAAAAGTAGATGGCGTATTAGTTTTAAATCCGACACGTGCAGAACTCAATAATTCGACACTAGATCTTTATCTCTCAGGAACAAAAGAGGACCTTTTGATGATTGAGATGCGAAGTATGGGTTCGAGTATTATGGAGCCTACCTATATGCTAGATCCTATGATGGATCCTGCTATTGCTTCTGGAGGATTTAGTAAGCATGTCTCAAATGCTCTAAGTGAAGAGGTTCTTATAGAGGTTTTAGCACAGGCACAAGAAGTACTTTTTAGTGCTAATAAAAATTATGAACAAATGTTCTCTCCATTTAAAAAAGAGACACTTTCCCTCAGCTACAGACAAGATAACATCGATGCAACTATGCTTTCATATGTAAGAGAAAATCATATGCAAGATATAAAAGCAGCGATTAATCAAATGGCAAAGTCAGAACGCTCACAAGCACTTCGTACATTACGCAAAAAATTAATAGAACAAAAATCAGAATTTACTGATGAATTAGAACTCAAAAAAGCGATAGAACAAGTCAAACGTGAAGTGATGCGTGCACAAATTATAAATGACAATATCCGTGCTGATGGAAGAGCATTAAACGAAGTGCGTCCTATCTCTATCAGTACCAACGTACTTCCAAGTGCACACGCTTCATGTCTGTTTACAAGAGGACAAACACAAGCTTTAGTTGTACTAACTATGGGTGGTGCTAAAGATGGGCAAATGTATGAAGGTCTTACAGATGAGGGCACGCAAAATGAAAACTTTATGGTGCATTATAATTTTCCAGGATTTAGTGTAGGGGAAGCGTCTCCTATCATGGGTGTAAAACGTCGTGAACTAGGACATGGTAATCTTGCTAAACGTGCACTAGAACCTATTATGGATTTAGATGGTAGAACGATTCGTTTAGTATCTGAGATACTTGAATCAAACGGTTCTTCTTCGATGGCTACAGTATGTGGTGGATATATGGCTCTTCGTGCAGCTGATATAGAAACATCGGACATCATTGCCGGAATCGCTATGGGGCTGGTAAGTGAAAATGGCAAACATGCCATACTTTCTGACATTATGGGACTTGAAGACCATGATGGTGATATGGACTTTAAAGTAACAGGTTCAAAAGAGGGTATCACTGCAATGCAGATGGATATTAAGCTTGGTGGAATTAGTCTAGAGTTATTAAAACAAGCGCTCTACCAAGCCAAAGAGGGACGCTCACATATTATTGATATTATGTTAAGTGCTGAAGAGAAGATAGAACTCAACGACGGCATCCTTCCAAGTTCTGATTTTTTCCATATAGACCCTAGTTTTATCGGTGAAATCATAGGTCAAGCTGGAAAAACTATCCGTGAGATTATTGAGAAGTTTGAAGTTGCTATCGATATAGATAAAAAAGATGGCAAGGTTAAAGTGACTGGTAAAAGCAAACAAGGTGTTGCGGATGCAAGAGGTCATATCGAAGGTATAGTAAACACTCCAAAAGCGCCTAAGATACACTATGAAGTGGGTGGTAAGTATGAGGGAACTGTAAAGAAAATTGTAGATTTTGGAGCATTTATAGAGCTTCCAGATGGTACGGATGGACTGATGCATATCTCAAAAATATCAGATGCACGTGTTGAGAAAGTTTCAGATGTATTTAAAGAGGGTGACAAATTAAAAGTTGAAATCTTGGAGTTTAAAGGGAATAAAATCTCTTTAGGACGCGCATAAGTATGACATGTCATAAAAAGATTCTAAAGTTAGAGCTCGTTTAAAGTACAATTTAGAAGTTTTTGTATAAACTTCCGTCAGTCAAATTTTAGTAGGGAAATCTAGGCATTTATGTTTAGGTTGCTATAGAGATATAGTTACGTTAGCCGAACTCATTTGGAATTAAATATGGAGAAACATTATGAAAAAAATACTTTTTGTATTAGTAGCATTAACTGCTGCTGCGTTTGGTGCTGAAGAAGCAGTTGTAAACGAAACATTAAAAGCATACTCAATGATCGCTGCTGGTCTTGGACTTGGTCTTGCTGCACTTGGTGGAGCAATCGGTATGGGTCATACTGCAGCTGCTACAATCGCTGGAACAGCACGTAACCCAGGTTTAGGTGCAAAACTTATGACTACAATGTTTATCGCTCTTGCGATGATCGAAGCACAAGTTATTTATGCACTAGTAATTGCGTTAATCGCACTTTACGCTAACCCATATTTAGGTTAATCTCAAAAGATTAAACTAAATACACCTCTTGTCTAACTCTCTTGGGTTAGACAAACAAATATGCGCACGTGGTGGAACGGTAGACACGCTACCTTGAGGTGGTAGTGCCCTAGCGGTGTGGGAGTTCAAATCTCCCCGTGCGCACCATCTTCTTTATCTTTCTTTATATTAAACAATCAAAATACAATTATCACACAAAATATTTCATACTTCAGAGGTTTTTAGCATGTTAGATACACGTAGGTACTTAAGAAGATTTTTTGACGAATTTCATAATATTTCATTACAAAATTCTTTTATTATGTTTTTTCTTTCTCTTGCCATTGCGCTTTGTATTGCATATATTCCAACTTATTCACTCTCACCTGCTGGTGTTACTACACTTTTTATTTTACTTTTTGCTGCTGGGCTTTGGGTGAGTGAGGCGATTCCTGCTTTTGCTGTTTCGCTTCTTGTTATTGCTTTGGAAATAATACTTTTAGGCTTTAGTGATTTTGATTTTTCGAGTGGCTCAAAAGAGTGGGAAGAGTACTTAAGACCTTGGTCATCTCCTTTGATATTTCTCTTTTTAGCGGGATTTATTATGGCGAGCGCTGCTTCAAAGACAAAACTCGATTTGTGGCTAGCAAAGAGAGTTTTATTTTTTGTAGGTGGCAGACCTGAAAATATAGTTACTGGTCTTGTCGTAATCACTTTTACACTCTCTATGTTTGTCTCAAATACTGCAACTGCTGCGATGATGATGACTGTTCTTACTCCACTATTACTACATATCAAACCATCGAATCCTTTTAGCAAAGCGATGCTTCTTTCAGTTGTTATAGGTGCAAACCTAGGTGGTATGGTAACTATCATTGGTACACCTCCAAATGCTATTGCTGTTGGTGTTTTAAGGGAGAGTGCGCCATCATTTATAGGATGGATGGGATACGCTTTTGTTCCTGCGCTTACTGTAGTAATTATCCTTCGATATGTTATTTTAAAACTCTATCCATCCAATGAGCCTTTTATCGATTTAACAAGTATTAAAGAGGTAGAGCACTTTGATGATTCTACAAGAAAGTTTTCCAAAATCCCAGTAATTCCAAGTTGGAAGAAAAATGTAACAATCTTGATTTTCTCTATTACGGTTTTGATGTGGATGACAGGTCCGCTTCATAATATTCCAACGACTGTTATCTCCTTCATACCTATCATAGGATTTACTCTTTTTGGTATACTTGACGCGGATGATATGTGTAATATCAGGTGGGACGTTATTATCCTTATTATAGGAGGACTGAGCCTTGGACAAGCCGTTTCAAAAACAGGTCTTGATATCTGGTTTGCAACACTTGTAAATGTTGAAAATATGGAACTTTTCTTACTCATTCTTGTGTTTTCTTTTGTAGTTGTTATTATTGCAAACTTTATGAGTCATACAGCAGCTGCAAACATCATTCTTCCAATTGTCTTAGCTGTTTCGACTACGATAGCAACAGATGGAGGAAGTACTTTTGCTGTGATTGCAGTAGCACTGAGTGCATCTTTTGGTATGAGCTTGCCAGTATCGACTCCACCAAACGCGATAGTTTTGTCAAGCAAAAAAGTAACAACAAAAGACTTTTTAAAGATAGGCATCATAGCTGCTTTTATAGGACCACCTGTAGTTGTGGGATGGTTTTATCTTATTTCATTGATATAAAGTTTGTTTTTTACTTTTTTTGTTATAATTTGTATATTATATTTAACTAAAAAATATTATTAAATTTCTATTTCAAAAAGAGGCGTTATTACATTGAGTGTAAAAAATAAAACGTTATTATTTGTAATACTACTTCTTTTTATCGCAGCTTCGCTTCTTATGTTTTTTTTCTATAAACAAGAGCAAAAAAAGTTAACATTCGTGTATGAAAATAGTATAGAAAATATCCACTATGCTTATGAGAAAGTTTTAAAAAAGTATAATAAATTTTACTCTACGAGAATCTTAGCAAACATTCATTCAAAAGGGGTCCAGGAAGCCCTATTATCAAAAGAAAAAGAAAAACTTTATGAACTTGTCGAAGGAAGATGGAAGGTACTCAAAGAGGAAAATGAGCATCTTTTATTGATGCGTTTTTACCATCTTGATGCACAATTGTTTTTAAAGATGGAATCGAAGCAAGAAAGTTTGTACGATACAAATAGCTACCGTTCTATAGTGCGTGAAATGCTACAAAAAAAAGAGCCTATGTATGGATTTGAAGAGGATGCAAATCTTCTTGCTTATAGAATCATCTATCCTATTTTTCATAAGCAAGAGATGATAGGGGCTTTAGAATTAGGATTTAGCCCAGAGTTTTTTCTAGAAGAACTTCTTGATCTCTATAAAATTCAAAGTGCTTTATATATAAAAGAGACGATTCAACCAACGAATCCAACCAAGCTTGATGGATATTACCAGAAATATAATACCTTAGAAAACAAAAATCTTTTTAATAAAATTCTAAAAAATTATGATTTTGAATCTTTTATTACATTTACAACAAAACAGAAAAACTTTATGGGTTTGTACACGCTCAGTGTGGAGGATTTACATTTCAAAGAGGCTGGTAAACTTCTCTTTTTTATTGATTTTACAAAAGAGAAAGAGCTAGCTAGTAGTAATCTTTTTTTGCTTGGAAGTATACTTTTTGGAACTATTATCACTTTGCTTATTGTTATAACTTTTGTCTTCAATCGTAATATAAGGATATTGGAAAAAGAGCATAAAAGTATGCAACAATATAAAAAAATGATAGATGAAAATGTTATTGCAGCTACTTTAGATTTACATTGTAATTTTACAAATGTAAGTGAAGCATTTATGAATATAAGTGGATATGAAAAATCTTTGTTAATGGGTAAAAAGATGCGACTCATAGGGCATCCTGACATGCCAAACATTGTATATGAAAAGATAGATGATGCCTTGAGAAATAAACAAAATTTTCAAGGTGAAATGCAATTTTTAAAAGAAAATGGAGAAAATTTTTGGGTCTATGTTGTGATGCAACCAAAGTATAAAAAAGAGGTACTCATTGGTTATGAGGTAATTATGCAAGATATTACCGAGAAAAAGCGTAATGAAGAATTACTTATTACCGACAGTATGACGCAAATTTATAACCGTAGACATTTTAATGATATATTTCCAAGGATGATACAAAGCACAAAACGAGATGGTGGATATCTCAGCTTTTTACTTTTAGATATTGATAATTTTAAACTTTTTAATGACACCTATGGACATCAAGCAGGAGATAATGCTTTGATAAGTGTTGCAACAGTTCTCAATGATTCTCTCAAACGCGGAGATGATTATTGCTTTAGATTAGGAGGGGAAGAGTTTGCTATAGTTTATAAAAGCTCAAGTGAACATGATGCCTATCTTTTTGCACAAAAAATTAGAAAAAATATAATGGCACTGGAGATTAAACATGAAAAAAATGGCAATGAAGGGATCCTTACAGCCTCTTTTGGGCTAGTTACACTTAGAGATTTTGATTTAACAACGATGGATGATATTTTTCAAAGAGCTGATGAGTATCTCTATTGTGCAAAAGATGAAGGACGCAATAAAATAATATCAAGGATGATATAGTGCAATCAATACTTTTTGTATGTTTAGGAAATATATGTCGCTCCCCACTTGCTGAGGGGATTGCAAAAGATTTAGCAAGAAAAAAAGGGCTAGATATCAAGATAGATTCTGCAGGAACAAGTGGACGGCATGCGGGGGAAACACCATGCCAAAACTCTATAAAAGTGGCGAACATGCATGGAATTGATATATCGTATCAACGTGCAAGGCAAGTGAATAGAGAAGATTTTACAAGATTTGATATTATCGTGGGACTTGATAGTAGCAATATAGAAAATCTTAAACGTATGGGTGCGCAAAATATTATTAAACTAGGCAATTATGGTGCGGATGCAAAGGATGTGCCTGATCCATATTTTTTTAATGGATTTGAGGGTTTTATTGAAGTGTATACAATGATAGAAAATTGTGTAGAAACACTTTTTAAAGAGATTGAGTATAATAGATTCAAAAACAACTAGGAAATAAAGATGAAAATAGCGCAAAACATAACGGAGCTTATAGGAAATACACCTTTAGTAAGACTAAATACTCCATCCAAGTTAACAGGTGCGACTATCATAGGCAAATGTGAATTTATGAACCCAACAAGCTCAGTCAAAGACCGTATAGGGTTTAACATGATTAAGCGCGCACAAGAAGCAGGAAAAATTAAAGAAGGTACAACTATTATCGAGCCTACAAGTGGAAATACTGGTATAGCTCTTGCAGCAAATTGTGCGGCATTAGGGCTTGAACTTATACTTACTATGCCTGAGTCTATGAGTATAGAAAGACGTAATCTTTTAAAAGCGCTAGGTGCAAAGCTTGTTTTAACTCCTGCTGCAAAAGGGATGAATGGAGCGATAGAAGAAGCTAATATGTTACATGCCAAGATAGAAAACAGCATTGTGCTTCAGCAATTCGAAAACCCATCTAACCCAGAGATACATATGCTCACAACTGCAAAAGAGATTTTACGAGATACGTATAACCAACTAGATGCCTTCGTAGCAGCTGTAGGAACAGGTGGAACACTTACCGGTGTATCGAAAGTTTTAAAGCAAGAGATAACTAATATAGCTATTTTTGCAGTAGAACCAGAATCTTCACCAGTGCTCACAAAAGGGATAGCAGGGGCACATATGATTCAAGGTATAGGAGCTGGATTTATACCAAAGATATTAGATACTACTCTCTATAATGAAGTGATTTGTGTGAGTAATGAAGATGCGATTGCAACAGCTAAAATGTTGGCAAAAAAAGAGGGTCTCTTAGTTGGAATCTCAGCTGGAGCAAACGTATATGCTGCAATGCAAGTAGCAAAGAGAGCTGAGTTTCAGGGTAAAACAATCGTGACTATCTTATGTGATACAGGTGAGAGATACCTCTCAACGTCTCTTTTTAGTGAAGAATAAATTTTTAGAAACTATTAAAATAGAAGATGGTGTGGTTTATAACATGCCATACCATCAACAGCGCTTTGAAGAGGTGCTGCATTTTTTCTTAGTCTATCAAGCACCTCTCCTTGTTAATCTTATAAAACCTCCAAAAATTGGGCTTTTTCGATGCCGTATAGTGTATGATCCAAAAGCTTTAGATTTGATAGAGATACTTTATATCCCTTATGCAAAACGTGCGATAAAAAGCTTTAAAATTATCACTGACAACGCGATAGAATATAGTTTTAAATATGTAGATC
This sequence comes from Sulfurimonadaceae bacterium, assembly GCA_034005815.1. GTDB lineage: Bacteria > Campylobacterota > Campylobacteria > Campylobacterales > Sulfurimonadaceae > Sulfurimonas. Next base: position 15,016 of record JAVETY010000006.1, on the reverse strand, counting down.
GTACAGATATAGATACCCTTTTTGCAAAAAAAGGCGATTGTGATGAGATACTAATTGTAAAAAATGGTTTAGTTTGTGACACCTCCATTGCAAATATCGCTTTTTATATAGATGGTGCTTGGCTTACCCCTAAAACCCCTCTCTTAAAAGGGACAGCACGTCAGAGATTTCTTGAGCAAAAGAAAATAAAAGAGATAGATATGAAAGTGGAAGATCTATCACATGTCAAATATGTAGCACTTATGAATGCAATGATAGATTTTGATACCTTAGATAGTTTTCATTTTCATTTTTGATATAATTGCGCGATTAGAAAAAGGAAGAGTACGTGTTAGAAAAAATAATTAAAGATAAAGAGTTTGCTTCATTGATGCAAAAAAACATAGAAGATACATTGATCTATTTATTTCAAAAGCAGGAGCATTTTGGGATTTTATGCAAGGTTGCAGATGCAACATTTAATCCTCCACTTCCTGAAGATATGACAGTAGAGTTTCGCTCCTTGACACTTTTTTTGCTTGCGGGATATACCTATGAGACTGCACATATGAGTGATGGGTTTTTAGTATTTGAAGCAGGTTTTGGAGAAGATAATTTTGGAAGTGTGGTGAGTGTTCCACTCCTTAGTATTTTGCAAGTTCTTCTTGATGAGACACCGATTTTAATAAATCTTGCAACGTATCAAAAAGAGATTGTTCTTTCAGAAGAGCCAGTGGATAACAAAGGTGTTGCAAACTCAATGCAAAGTTTTTTATCAAATCCAGAAAATTCAAAGTTTTTCAAAAAGTAGAGGAAAATTTTCCTATACTTTTGACAGAGAGAGTAGGTAGTTGACTACATTATCTATAAAAGCATCATGCTTGCGCTCTTTTAAATATGCAATATAGAGATTTCTTTCAATTTTATAATTTTTAAGTCTTGCTTCAAAGAGTCTCCCGCTTGCTATATCTGCTTGAACAACATGGCGAGACATAATAGATACGAGTGGTCTTGGTGCCGTTTTATCTGCATTTAAAATAGTCTCTTTTATGGAGGTTGGACTTGTTAAAACTCCAATAACATTAAAACTTTGACAATTTACGCCCATCTCTTCAAAAATCTCTGAAGTTAAACGACGTGTATGAGAGTTTTCATTACGACAAATCCAATCAAACTCGAGTAAGTCATCTGCTGTGAGCTGTTTTTTAATAGGTTGATTTGAAAAAACTACGAGTTCATCCTCAACCCATTCTCTGTAAATAATATTATCTTTAAAAACAGGGGATTCAATAAGTGCTATATCGATTTTTTTATCTTCTAGTTCTTCGATAATTTCTAAAGAGAGACCAACATGCATATAAACTTCATTATTTATTCTTTTTTGGATTTGGCCTAGATAGTTAGGAAGTATATAGTTCCCAATTGCATAAGAAGCTCCCATAATAAAAGTAAATTCTTTATTGATAATCTTTATAAGTTCTTTTTCGCCACTTGAGATTGCTTTTTCAAGTTTAACAGCGATTCTATAGAGATCCTCACCTTCTTTTGTGAGTAAAATACCATTCTTTTTGCGTTCAACTATTTTTGTATCGAGATAATCTTCTATATATTTTATCTGCTGTGTCACAGCAGGTTGTGAGATTCCAAGCTTTGCAGAAGCGTTAGAAAAACTCTTTTCTTTGATAACCATAAGAAATGTTTGGAGTTTTGCGAAATCTTTTAACATTATAATTCCTATAAGTAATTTTGATGGAAAAGTATAACTCATTATTATAATTAATGCAATAGATTTGTAATAATTCAATTGTTTTTGGATATAATAAATCAATTTTAGAGAAAGAAGTAGTGCTCATTTATGGAAAAAATATTTGCAAAACTAAATAAGTCTCAAGCAGACGCAGTAAGACAAACAGAGGGACCTGTGCTTATATTAGCAGGTGCGGGAAGTGGAAAAACGACTACGATTGTATCAAGACTTGCCTATCTTATAGAAGAGATGGGAATTCCACCTTCAAATACTCTTACTCTTACCTTTACTAATAAAGCTGCCAAAGAGATGCGAGAAAGAGCACTTTCTATGATAGAACGCAATGCTTATCCTCCACTCCTTTGTACGTTTCATAAGTTTGGGCTACTTTTTTTGAAGTTTCATATTCATCTCTTAGATCGAGCAAATAATTTTGTAGTGATTGATACAGATGATAAAAAAAAGATTATAAAGAGGATAAATCCAGATTTACAAATCCCTTTAGTCGCAAGTGAGATATCACGCTATAAAAATTCTTTTATGACTCCCGATGATGCGTATAAACAGGCAGAAATTTTTCACTACCAACAGATTGCGAAAGTATATGAAGAGTATGAGAAATATCTTCAAGAGAACAATCTTGTGGATTTTGATGATTTAATAGCGCTCACCTATAGGCTTCTTGAAAATAATCCTGATTTAGCAATGAAAACCTCACAAAAATACCAATATATTATGATAGATGAGTACCAAGATACAAATGAATTGCAATTAAAACTTATCCAAAAACTTTGTAGTGCACATAAAAATATTTGTGTAGTTGGAGATGATGACCAAAGTATTTATGGATGGCGCGGTGCACATATACGAAATATTATAGAGTTCGATCAGGATTTCGTAGGAGCATCTGTTTTTAAACTGGAAGAGAACTACCGTTCACGCGAACCGATTTTAAAAGTAGCGAATGCACTTATTGAGCATAACCGCTCACGACTAGGAAAAACGCTTAAAGCAACAAGAGGCGAGGGGGAAAGCGTTACTATCTTAAACTCGAATGATGAAAATGAGGAAGCAAGAAAAATCGCAATTCATATTCAAAAACTTCTTGATTCGGGTGTGAAAGCGCAAGATATTGCTGTTTTATACCGCGTTAACGTACTCAGTCGTTCTATTGAAGAGGGACTCAATCGTTCGGGGATAGCTTATAGACTTGTTGGAGGACTTCGATTCTATGATAGAGCAGAGATTAAAGATCTCATTAGTTATTTACGAGTTACTACCAATCACCATGACGATTTTTCACTCAAACGGATTTTAAATAAACCCAAACGAGGTTTAGGAAAAGCAACGATAGATAAATTAGAACTTGCTGCACATGAAAAAGGTTGTTCGATATTTGAGTATATCGATACTGCAACGATGGAAGAGTTAGAAACGCTTGTAAAAAAGAAAAATAGTGCAACACTCAAGGAATTTTTATCTGATTTAAGATTGGTGGCAAGCGCTGCAGAAGAAGCAACGTACAATTATATCGATGTGCTTGAAGATACATTTAAACTCAAAACAATCTACGCAGGAACTGCCGAGCAGGATGAGAAAATTCTTAATATAGATGAATTTTATGGGCTCTTTCGTGATTTTGTAAAAAACCAACCAGAAGCAAGTTTAGATGAGTTTTTAAATGAGTTAACTCTTCAAAGTGAACAAGATCAAGTGGAGGGTGATTCTATCTATATGATGAGTATTCACGCTTCTAAAGGGTTAGAGTTTGCACATATTTTTCTTATTGGAATGGAAGAGGGCTTTTTACCTCTTAATGGTGAGGGGAATGATCTTGAAGAGGAGAGACGACTCGGTTATGTGGCTTTTACTAGAGCAAAAGAGACGCTTACACTTTCACATGTTGGGAGTAGATTTTATAAAGGGCGTAGAACAGATTTACAAAAAAGTCGTTTTTTCAATGAATCAGGACTTTGCGAAGGTTCTTTGATAGTTGAAAAAAATACAGCATTTAAAAAAGGTGACTTAGTACGTCACAAAATCTTTGGTACAGGAAGAGTATTAGGTGTGAGTAAATCTGGAAGAGAATTCAAGCTTAATATCAATTTCGCTGGTACAAAAAGAGAGATTTTAGCATCCTTTGTTGAAAAACTATGAATCGTTTATTTGTTGCATATAAACCAAGTGGGATTGGATCTAACTTTTTTCTCACAAGACTGAAGAGAAAATATAAAGTAAAAAAAGCAGGCTTTACTGGAACGCTAGATCCTTTTGCTAAAGGAGTTTTAGTAATAGGATTTGGAAGCCACACAAAACTCTTTCGCTTTTTAGATAAAACCCCAAAAACGTATCGTGCTACCCTTTGGCTCGGAGCAAAAAGTGACACTTTAGATACTGAGATGATTGAAGAGGTAGCTTTTTTGCCTGAACTTGAGTATACAAAAGTGGAAGAGGCTGTACAATCTTTGCAAGGTGAACTCAGCTACAAGCCACCCATATTTAGTGCAAAGCGTATCAATGGAGAACGTGCATACGATTTAGCACGCAAGGGAATGAAAGTCGAATTAAATACAGTTGATTCTACTATCTATGATATAAAACTTTTGCATTATTGCCACCCTTTTGTAACGTTTGAAGCTACGGTATCAGAAGGGACATATATACGCTCTTTAGGAGAGATAATAGCGAATAAATTAGGCGCGAAGTATGGAAGCTTAAGTGCACTAGAAAGATTGAGAGAGGGGCAATTTTTGTACAATGAAGAGATTCCTTTAGATATCAAAAAAAGTCTTAATATTCCAAAAAATATCTACCATGGTGATAAAGAAAATCTCGATTATGGAAGAGTTCTTGCTTTAGAAGATTTAGAGATAAAAACAGATGGGCACTACTGGCTTGATAATGGTGGAAATATCTCGATTATCAAAATAGAAGAACCACTTGTAAAGTATGAACTCGGCAGGATAGAGATATGTTAGTATTAGCTAGAAAAGTAGATGAATCAATTATTATTGGTGATGATATCACTATCAAGATTATCTCTATTGATAAGGGTGTTGTAAAACTTGGTATCGAAGCACCTTCGAGTATCTCTATCATTCGTGATGAGCTTCTTAGGGATGTTAAAGATTCTAATATTGCATCATCTAAAGATATAGAGCTAGAGAGTCTTAGCCTACTTAGCAAACTTTTAAAGAGATAAGTATGAAACTCTATAAAGCACACGCCAAGGTGAATATTTTTTTGAAAATAACAGGGAAGCGTGAGGGCTACCATGAAATACTTTCTCGCTTTATGAAAGTAGATGATTTATATGATACGCTTTGTTTTATTGCCAAAGAGGAGGAAACTCTGGAGTTTACAATCCTTGGTAACTGTGGATGTGAGACTTTACAAAATACTATCTATAAAGCTTATCTTGCATTAAAAGAGTATACCAAATCAGAATCACTCGAAAAATTAATGCGCACACATGCCATAAAAGTAGAGAAAAATATTCCATCTTTTGCAGGACTTGGTGGTGGAAGTAGTGATGCTGCTACATACCTCAAGATGTGTAATGAAGTACTCCATTTGGGGTTAAGTAAAAATGAACTAGCAACTATTGGGACAAAAGTAGGCGCAGATGTTGCATTTTTCATCTATGGGTATAATAGCGCAAATGTTAGTGGTATCGGAGAGATAGTGGAGCCTTTTGATGAAGAGCTCCTCCATTTAGAAATCTATACTCCCGACGTAAAAATTAGTACTCCAAAGGTGTACCAAGTTTATAGAGAGAGTTTTTACAATCCAAGCGATAGTTATACACTCTATAATCTCAAGCAGAGAAACTCTCGAGATATTCTAGAATCTATGGCATGTAAAGATGCAAATGACCTCTTTGGCCCAGCGATACAAGAATATCCAGAGCTCAAAAAACATTATAAACATGGCTACCATTTTAGTGGAAGTGGAAGCAGTTTTTTTAAGATAAAGGACAACAAAAATGGGTGAAACCATTGCAAGAAATAAAAAAGCCTATTTTGATTTTTTCTTAGAGGAAAAATTTGAAGCAGGGATAGTTCTTAGTGGAAGTGAAGTAAAAGGTATTCGCGCATCAAAAGTGAATCTCAAAGATAGTTTCATTCGTATTATAAAAAATGAAGCATTTTTACTTAATGCGCATATTGGAAAACTTGAAACTACACACCATTTTTATGGTCATGAAGAGCGTGGAACACGTAAATTGCTCCTACATAGAAAACAGATTGACAAAATGATAAAAGCAGTTGCTCAAGATGGATATACAATAGTTCCGTTACAACTCTATTTTAATGACCGCAATATTGTTAAAATACAAATTGCTATCGCAAAAGGGAAGCAACTTCACGATAAACGAAATGATTTAAAAGAGAAAGATATAAAACGTGATATTGATAGAGCAATGAAGGATTATTGATGCGCCATATTTTATTATTAAGTATATTTACTCTTTTACTTAGTGCATTTTCTTATGAAATCGATGCTACAACCGTAGCGAATGGTCAAACTACTTTAGTTCAATTTACAAACCAAGAGGGCATTACTTATGAAAAAGCCATTGTAGATGAAAAAGAGTATAAAATTTTACAAAACCCTTTTAATAAAACTAAATCTTATATTTTAGTGCCAATTAACTATTATACAAAACCAAGTGAAAAAAAAATTGCTGTATATTTTAAAAAAAATAACAAGAGTGTAGAAAATTTTTTAGTTCTTACTATAGAAGATGCACACTATCCAAAAGAAGAGCTTCAAGTAAGTGACTCTAAAGTACATCTAAGTGCTGAAGATAAACAAAGAGCACAAAAAGAGTATCAAGAAGCGATGAGAATTTATCAAACAGTGACACCGAAGAGTTATATAAATTCTGAGTTTATAGTACCACTTAGCTCAAAAATAACAAGTGCATTTGGAAAAGCTAGAACATTCAATGGAAGCCTCAAAAGCTACCATGGAGGAACTGATTTTCGTGCAGCTACTGGAGCTCCTATTAGAGCTAGTAATGATGGCGTTGTAGCTATTGCTAAAGATAGATTTTATGCTGGAGGTTCTGTAATTATAGACCATGGACATGGTATCTATACAAGCTATTTTCATCTCAGTGCTATCCATGTACAAGAGGGTGAGAGAGTGAAAAAATCTCAAATAGTGGGACTCGCAGGTGCAACCGGACGCGTGACAGGTCCTCATCTTCATTTTGGTGTGCGTGTAAACGCTGAACAAGTGGATCCGTTGCAGTTTATAACATTAGTCAATTCAAATTTAATACAAGGACAAAAATGACACTTTTTCAACTCCTCATGCTCGGAGCATCTGCTTTTTTTGCATATAAAATCTATGAGCATATACAAACATTAAAAGATGAGCAAAATGAAAATAAAGATGAGGCACCAAGAAGTGCAGAAACATTTTCAGTTTTTTCACCTGAGTCTTTACTTATACGCGCAGACGAGGCGTATGAAGCGGAAGATTATTCAAAAGCTTTAGCGCTTTTAACAGAAGCACATGCCAAAGATAAAAACAATATAGAGATAGTATTTAAGCGTGCACATATGCTCCATAAAGTTGGAGAACTTGATGATGCAGTAGAAGGTTTTAAAGAAGCTTTAGCACTCGATGAGGTTGCATTTATCCATAATGCGCTCGCTTCAGTTTATAGAGAGAAGGGAGAGTTTGTTTCTGCTCGTATGCAACTCAATGCTTCACTCGATAAAGATGATACCAACCCTGCGACCTATTTTAATTATGGAAATCTTCTTGTAGATATGAAAAATAATCTAGAAGCGATACAAATGTACGAAAAAGCACTTGAAATAGATCCAGAACTACAAGCTGCTAAAGATGAACTAGAAAAACTAAAAGTAGAATAGATGAAAATAAGTGAGATATATGAGTTTTTAAACACACTCTCCCCTTTCTCATTACAAGAAGCGTGGGATAACTCAGGATTGCTTATAGGAGATTTCTCCGCAGATGTGAAAAAAGTTGTTCTTAGTATCGATGTAGATATGAATCTTATAGATTCATTAGAGCCAGATACTTTGCTTATTACACACCATCCGATTATCTTTGGTGGACTAAAGCAACTAGAATTTAATAAGTATCCAGCAAATTTGATACAAAAGATGATACAGAAGAATATCTCTAATATTGCGATGCATACAAATTTTGATCAAACACATCTCAATGAATATGTAGCAACAGAAGTTTTAGGATACAAAATAGCGTATAAAGATGGATTTGTAGCGTACTTAGAGATCAATGAGCCTTTTGATATTTTTGCAAAAAAAGCGGCAAAGGCATTTGGACTTGCACATGCAAGATGTGTCAAATGTAGTGATATAGTAAAAATTGCAGCCCTTACAACAGGTTCTGGATGTTCACTGATGCGTTCTATAGAAGCAGACTGTTTTTTAACAGGAGATGTAAAATATCATGATGCTATGGAAGCAAAAAGTATAAATTTGTCACTTATTGACATAGGACATTATGAAAGTGAGCGCTTTTTTGCTGAAATATTGCAAACTCATTTGATAAATTTAGGTTTAGAAGTTATAATTTCATCATCAGAAAATCCATTCACCTATATTTAGCGATTTTTATAGATAAAGATGGCAATGAAAGCAACTCAAAAGGAGATTGATGAACCAGCATTTAAAACAACTTATAGACCTTTCTTTAGTTGATAAAGAGATTGACGCGTTTGAACCACAGATTGAAGAGGCAAACTATAAGTACGAAGCCGCATTGGCAAAAAAACAAAGTATTGACTCAGATATTGCAAACTTAACAAAAGAGATTAGCGACGAAGAGATCAAAAAAAATAAAAATGAATTACACTTAGCTGAACTTTCTCAAAAATTATCAGATAATGCTAAAAAAAGCTCTGAGATTAAAACAGAACGTGAGATGAAGTCACTTCAATTAGAAGAAGAGATTGCAAAAGAGCAAGTTGCGTTTGCAAACGAAGAGATTGAAAGACTAGATAGAATCATCGCTGCTAAAAAAGATCAAATAGCTTCAGCAGAAACTGGATTAGGTGAAATAGACGCAAACCTAGAATCTGTAAGAGCTGAAGTTGAGAAAAAACTTGAAGTGATTAATAAATCAAGACAAGAAGTTTTTCAAAAAAAAGAAAAACTAGTTTCTACAATGAACCAAAAAGGTCTTACGTTTTATCAAAAAATCCGTAGATGGGCAAAAAATACAACAGTAGTAGCTGTTGAAGATCAAGCATGTATGGGATGCAATATGCTTTTAAATGATAAAACATATGCAGATATCATCAAAGCTGAAGAGATTACAACATGTCCTCACTGTGGACGTATTCTCTATGTGGATACAACTAAAGAATAGGCATTGTCGCCGTTTAGCTTTTTTTATTACTTTTTAAGTGGTTTGCTCTATATTTTAGCGCTGCCACTTTTAGTATATCTTTCATTTAAACAAAAGTACAAAGAGTCAATTCCCTCACGTTTTTTCCTTTTTAAGAATCCTCCCTTTGCCTCAAAAGATGGAATTTGGTTTCATGTTTGCTCGCTTGGCGAAGCAAGAGCATTAAAACCAATTTTAGATTTACTAGGTAATGAGCAAGATATCAAAATCACTACCATTACTCATACAGGTCAGAGTGAAGCTAGAAAATATGATGTAGAGGTGCGTTATCTTCCCTATGAACTTCTGTTGCCTTTTTGGATTAAAAAACAAAAGATACTTGTAGTCTTAGAAGCAGAATTTTGGTACATGTTATTTTTGATAGCATTTAAAAAAGACACCAAAATCATATTATTAAATGCAAGAATCTCAGAAAGAAGCGCTAAAAAGTATCTACAATTTGCATGGTTTTATAAAAAGATATTTGCATATGTAGATACAATTTATGCACAAAGTGCAATGGATAAAAATAGATTTCTAGCACTAGGAGCCAAAAATATTGAAGTGATAGGAAATATAAAACTAGCACAAAAGATAATAACAACAAAAGAGTATAACAAACCAATGGGTGAAATTATCGTTGGAGCAAGTACCCATCCAACAGAAGAGGAAGCAATACTCAAAGGTTTTATAGAGTATAAAAAACAACATAATGATGCAAAACTCATTTTAGTACCAAGACATCCTGAAAGATTTGACGCGGTGCATGGACTCATTCTAACTTATGCAGAAAAAAGTGGTTGTAGCAGTTCTAAATTTTCAGAATCTCGTACATTTCAAACAGATATAGTTTTAGTTGATGCAATGGGTGAGCTAAATAATATCTACAAAATAAGCGATATAGCAATACTTGGGGGAGCATTTCGTGAGGATGTGGGTGGGCATAATCCACTCGAACCAGCACACTTTGGATGTAAAATCATTACAGGGAAGCATTTTTTTCATCAAAAAGAGTTATTTAAATACGTACACCACGTGCAGTATATAGAGAGTGACGAAATCTATAAGGCTCTTCTTGCCTCAAAAGAGCTTCCCCCTTCAATGGTAGAAGAAAAAATAGATTTAACGCAAGTCGTAGAAAAAATTTTAGAGAATTAGGAAAAATAATGGCAAAAGAAAAAGCATATAAAGTATTGGCAATCCAAGAAGCATTGTCAAATTCAGAAGCAAAATCACTTATTGACAGAGGTTTAGTTTATGTAGGAAATGCAAAAGTGATGCTAGCTCGTGGTGAGATAGATGAGAAAACATTTTTTAGAGTGGAAAAAATAGAAAAAGTTTATCCGATTTTTGAAAATGATGACCTTATCGTAGTTGATAAACCAGCATTTGTAAACTCTGATGAGATAGAAAAACAATTTCCAGGAGCGAGACTTCTGCATAGACTTGATCGTGAAACAAGTGGTGTTTTAATGCTTGTGAAAAATGAAGAGTTTCGTGAAAAAGCTATCAAAGAGTTTAAAAAAGATAATGTTTATAAAGAGTATATCGCATGGGTTGAGGGTATTATGAGTGAAGCTCAAGATATTGACATGCCAATATATACAGAGAAAAAGAATAATCGTGCTATCTCAAAAGTTTCTAAAAGACAGGGAAAACCTGCAAGAACAGAAGTGTTTCCAGATATTGTAAGTGCTAAAAAAACAAAAGTAAAATGTATCATCCATCATGGACGAACGCACCAAATACGAGCACACCTTAGATATATAGAACACCCAATTGTTGGAGATGAGCTTTACGGTGGAAGACGCGCAAAACGTGTCATGCTTCACGCATATAAAGTGAGGATTTTAGGAATGGAATTTATTGCACCTGAACCAAAAATGTTTACCCATTTTGAATAAAGCGTAATTTTGTCTCTGAATTTTAAAAGAAAACTTAAAGCAATTTTCCTATATAATTCGCAACTTTTTACATCTAAATATTTTAAAGGAGATTATGTATGTTTGGTGCATTAACAGATTCGTTTACGTCCGCCATTAGAAAAATTCGTTTTCATGACGACGACAAGGCACTCACAAAAGCACTCGGCGAACTTAAGAAATCTCTTTTAAAATCAGATGTGAACCATAAAGTTGTTAAAACTCTTGTAGATGATGTACAAATACTTACGCGTCAAAAAGGGATTGGAAAAGATCAATTTTTAGAAGCGTTGCGAGAAACTTTACATAAAATATTAGAGATAGGTGGAAACAGAGGTTTTGTTTTTGCTTCAAAACCACCCACCGTAATACTTATGACTGGTCTTCAGGGTTCTGGAAAAACAACAACAACTGGAAAGCTTGCGCTTTATTTAAAAAATAAACAGAAAAAAGTACTCATCGTAGCAGCGGATTTACAACGTCTAGCTGCAGTTGAGCAATTGCGTCAAATCACAGCACAGATAGGTGTTGAGCTTTACGAAGATGAATCTACTAAAAATCCAGTTGATGTTGTAAAAGCTGCGATTAAAAAAGCGGAAGCTGGAATATATGATGTAGTGCTTATCGATACTGCTGGACGTCTTGCGATTGATGATGCACTTATGAAAGAGCTTTTTGATGTTAAAAAAGCTTCAAATCCTGATGAGATTTTCTATGTAGCTGATGCTATGACAGGGCAAGATGCAGTAAAAACTGCGACAAGCTTTAAAGAGCAAATCGGTATTGATGGTGTCATCCTCAGTAAATATGATGGCGATTCTAAAGGTGGAGTGGCTCTTGGGCTCTCTTCTCAAGTTGAAGTTCCACTACGTTTTATAGGTAGTGGTGAAAAGATGGAAGACTTAGAAGTTTTCCTACCTGATCGTGTAATCAACCGCCTTATGGGCTTTGGAGATATTGAAGGACTTGCAGAAAAAACAGCTTCTGCCATTGATGAAGTAACTGCAAAAAAGCTGACGAAGAAGATACAAAAGGGTGAATTTAACTTTAATGACTTCTTAGAGCAAATGGAAAGTATCAAAAAAATGGGAAGCATGAGTTCAATACTCGGTATGATTCCAGGTATGGGCAATATGTCTAAAGCGGTAAAAGATTTTGATTTTGAAAACTCTGGTGAGCTTAAAAATATTAAATCAATGGTAGCTTCCATGACAAAAAAAGAGAGAGAAAATCCAGACCTTTTAAATAACTCTAGAAAACAAAGAATTGCAAGCGGTTGTGGGCTTACTATAGTTGAGATAAATCGTATGATAAAACAGTTTAAAAATGCAGGTAAAATGGCGAAGAAATTCTCTGGTAAAAAAGGGATGCAAGACTTGCAGGCAATGATGGGTCAAATGGGCGGTGCTGGAGCTCTAAGACGTTAAAACTTATGGCATGCAACATGCCATAAATGTAAATAGATACACTTAGTGGAGTGTATCTATTTGCATTTTCATCTCTCATGGGAGAGGTGAAGTTGTGCAAATTTAACATATACAGTAAGTTGAAATATGACTTACGCAGAGAAGGACAAAACATGGCAACAGTAATTCGCCTCACAAGAATGGGAAGAAAAAAACAACCTTTTTATCGTATCGCGGTAACAGATTCTAGAAAAAGAAGAGATGGTGGTTGGATAGAACTCATTGGACATTATAATCCAATGGTAGCTGAAAAAACAGTTGTAGTTGACAGCGAAAGATTAGATTACTGGTTGAGCGTTGGTGCTCAAATGAGTGATCGTGTTAAAAAGATAACTGGTCGCTAAAATGATTTCTGAATTTGTCGCACAGTTTGCAAAACTTATCGCTTCTTATCCTGAAGATATAAGTGTCAATACAAAAGAGAGCGATGAAGTAATTGAAATTATTCTTCATGCCAATCAAGCCGATGTTGGTAAACTGATTGGTAAAGAGGGTAAGATGATTGGCGCAATCAAAACCGTCATCTCTGGTTGTAAAGCCAAAGATGGGAAAAGTTACCGTATAAATGTCGAACCAGTTTAAAGATATGATGCATATCGCAACTCTAGGTAAAACTGTAGGGCTTAAAGGGGAGATGAAATTTCATATACAAAGTGATTTTCCAGAACAATTTGTAAAAGGTGCAAGTTTTTATATAAATAAAAATGAAACACTAACAATTAGCACTATTAACCTTGAAAGAGGGCTAGTAAAAATCGAAGGCTATGATAACCCAGAGAGTGCTAAAAAGTTAACAAATACAAAACTTTATACTACACTTGATAAAACAAGAGATGCAGTGCGCCTTGGAAAAGATGAATATTTTTGGTTTGATATTATAGGTTGTACTCTTTATGAAAACTCCAAACTCTTAGGTAAAATTGTAGAGGTTGAGAGAATTGCAATAACTGATTACCTTGTTATAGAAACTGATGTGAAACTTGTAAACGAAGGTTTTGTAAAAAGCTTTTTAGTACCATATCATAAAAACTTTATAGCGAGTGTTGCTATAGATACAAAGGTAATTGAAGCAATAGGTGCTTTTGATATACTAGAAGCTTCATAATGAGATTTACATTTGTAACCCTTTTTCAAAATTTGATTGAAGGTTATTTTCAAGACTCTATTTTAAAACGTGCGTTAGCGCAAAATCTTTTTGAGGTTTCATACCAGAACCCAAGAGATTTTAGCCTTACAAAACACAAAAAAGTAGATGATACAGCAGCAGGCGGCGGGGCTGGGATGGTTATGAATCCACAACCGCTCTGTGATGCTTTGGATGATTTAAAATCTATCGATGATGATGTTTATATTATTTTCGTGACACCTGTTGCAAAACAGTTTAACCAAAATGATGCCAAACGATTATCGCAAAAATCCCATATAGCTTTTGTGAGTGGAAGATATGAGGGGATTGATGAGAGGGTGATAGAAGAGTTTGCCGATGAAGTATTTAGCATCGGTGATTATATTTTAACAGGGGGTGAATTACCATCTCTTGTTATGTGCGATGCAATTGCACGAAATATAGAAGGAGTTTTAGGCAATAGTGACTCACTCAGCATTGAGAGTTTTGAGACACATTTGCTAGAGGCACCGACTTTTTCTAAGCCTAATGATTACAACGATAGGAGTATTCCATCAGAATACTTAAAGGGAAATCACAGTAAAATTCGCTCACTAAAATTAGCCTTGTCTGAATATAAGACACAGTTCTTCAGACCAGGGCAGCTTTTAAAGCATAGAACAAGGAAATCTTATGAGAAATAAGTACATTGAAAACTTTGAAAAAGCACAAATATCTGCGAAATCAATTCCAGAATTCCGTGCTGGTGATACTCTAAACTTAGCAGTAACAATTAAAGAAGGTGACAAATCTCGTGTACAAAATTACGAGGGTGTTTGTATAGCAAAAAGAGGTCAAGGTACTGGTCAAACTATTACTGTTCGTAAAGTTGGCGCTAACGGTATTGGTATTGAGAGAATTTTCCCAGTATACAGTGACTCAATCAATGAAATCAAAGTAGTTCGCCGTGGACGTGTTCGTCGTGCAAAACTATTTTATCTTCGTGACCTTGCTGGTAAAGCAGCACGTATTAAAGAACTTAGAAGAAGATAGTCTTCTTCTAAGTCCCCTGTTTTCTTCTTTCTTTTCAATAAACTCAATAAATACATTTCTATAAAATCAATCATCAACCCTTTTCTCTATTATCTATAATTCATAATTTAAAAATAGCTACAACCTTAGCTCAGATTTGCGGAAGAGTATATTGACTGCTTTTATATCTAATGCTTGAAGAAGTTATTTTCACAACATGCCATAAATAATATTGCAGTAAATGCTATATATAAAGTAAGCATGAAAGAGGCAAATGAGTAAAAAATCAATTTGTATATAAAATTCGCACATTCTTTTAAAAAACCCTTGACATTGAATTCTAGTTTGTCTATAATTCCCGTCCACAAAC
>JAVETY010000093.1:0-6866 GCA_034005815.1 Sulfurimonadaceae bacterium | reverse complement strand
ATTTCAACAGCTGTTGGTATTGGTGGAGATCCAATTATTGGTCTTTCATATATACAACTTCTTGAGATGTTTGAAGCAGATCCAGAGACAAAAGCAATCGTTATGATTGGTGAGATTGGTGGAGATTTAGAGATTCAAGCTGCATCATATATCAAAAAACATGTTAAAAAACCGGTAGTAGCATTTATCGCAGGTCAAACAGCACCTAAAGGTAAACGTATGGGTCACGCTGGTGCAATTGTAAGCGGTGGCGCAGGAACTGCAGCAGAAAAAATGGCAGCACTCGAAGCAGCTGGCGTGAAAGTGGTTGTCTCACCTGCCGATATTGGAAAAGCTGTAGCTAAAGTTTTAGGAAAATAATAATGAAACAAACATTTGAAGTTCAAAATATTCGTTGTGGTGGATGTGTCAATACAATTGAAAAGGCTCTTCTAAAAGAGGGTTTTAAAGATGTAAGTGTTGATCTCTCTTATGAGCCTCGCAAGGTAACAGTTGAACTCTCAGATGATGCATCCGTAGCACTTTTTAGAGCCTCTTTAAGAAAACTAGGTTATCCTTTAGTGGGTGAAGAGATTGGCTTTTTTGATAATGCTAATCTTAAGGCAAAGAGTGTTGTTTCTTGTGCTATTGGTAAATTTTCAGACAATAAATAAAATATTAATTTAACGTTAAAAGGAGAAAGAATGGGAGCTGAAATGATTCCATATCCAGGCAATGTGCCAGTATGGGTGAATACAAACAATTGTAAAGCGTGTGATATCTGTGTATCGGTATGTCCAACTGGAGTACTAGGTATGCGTTATGATTCTACATCAACATTAGGGGCGATTATTTCTGTGGATCACCCGGAATCTTGTATCGGATGTAATGAGTGTGAGCTTACATGTCCTGACTTTGCTATTTATGTAGCTGACAAAAAAGAATTTAAGTTTGCAAAACTAACAGATGAAGCAAAAGAGCGTCAAATAAAAGTTGTAGCAAACAATTACATGTCATTAGATCAAAAAGGAGCAAAATAAGATGAAAAAAAGAGAAGTTATATCAACTGGTAACGACTTAGCGGCAATGGCTGCAGTTGATGCAGGCTGTAGATTTTTTGGTGGTTATCCTATTACTCCATCTTCTGAGATTATGCATACTATCTCAGACCTTTTACCTGCAATCGGCGGTACTGCTATTCAGATGGAAGATGAGATTGCTGGGGTAGCAGCAGCTATTGGTGCAGGTATGGCGGGTGTTAGAACTATGACTGCAACATCAGGTCCTGGTATTTCACTTAAAGCAGAAAACTTAGGTTTAGCACAAATGACAGAAGTTCCACTTGTTGTTGTTAACGTTATGCGTGGTGGTCCATCAACTGGTCTTCCAACACGTGTATCACAAGGTGACGTACGTCAAGCAAAAAACCCATCTCATGGGGATTATAGATCTATCACGCTTTGTGCTGGTAATCTTGAAGAATGTTATACAGAAGTTGTACGTGCATTTAATCTTGCTGATAGATTTATGCAACCTGTCTTTGTTTTAACAGATGAGACAATTGGTCACATGCATGGAAAAGCAATGCTTCCAACACAAGAAGATGTAAAAGCTGGAATCGTTCCGAGAAAAAGATTTGATGGCAAGCCAGAAGATTATAGACCTTATGAGTGCGAACAAGATCAACCAGCAGTTTTAAATCCTATGTTTGAAGGGTATCGCTACCACTTTACAGGTCTACACCACGATGCAAAAGGTTTTCCAACAGAAGAGATTGAAACATGTAGAAAACTGATTCAAAGACTTGAAGATAAAGTTATGCTTCATACTGATGAAATCGAACTTAACGAAGAGTTTATGTTGGATGACTTAACAGGTGAAAAAGGTGAAGTACTTATTATCGCTTATGGTTCAGTAGCACTTGCAGCAAAAGAGGCAATTCGTCACTTAAGAGCACAAGGAATTAAAGCAGGATTATTTAGACCAATTACGTTATGGCCAAGTCCAGCTACTACGATTAAAAAACATACTGACAAGATAAAAAATGTACTTTGTGTGGAGCTCAATATCAGACAATACACTGAAGAGATTGAAAGAGTTTCACAAAGACTCGATATCGAAGGGCTTTACAAAGTCAACGGAAGAGCTATATCTCCATTAGAGATTGTAAATAAAGTAAAAGAGGTATTCTAAGATGGCATTTAATTATGATAAATATTTAAGACTCGAAAAGATGCCAACACTTTGGTGTTGGGGTTGTGGTGATGGCGTTATTCTTAAAGCATTTGTTAGAGCAATTGACAAGCTTGGAGTAAATCGTGATGATGTATGTGTGGTTTCAGGAATTGGTTGTTCGGGAAGATTTTCTTCTTATGTTGACTTCAATACTGTACACACAACACACGGAAGAACTGTAGCATTTGCAACAGGTATAAAACTTGTGCACCCTGATAAACTTGTTATCTGTGTTGCAGGAGATGGAGATGCTCTAGCAATTGGAGGAAACCATACGATTCACGGATGTAGAAGAAATATCGATATTACGATGATAGTTATTAATAACTTTATTTATGGTTTAACAAACTCTCAAACATCACCTACAACACCGCAAGGGATGTGGACAGTTTCTCAAAAAGCTGGAAATATTGATCCAACATTTAACGCAACTGATTTAGCAATAGCTGCGGGTGCTTCTTTTGTAGCGCGTGAAACAATGCTAGATCCTAAAAAACTTGAGAAAGTTTTTGTAAAAGCGATGGAACATAAAGGTTTTGCATTCTTAGATATTATGTCTAACTGCCATATTAACTTGGGGCGTAAAAACAAAATGAACTCTGCTATGGAAAACCTTCAATGGATTGATAATATCACTCTTCCTAAGAAAAAATGGGATGATCTACCAGAAGAGGAAAAACTCAATAAATTTCCAACTGGTATCTTAAAAGAAGATACAAAAGCAAGAGAGTATTGTGAAATGTATAAAGAAGTTATTGCATTTCATCAAGGTAAGAGAAAAAACATCACTCAAGATGATTTTGAAAAGAAAATATAAGGAGACACGATGGCTAGACAAATAATGAGATTTACTGGTGTTGGTGGACAAGGTGTTCTTCTTGCGGGTGAGATTTTTGCAGAAGCAAAGATTAGAAAAGGTGGCTATGGTTTAAAAACTGCTACTTATACTTCTCAAGTACGTGGTGGTCCAACTGTTGTTGACATCACACTTGATGATGATGAGATTTTCTATCCTTATGCAAATGATGGTGAGATTGAATTTATGCTTTCTGTTGCACAAGCAAGTTATGTTCTTTTTAAAGAGGGTGTTTCTCTAGGATCTACTATTGTAGTTGATCCATTTTTGGTGCATCCTACAGATGAAGATAGAAAAAAATGGAATATTATCGAGATTCCTATTATTACTATTGCAAAAGAAGAGGTTGGTAATGTTATTACACAATCAGTGGTAGCACTAGCAATTGCTAATACACTTATAAATGCTATAGATAAAGAAACTCTCGTAGCAACAATGTTATCAAAAGTTCCAGCTAAAGTTCATGATGTAAATATAAAAGCATATGATCTTGGTGAGAAATACGCAAGAGAATATCTCAAGTAGATTTAACTAGAAGAGGAGGGTGACTTTAACGGTCACCCTTTTTTTATCCCCACTCTTCATATTAATTAGTATCTGATATTAAAAAATATTAGATACGTATACTATCCCAAAAGAAATCAACATGTTTTTCAAATTGAGTTGCGAGTGCATTTGTAGATAGTGAATCAAAACGCATGAGAGTGACTTGAAGCCTAATATAGAAGAGGGTGGATAGAAACTCATAAGAAACTATCATCGGATCAGCAGAGCGTATGAGATTGTTCTGCATCATTATAAAAAATCCCTCAGAGAGAACCTTTATATTCTTATTGTGAAACTCCTCCATAAACTTCTCCCGTATATCTTTATTTTGCAGAAGCTCGATAAGGAGGAGGCGGAACATACTTTCGTTGTTTTTATCAAAGGTTAGGAGCTTATATTGCATAGCAAATTTGTTTAAAAAAGGTTTGCCTCGTAGGGCATTTTCTTTTATATCTTGCTCACTAAAAGTAAAAGGATGGGAGAATATCTCACTCGCAGCTCCTAAAAAAATCTCCTCTTTATTTTTGAAGTGATTGTATAGAGCACTCTCTCTAATTCCCACCTCAGAAGCTATTTTTCTTACACTTGTACCCTTATATCCAAACTCAGAAAAGAGGGCAGTTGCCACTTTTTGAATCTTTTTCTTTGTATCTGAAACCTTTGTAACTTCCACATTTGACGACATTTTAAAGCCTTTTGATTAGTATGAACGACTGTTAATTGAAAATGAATTATATATGAACAAACGTTAATGTAAGCTTATAGAGATAAGAACAGTTGTTCATGTTAATTCATAGTCTAATGAACGAGTGTTCTTGAGGTTAAAAAATATAAAACTAAGAGAAAAAAGGTACAATTTCGCAGGTACAGCAGATAGTGACTTGTATGCAAATACAAGAGGAAAGTCCGGGCTGCTATAAGACAGTGTTCCATTTAACGAATGGCCGTAGTAATACGAGGGAAAGTGCAACAGAAAAGAAACTACCCAAAAGCAATTTTGTGGAAAAGGTGAAAAGGTGGTGTAAGAGACCACCAGTCTTTGTAGCGATGCAGAGAGCTTGTAAACCCAACATGGCAGCAAGAAACAGATGGTTAGCGTCTTATAATGCTATTGTTTCGCTAGAGGCACTATGTAAATGGTGCAGTAGATTAATGCTATCAAAACAAAACTCGGCTTATGCTGTACCTGTTTAAATGAAAAAGAGAGTGATACAAGTCTCAAAAGAGGCTAACTATTATTCAATAGAATTTACATTATGTTAACCAATATACAAATAGAGCCTAAACTTCATTCATCTAATAAACTTCAACGCTCTTCATGACATGTAATAGTGAGTCTATTATTCAATATCATCTTTTGAATATATGACATGTCTTAACTCAATTACCGTACTCTCATCAACAGATACTTTTGCTATATTGAAGCAGATATAGATTTAATTTAAATCATGACATGTCATAAAGATAGAGTTATGAAAGATAAAGTACAATACCCTTTTTAAAGCAGAGTATTTATATAAGTGTTCTGCCCTACTACCACATATAAGATATGAAAGAAAATAAAATGAGTACAAAACAACAACTTATAGACGATATCCAAAACCTTCTTAACAGTTATGATGGGATTCCCTCTACTACTATCAATCCTGCTTTGTTAGAATTTATGGATAATGACACTCTTATAAGTATCATAGATTCTTTGCTAATACAAAAAGAGGAAGCTTTTAAACCTGATTTAGAATGGCTTGAAAAGTTTAAAAAATACTCAAATTAATAAAAAATAGCTCACATAGAAAAATATTCATAATTTTAAACACATTTTTTACTGTTAAAGAGTTCCTGTTTCTAGGGGTTTCTCTACTAAAAAAAACATATGTTTATAAATGTTACAAACATTTTCTATTTTTGTTGTATAATTCTGCATTCTATAATAACAAAAGGACAAATGATGGCAAATTTAGATCTCGTTCAGTTAACACAACAAACAAAAAAACTTACGGCAATGGTAGTTGAAGATGAAAAAGTAACAAATGAGCTTTTAAGCTCAACATTTAAAAACTTTTTCTCAGATGTATACTCTTGCTTTAATGGTGAAGAGGCGTTAGCACTTTACGAAAAAACACAACCAGATGTTATTTTCGTTGATATTATCATGACAGGAATCGATGGAATTAAGCTTTCACGTAAAATCCGTGAGATGAATCCAGGACAGATTATTATCGTAATCTCTGCGAGTAACGATATTGAGAAAATCTCTGAGTCTATTGAAGTTGGTGTTAACAGTTTTATTCAAAAACCAATTGATACTAAAAAAATCATTGAACTTCTTAACAGCGTTGTAGCAATGGTAGCAAAAAAGAAGAAAATAGAGACAAAAACATTTTCAATCTCTCTCCCACTTGATCTTTATGAAATCGTTAATGACAATGCAAAAGCAGAGAGTATCTCTAAAAATGCTGTAATCATTAGAGCACTACGTAGTTTTTACGAATAGTTTTTATATTATAAGAACTATTCGTAAGTATTTAATTCTATTTTAAGAGTTAAATCTATATAATTTCGGCTCAACAAAACAAGGGTATCAAAATTCTTTGTTTTAGCGAGCGAATCCTTTTTTAGTGGCCCCGTCGTCTAGCGGTTAGGATCCATGGTTTTCATCCATGTTACTGGAGTTCAAGTCTCCACGGGGTCACCACTTTTTACTCAAACTCCCTAAAATAAGCACTTTTACAAACACTTGATTGAGCACATTGCATTTTTGATGCACATCGGGGTCACTCAATGGGTAAATATATGATGCAAATAGGCAAATCTCTCTATTTTCGTAGAAGAATTCCAAAAACACTATCACACTACTTCAACGGCAAGTCCGAGCTGAGAATAAATTTCGGAAGCATATCGCATTTTCATGGTAACATGTACGTCAAAGAACTTAACCATATGTTCGAGGAGTTAATCACTATGTTACAAACAAATACAATCAACAAATACAATCAACAAAAACAAGAAAACTAAACAATATATCAATGCTATGCTTTGCTACTCGCACAAAGGTGGTCAAAATTATACTGTGCCATACGGATTTTTATACAAAGATGATGACGAGTATATTAAAGAGATAGAAGAAGCCTTACAAGCTAAATTGGAAGCTTTTACATTCAAGGAAAAAAAAAGCTTTTAGAGAATTTGGATGTGTTTGACAAGCTTATAAACATCATAGACCCTAAAAAAGATTTTGCCAATTACCACC
>JAVETY010000092.1:0-6922 GCA_034005815.1 Sulfurimonadaceae bacterium | reverse complement strand
TGCCGTAGCAATGGATAATCGCCCAAGTAGTCCAGAGATAGCTGCTACAGTTTGTGGAGCTATAGAGGCTAATGGTTTTGAAGTTGATTTTTATGGAGTGTTACCAACACCAGCTTTAGCACTTCAGTCAATGCATGAACATATCCCATCTATAATGGTCACAGGTAGTCATATTCCCTTTGATAGAAATGGGATAAAATTTTATACACCAGATGGGGAGATATCAAAAGAAGATGAGAGTGATATCTTAAACAATTTAAATCCAATTCTTAAAGTAAATAGCACTTTACCAAAGATAAAACTACAAGCAGCCCAAAATTATCTAGATAGATATACAAACTATTTTGGAAAAAACTGCTTGAGTGGTCTTAAAATCGGTATCTATGAACACTCAAGTTCAGGTAGAGATTTATATGCAAATCTTTTCACATCACTCGGTGCTGTTGTTATTAGTTTAGGTAGATCTGATGAGTTTGTACCTATAGATACAGAAGCAGTTTCACAAGAGGATAAAGAGAGAGGAATTGCTTGGGCAAAAGAGTATAAATTTGATACTATTTTTTCTACAGATGGAGATGGAGATCGCCCTTTGATAGCTGATGAAAATGGGGATTGGCTTCGTGGTGATATAGTTGGATTACTTACTTCCAAACTTTTAGGAATTGAAGCTCTTGGAGTACCAGTTAGTTGTAACACTGCCATAGAAAAAAGTGACTTTTTCAAAGAAGTACTACGAACAAAAATAGGCTCACCTTATGTAATAGAGGTTTTTGATAAGTTAAAAACATATAAATCATTTGCAGGGTTTGAAGCTAATGGTGGTTTTCTTTTGGGTTCAACACTAAAAGAAAATGGAGGTGAGTTACAAGCTTTACCAACTAGAGATGCACTGTTGCCTTTTGTTGTACTTTTATCTTCAGTGGTGAAAGAAAAAGTATCATTATCCAAACTTCTTGATAGTTTGCCACAAAGGTTTACAGCAAGTGATAGAATAGAGAATTTTTCAAGAGAACAAAGTCAAAAACTTTTAGAAAAAGGGATATCAAATCCAGAGGAACTACTAGAAAATCTAGGTTTAAAAGATTTGAAAATAGTTGATACCAATCAAATTGATGGATTGAGACTTACTTTTGATAATGGTAATATCATCCATCTAAGACCATCGGGAAATGCACCAGAATTACGGTGTTATGTAGAGACAAATACTCAAAGTTGTTCAGATGAGTTAGTTAAACAAGTCTTGAATTCTATTAGAACAAATCAAATTATTAAATAAGGAAAAATAAAATGGAAACACAAAAAGTAGCACTAATCACAGGAATAACAGGACAAGATGGAAGTTATCTAGCAGAGTTTTTACTTAAAAAAGGGTATATCGTTCATGGTATTAAAAGAAGAAGTTCATTGTTTAACACAGATAGAATTGACCATCTTTATGAAGATCCACATGTAGAAAATAGAAATTTAATTCTTCATTATGGAGATATGACAGATAGTATGAACCTTACTCGTATCATCCAAGAAGTACAACCTGATGAGATATATAATCTAGCTGCAATGAGTCATGTGGCAGTAAGCTTTGAGACACCAGAATATGTAGCAAACGCAGATGGTACAGGAACACTTAGAATCCTTGAAGCTGTAAAACTATTAGGGCTTTCCAAAAAAACTAAAATATATCAAGCAAGCACATCAGAACTCTATGGAAAAGTACAAGAAACACCACAAAGTGAAACGACACCCTTTTATCCAAGAAGCCCTTATGCTGTAGCTAAGATGTACGCATACTGGATAACTGTAAACTATAGAGAAGCGTATGGTATGTTTGCTTGTAATGGAATCCTTTTCAATCACGAGTCACCTGTAAGAGGTGAAACTTTTGTAACTAGAAAAATCACAAGAGCAGCATCTAAGATAGCACTAGGTTTACAAGACAAACTCTACCTTGGTAACCTTGACGCAAAAAGAGACTGGGGACATGCCAAAGACTATGTACGCATGATGTGGATGATACTTCAAGCAGACGAAGCAGAAGACTGGGTAATAGCAACAGGTACAACAACTCCAGTAAGAGAGTTTGTAAAGATGGCATTTGCTTACGCTGGAATAGAGCTAGAGTTTAGAGGTACTGGAGTAGATGAAAAAGGATTTGTAGTATCTTGCTCAAACCCTGATTATCAAGTAGCTACAGGAACACAAGTAGTTGCAGTCGATCCAAAATATTTCCGTCCTACAGAAGTTGACCTACTTATGGGAGACCCAACCAAAGCAGAACAAAAACTAGGCTGGAACCGTGAATATGACTTGCAAGACTTAGTAAATGACATGATGGAATCTGACTTAAAGCTCATGACAAAAGATGTTTACCTCGCAGAGGGTGGATATAAAACTATGAGTTATTACGAGTAAACTTGGTAAGATTATATAAAATCCAAAGGAGCTAATGATGCATACATTAAAATTGAATATTCATGACAGTATTTATGACAAGGTATTTCATTTTTTAAATACTTTGCCGAAGAATAAGGTTGAAATAGTAGAAAGTAAAACTATGAAAAAGATTAAAAAAACACTAGATGAAGAGTCTGTTGATGTTAAATTGTTTTCTAATCATTCGGCAAATTTGATTGATGAGTGGAAAGATAGTGCTGAGGATGATGTGTGGAAATAAATCAGCTAGATATTGTACTTTGTGAATTTTATTTTAGTGATATTAGCACTACTAAAAAACGACCAGTATTAGTATTTAAAGACAATTTGCCTTTTGATGATTTCGTAGCTATTCCTATAAGTAGTCAGATTGCTACAATGTATGAAGATGAGCTTTTGATCGACAACACGGATTTAAAAGAGGGTACTCTTCCTAAATCTTCAAAACTAATGGTCAGAAAAACATTTGTAGTTTCTAAAAAAGTAGTACTCAAAAAATATGGTACTTTATCAGAAGATGCGTATGTAAAATATCATCAATCATTTTGTCAATATTTTGGATGTAACAAATGAAAAAAACAAGTAAAATATACATAGCAGGACATCGTGGACTTGTAGGTAGTGCAATAGTAAAAAACCTACAAAGCAAAGGTTACACAAATCTAGTCCACAGAACTCACAAAGAGCTAGACCTTACAAACCAACAAGCAGTAGAAGAGTTTTTTACGCAAGAAAAACCAGAGTATGTAATCCTCGCTGCTGCAAAAGTAGGTGGCATTGTTGCTAACAATACTTACAGAGCAGATTTCATTTATGAAAATCTAGCAATACAAAACAATGTCATCCATAATGCTTATAAGCATGGAGTAACAAAACTTCTTTTTTTGGGTTCTACATGTATATATCCAAAACTAGCTCCGCAACCTATGAGTGAAGACTCTTTACTGACATCAGAATTAGAATACACAAACGAACCATACGCAATCGCAAAGATAGCAGGTATAAAAATGTGTGAGAGCTATAACATCCAATACGGAACAAACTTTATAAGCGTTATGCCTACAAATCTTTATGGACCAAATGATAACTTTGATTTAGAGACTTCACATGTACTTCCAGCACTTCTTAGAAAAATGCACGAAGCAAAACTAAACAACACTCCACAAGTAGAGATATGGGGAAGTGGTAAACCTCGTAGAGAGTTTTTATACTCAGAAGATATGGCAGATGCTTGTGTATTTTTACTGGAAAATAGAGATTTTAAAGAGATTGCGGGTCAAGCCCACAATGACGACGATGGCGCCTACAATGACAACTCACACGCTCGTCATCCTGAACTTGATTCAGGATCTCTTGAAATCAGAAACACCCATATCAACATAGGCACAGGCAAAGACATCAGCATCAAAGAACTAGCAATACTTATAAAAGAGATAGTAGGCTTCAAAGGCGAACTTTACTTCAATGCAGACAAGCCAGACGGCACGATGATAAAACTAACAGACCCATCAAAGCTTCATAGTCTTGGATGGAAACATAAAGTTGGACTTGAAGATGGCATTAAAACTATGTACGCTTGGTATTTAAGAGAAGATCAAAAATGAGCATATTAAATCTTATAGGCAGAACAAAAGAATTATTTACAGAAGATATTGTAAACAATAATGAAGAACTAAAAAGTATAGTTTCATCTTCAACATTTTTAGTGATAGGCGGAGCTGGTTCTATTGGTCAGGCTGTTTCAAAAGAGATATTTAAGAGAAATCCTAAAAAGTTACATGTAGTAGATATAAGTGAGAACAATATGGTTGAACTTGTAAGAGATATACGAAGTTCCTTTGGCTATATTGATGGGGATTTCCAAACTTTTGCATTAGACATAGGCTCATTGGAATACGATGCTTTTATAAAATCTGATGGAAAGTATGACTATGTTTTAAATCTTTCTGCGCTTAAACATGTACGAAGCGAAAAAGATCCTTTTACACTTATGCGCATGATTGAAACAAATGTATTTAATACGGACAAGACACTCCAGCAAGCCATAGAAAACAAAACTAAAAAATACTTTTGCGTAAGTACAGATAAAGCAGCAAATCCTGTAAATATGATGGGTGCTAGCAAGCGCATCATGGAGATGTTTGTGATGAGAAAATCAAAGCAGATAGATGTTTCTATGGCACGATTTGCAAATGTCGCTTTTAGCGATGGAAGTCTTCTTCATGGATTTGATCAGCGGATAAAAAAACAACAACCCATAGTTGCACCAAATGATATCAAAAGATATTTTGTAACTCCTAAAGAATCAGGTGAGCTTTGTCTTATGTCTTGTATCTTTGGAGAAAATAGAGATATATTTTTCCCAAAACTAAGTGAAAATCTACACTTAATCTCTTTTGCAGATATAGCAGTAAAATATCTCAAAGATTTAGGATACGAACCATATCTATGCAAAGATGAAGATGAAGCACGAAACTTCTTTACGCAACAAGATAACAATCCTAAATTAGCAAAAAAGTGGCCTTGTCTTTTTACTTCAAGTGATACAACGGGCGAAAAAGATTTTGAAGAGTTTTTTACAGATGCAGAGATTTTAGATATGGATAGATTTGAAAACCTTGGTATTATCAAAAATGAAGCTATTTTTGATGAAGAAAAACTAAATCATTTTGAAACCACTATAAAAAAATATAAACAAAATTTATCATACTCAAAAGAAGAGATAGTAAAAGAGTTCTTTAAAATGATTCCAGATTTTGGACATAAAGAAACTGGTAAATATCTTGATGGAAAAATGTAATGCAAAATATAGTTGATTTTATAAAAAAAACTTTTAAAACTGATGCGTTTATCGCTTTACACGAACCTAAATTTATAGGAAATGAGAAAAAGTATCTTAACGATTGTATCGATTCGACTTATGTCTCTAGTGTGGGCAAATATGTAGATACTTTTGAAAAAGAGTTTGCTCTCCATGTAGGAAGTAAATACGCTATCGCTACAGTCAACGGCACAGCTGCTCTTCATATCTCACTTATCCTAGCAGATGTACAAAGAGATGATGAAGTTATCACGCAACCACTCACATTTATCGCTACATGTAATGCTATCTCTTATATAGGTGCGAAGTCTATATTTGTCGATGTGGACTTGGATACTATGGGTTTGAATCCAGATGCATTAAAGGCTTTTTTAGAGATAAATTGTGAAATTAAAAATAATAAATGTATAAATAAAACTACAGGCAAGACTATAAAAGCATGTGTGCCTATGCATACTTTTGGACATCCTTGTCGTATAGAAGAGATAAAAGAGATTTGTGATACTTGGCATATAGCTTTAGTAGAAGATGCAGCAGAATCTCTAGGAAGTTACTACAAAGAAAAGCACACTGGTACATTTGGAAAAGTGAGTGCATTTAGCTTTAATGGTAACAAAATCATCACTTCAGGTGGTGGCGGAGTGATAGTAACAGATGATGAAGCATTAGCAAAAAGAGCTAAACATCTCACAACTACAGCCAAAATCCCGCATCCTTATGAATATGTACACGATGAGATAGGCTATAACTACAGACTTCCAAATATCAACGCAGCTTTACTGGTCGCACAGCTAGAACAACTTCAAGTATTTTTAAAATCAAAAAGAGCATTAGCTTTAACATACAAAGAATTTTTTTCAAAAAGTGATATAAAGTTTATAGAAGAATCTTGTGAGAGTAAATCGAACTACTGGCTTCAAGCAATACTTTTGAAAGACAAACAACAAAGAGATGAGTTTCTAGAATTTACAAATAAAAATGGCGTGATGACACGACCTATTTGGCGGCTGATGAATGAGCTAGAGATGTTTAAAGATTGTCAAAGAGATGAACTGAAAAATGCTAAGTATCTTGAAGAGAGAGTTGTAAATATTCCAAGTAGTGTGAGAATTTAAGTGAAAGAATTAACTTTAATCAACAATCAAACCGTAAAAAATAAAATCTATACTATAAGAGATACTCAAGTTATGCTTGACCGCGATTTAGCAGAGTTGTATGGTGTAGAAACAAAAAGAATCAACGAGGCTGTTAGAAATAACAATGATAAGTTTGAAGAAGATTTCTTTTTCAAACTGACTGATGATGAGTTTAATTATTTGCGGTCGAAACTTTCGACCGCAAAATTTGCTAAAACAAGAGTAAACCCCAAAGTCTTTACAGAACAAGGCGTTTATATGTTAGCAACTATACTCAAAAGTGAAACTGCCTCACAAATAACTGTTCAAATTATCAAAACTTTTGCTACGATGCGTAAGTTCCTAATTTCAAACGCTAGTATCTTCCAAAGGCTCGATACAATAGAAACCAAACAACTACAAAGTAAACTCGAATCAGATGAAAAATTTAACCAACTTTTTAATGCCATAGAAGAAAAAAGCACTCCACAAAAAAATCACATTTTTTATGATGGTCAAATCTTTGATGCGTATCTTTTCAGATCGGAAGAGCGTC
>JAVETY010000091.1:1546-6939 GCA_034005815.1 Sulfurimonadaceae bacterium | reverse complement strand
GATGTACTTGTTTTTATACTAAGTGGTGCTCCAAAATAGATATACACATCTCTTTTTTTCATGAAAGAGTATTTCTTATTATCTTTATATTTTGCAAATAAACTTCCCTCTAACCCTGTGATAAAAAATGGAACTATTGCTCCATCAAAACGGTTAGCGATAATCTCATAGCCTTTATAAAACTTTCCTAGTTCAGCAGTTTTTGCAATCTCTCCTTCTGGAAAAAGTGCTACGAGATTGTCATTTTCTAGTCTTTTTCCGGCTTCAAGGAAACCATCTTTGGAAGCTTTGTTTGAGATAGGTATCACTTTTGCCTGTTTTAAAAGTGGATGAAATATCTTCCATTTATAGATATCTTTGTCCATCATAAAGTGGAGTCGCTTTTCATTTGGTATCTGTAGTAAAAGCCAATCTACCCAGCTTACATGATTACCTAAAACAAGAGCTCTCTTTACAGATGTGATATTTTCAAGTCCAATATAGTGGATACGATAACGCATTTTTGCCATCATCTCAAACACAATCCAAAGTCCCATCAAACCAAAAGAACGCGCAGTCACTCCAAAGAGCCAAAGCGCTACAAACCCCATGAAGTAAAATAAAATTGTAGTATTTGTTCCTAGATATGCAAACACACTTGTGAGGATTAAAAAACAAAACATAAAGATATTTTGAATGAAGTTATTACCCGCTAGAATCGTTCCTAGATGTACATGTGGTGAGAGATACTGTACTAAAGCATTGAGTGGAACCATCAAAAATCCTGCAAAAACTCCAAAGAGCATAAACATCATTGCGAGTATTACCATCGAACCAATAGAGGGGACTAAAAATACTATAACAGCAATTCCAAGCGCTCCAATAGGTGCTAAACCTGTTTGGATATAGTACTTTGAAAATCCAGAAGCCATCACTGAACCTACAACGATTCCAACACCTGCAAGCGCCATTACACCTTGCACCATCAGCGCATTTGTAACGCCCAAAGTACCTTTTGCATACTCTCCAAAAATCGCTAAAACAACTTGAGAAATAGACCAAAAAAGGCTCAGTGCGATGATGGCTTGAAAAATCTCTTTTTTTCTTTTGATAACTTTGATATTTTTAAAAAGATAGGCACCTTTGATATAGCGCTTGAATTTGAAATCACGGCTTGTTTTTTCACCCATCTTATTTGGAAGCTTGAAACTTAGATACAGCTCTATAACAGAACCAATCACCAAAAGCCATCCTAGAGGTGCAACAACCTGTAAAATCTCCTCTTTTGTGTATGAGATATCATCAAGTCGCATCTCAAATAAAAAGGTATAAAAGATGATTCCACCAAGTATTGCTACTGTCGTGGTTGCTTGAATAAGTGCATTACCCGCTGTGAGGTTTTTTGCTCCTAAAAGCTCTTTGATATAGCCATACTTTGCAGGTCCATAGATAGCGCTTTGCAGTGCGAGCATAAATGTCAGTCCAAAAGCACTAAAAAACCATCCTTGATAGTAACAAAGTGTAATCGCAAGAGTGATAATAACGGCAAAAAGAGCGCTATAACGCATAATAGTATGTTTGGCAAATCTATCAGAGAGATAACCAGATGGGGAAAATACAAGTATATAAGGTAAGAGGATAAGAGCATTGACGATTGCGGTGAGTATCACCTGCACATCGCCATCATAGACTTTAAAAACAGTATTTTGGATGATTATCTTGTGCCCTAAATCGGTAAAAGCATTGATAAAAGCTACAAGTGTAAAAGGTAAAACTCCAAAGATACTAAATAAAGCCTTCACCCGTTATTCTTCTTCGTCTTGTTCGTCACCCTCATCATTCTCATCTTGATCAGAAATCAAAACCGTGCTCCAACCCTCATAATGTGCGCGCTCCGTTTCTAACATGGTAAAAAACTCAGTCACTACAGGAGTTATCGTCTCATACAGAACACTTTGATGTTTTGTCATCGCCACGCCGTATGGATATTCTTCTGTACTTAAATCATCTTTATAAACATATCCAATGTCAAGTGCTTTATCTATAAAACGCTCTTTTTGTGTTGGTGTATCAAAGACTGCGTAAAATTCTACTTCGCGCTCTGTTTCAAGTGTGTCGCCCTCTTCCTCTAGTAAAAAGATGATTTTCGCACTCTCTATATGACAAAACTCTAAATCAGTTGGAAGAAGTTGCTTATTATAAAAGCCCCATTTTGCATCTTTTACAACATTACTCTCATAAATATAAGGGGTGTCTTTCAGCTGTTTTGCCACTGTAGTGTCAAGATCTTTCGAGTTGCGTGCATAAAAGTAAAGCTCACTCCAGCCATCTACTTCACGAGTTCCAGCATAATGTGCAGCACCTTGCATCTCTAAAGCGATGATAAGAGATTCTTTTGTTTCTAAAAAACTATAGTAGTTATCATCCTCGTTTGTTTTTACAAACTTTATAAAAACACTCAAAAGCCAAGGATGTGTATCGTTAAAATCTTCTAAATCAGTTTCAACTTCAATATTTACAGATGTATTATCTTCAATGCGGGTAAAAATTTCTCTCATAAGCTCTCTATTTTTTTAAGAATTATAGCCAATTTCCACTCTTTTTTAAAAAGCTTACATTGGATAGACGATGTTGCGAGGGTCCATATTATCATCGTGTAACATTCTTGGTACTGCATCTGTGTTGTTTATCACTTCTATATGCTCGTTTAGTTCATCTTCGCTATATGCCATTTGCATATCTGCTGATGCGACGTGTGGGATGTTTTCATTATCATTTGAAATTGATATGAATTTTTAATGAACTCTTTTGAATTTCAAAATCTGCCTAGTTTTCTGTTGTACTTTTGTCAAATCTACTATTTGGCAACCCAATCAATCCTCGAAGCATGCCATGTACAAGAGCTATTGGCAAACAAAGTATCCCCGCTACAAGCATTCCTAACTCATAAAAGAGTGAACTTCCTTTATATGGCTCTCCTTTGAGTCTGGATTGATATGCGCTAAGGGGAATTCCATACATATTACCTGCAATCATGAATTGCGCTGCACAAAGAATGAGCCTTGCTTTTTCTTCTCCATACTCTTCTACGATTGAGTCGTAAGCGTATTTTTTAGGATATCCTCTAGAATCTGCAAAGTGCTGAACAAATATTATGGCCTTTGCCTCTTCGGGTTTGATAAAACTATCTTCACCGCTTAAAAAACTGCTAATCTCTTCATTGCTCATTCCTTGACGCAAAGCCATTTTAGTATGCTGGTATGAGCAAGCGGCACAACCATTTACTTCTGTGACGGCTAATTGCAAACGCTC
The DNA here is from genome assembly GCA_034005815.1 of Sulfurimonadaceae bacterium. Lineage (GTDB taxonomy): Bacteria > Campylobacterota > Campylobacteria > Campylobacterales > Sulfurimonadaceae > Sulfurimonas. Next base: position 3,648 of record JAVETY010000091.1, on the reverse strand, counting down.
CACGAAATGGGGATCCAGTAACTTAGTTTTGTTATTTTTAAACACTTCAAAGGCCGCCCTAGGAGCAAAAACAAGTCCGCGATACATTTCATAGAGGCTAAACTTGCGCTTAAATCCAACTCCTGAAAATAGCGGATTGAAAGTATCTTCACTTTTATTTGTACTCTTATTTTTCATCTGCAACTCCTTTTTTAAATAAATACCAAGATTTGGGATTATCTTTATTTGTCCCTTATGATACATATTGAATGATCTGTGTTAAGTGAATTCATTTTGTTGTCCCCTATACCTAACGATTGAGTATAGCCAATAAGTCGCCGCTAGGCTACTTATTGGCTACTATGTTTTGTTAAGAGACATTTAGTTCTTCAGACATAACTTCTGCTTTAGTCTCAACAAGTGTAGTTTTTTCATTTAACTCAGTAAGTAAAGTAGGATATTTTTTCATATGTTCTTTACTGATTATTGGTGTTTGCTCTCCAGCATTTTGTTTTTCAATAAGCTCTTGCATACCCTCAACCATCCATGATTTGAATGAACCATGTGTATGTAATAATTGTGAATGAGTTTTTTTCAATTCAGGAAAATACAATTTTTGAAGCATTGTTGCTTTACTCATAGCATGAATATCTATAGGCTCATTTGTTTTGAAATATTTGTTATTCATGTCTTTTGATAAATCTTCTTGAGCTATATAAATGTATTGAAGATATTCTTCTAGTTTATTTCTTTTTATTGTTTCAATTTGCTGTTTACGCCATACTTGATGTTCAATATCATTTTTAATTTTTTCAGTAATCTCTGTGGTTGAAGTTAGTTGAGCTTTTATCTCATTAATATCTGCTTTTGTAGCTAAGTTTTCACCTCTTTTTTTCGCATAACTATTAATAAAGTTACCTGCATAACTACCAATGAAACTTAATAATATTATCAACACATAAAAATGCCAATTAATTATGATATCTTCATTTGCGATTGCTTTGGCTAATTCTGATATTTGTTCTTTAGTCATATTGTTGTCCCTTAACGGTTGTCGTGAGCGATAATTTTCCCTGCGGGAAAATTATTGCGTCTCCTCGTACTTGTTATGTAATTATTTTAACTTCATTTTTATCTTATTGCTTAAGTATTTAATTTTTTGTCCGTTAGGATTATTTCTCAAATAATTCTTTAAATCCATAGAAAAATTATTAATAATTGTAAATATTTTTCCTAAAACATAATATTTAAAAAGGCCATAATATTTAGCTTCTATAATTTTATCTGTATCAATAATACTATTTTGAAAGCGTTTCTTTATCCCTTCTTCGAAATCATAAACTTTCACTTCTTTTAAACCTTCAAGTTTATTATTCTGAATTAAGTCAGTAAAAAAACCTTCTAGTGACTTTTTATTAGTTAATACTTCTTTAGTTAAAATGAAATTATTATATTTGTGTCTATAAGAATCTTTTCTTAGTGCTAAAGTACTGATATCATTTTTTTCACTAACAAAATCAACTAAATATTTTATATTTTCCCCATAAGACTTATTATTGTGTGTAAGTCTTAATGGCTTTATTACTGCAGTTGAATAATTTTTAAAAAACAAACTAATAGGATTTGATAATTTAATATGTGCTTTTACAGTGTATTCTCCCTCGGTTGTGTATAAAAGTATTTGTTTTTTTACCTTATTGTTATCAAAAAGTTTATCTAATTGTATTCTTTTTGAGGATACACTGTACATGAGAATGGGGTCAAAACTATTTCTATATACTTCAAATGGTTTTATGATTAATGGTTCATCTTCAAAGTCTTCTAATTCTAGATAATAATTGTTACCAATTTTCATATATATATGAAAAACAACTATTGATTTATCTTTTCTATTTTCTAATATAAAGTCACTTATATATTTATCATTACATTCTACGCTACTTGCTATGCTATAAGAACATTTTACATTAATTCCTTTTTTCATTAAAAAGGTTTTTATTGTATAGGCTAATGTAATTAAAGCGAGGATTATTGCTATCAAACTTAAGGGCAAACTTAATATATTAATAATTTCTTTGTAGCTAGTTAAATATTCAATGATTTTATCCATAAAGTTCCATTTT
>JAVETY010000091.1:0-1528 GCA_034005815.1 Sulfurimonadaceae bacterium | reverse complement strand
TTCCGATCTTTAGTTTTTGACTTTTACATAACGTTTGAGTTGAGAAATAGTTGTGCCCGCAGGGTCAACTAATTTGTTATGATTAAACACATCCCTCACTAAATCTTCTTACCCAACTTTCACCTTCAGCCAATTCATTAAAACATATATCTAAATTAAATTCAGATAAACTATTCGCTTCATTATTAAAAATAAATGTTTCAGAAGTGTCTCCTAACATTACTTTTGGAATATGTAATTTTTCAAATGGTAATGTACTTGACATTATATCAATTACATCAAAATTTTCTTTTGCAGAATTAGCTAATTTAGCAATTGATTTTATATCACTTGAAATAAGTTGTTCTAAATTATTATCAATGTGTTGAATTGCAGATTCTTTAATAAAGTCAATACTTATTCCAAGATTATTAATTGATTTTTCAACACCTTGAATAGATTCATCAGAATTTTCAAATGACTCTTCTGGTAATCCATAAACTATTAAATAATATAAAACTCCAATATTTCTATATATAAGACCATCTTTTAATCTTTTATAAAAGGGACTTTCTTCTGTAATTGAAAATATATTTTTAAACTTATCCTGTTCTATTATTTTATCAAATACAGCTTCTGAAGAATTAAGTACAATTCTTGTTATTATTGCAACAAGGCGAAAAGCTTGTATTATATCTGTGCATTGTTGCTGATTAGCCAACATGTGTACACATGCTGAATACTCCGTTAATTCTTCATTGTATATGATTGATAATATTTTATCTGTAAAAAATTTTAAATGTATAGAAAAATCATCTTTACTTAATTGTCTCAATAGAATTAATTCACTTAATATTTCATTTGACATGGCAGAAGCTTCTAAAATTGACACTGGTGAAATAGGTGACCTTGCAATGTGTTCATCGCTTGTTGAACTAAACCGAAGAAACATAATAGTTTCTTCGGTAATTTGTCCATTATTACCAAATAATATACCTGTTGATGGATTTGCTCTCCATTGTACTTTTTTTTCTAATTTACCAATGGTAGTATAATATTTAGGATATTTAATTCTATTCATGTGATTATAAAATTTTTTAGCTTTATAAAATTCATTTTCATTTCTAGTTATTTTATCACTAGATAAATAAGCATCATTCATCATTAGTAAATGGTTAAATCCCCATATAGTTGATGTTGCATCAATAAAGTGTGTATATTCATGAATAGCTAAGGGTATAATTTTTCTATATTTTTCATTTACTTCAGGTAAATTTAGTTTTTTATTATTCAATACTTCTAAATCTTTAATTTCCAATGAATCTAATGAAATCAAGCATGTTGTAAAATCAAATGAACCTAAAACATCTATTTTAGAAAGAATATTTGTATTTGAGTTCTTTAGCTTATATTTTTCATATAGCATATATTAGTTCCTTCTTTGAATCATAACTATTTATTCAACATCATTTTACATAGAACAACCTTAATATATATTATTAACTATTAATCCAAATGAGTGTTAAAAATGGAAATTTATTAAAAAATA
>JAVETY010000090.1:0-7212 GCA_034005815.1 Sulfurimonadaceae bacterium | reverse complement strand
GCCGAGAAAAGATTAATAGATACAAGCAACATGCTAAGTATTATACCTCTTGCAGAAAATAATTTATTTTTCATTCTTTACCTCTGGATTAACGATTAGAATTGAGTATATATGTTGAAATAGCATGTAAGTCTTCTTCAAACATTGTTCTTAGTTTAATCAACTGTGGATTCATAACAGGAGCACGAGCAGGGTCAACGATAGGAGTGCCTTGACCTTTAAGATACGTTAACATATTCATCTCTTTACCAGCATATACATATGCAATATTTTTAATGGATGGCCCGACTGTATCCATATCTAATTTGTGGCATACCGTACAGCCCTTTTCTTCAAACAAAGCCTCACCATTTTGTGAGTCTTGCGCAAAAATATTTGCTAAAAATATTGTACTTAATGATAAGCCTAATATTAATTTTCTCATTTACTGTCCTTTTGTATGTTTTATAATTTTGTGATTATATCATAAAATATTATACTACTCACCCATTCTTTCATCATTTATAACACTGTTTATGTATTGTTTTAAAAAAATATTTACTATTATTCCATCTCCATAGCCTACGAACTCTCCTTCTTTATATCAAGACTACGAAGACCTAAATTTCCATATCTATGATAACTATGAGAGATGCTTTGTTCTAGAAAATAGTGCATCAGCTCTATTCTGCCGCATGCTACAAATGGCTCACGTGAGATATGTTTTGTATCTTTTGCCATTTGTTCGTAAACTTCTTTTGCTATATTGTCTTTGCTTAAATATCTAATTCTTTGAGAGCTTCTCATCGACTCTATTGATTCAAGAAGACTTTCGCAGAGAAGAGAATCATGCGCACCAAGTAATAAATCTTTTTTTCCCATAAGCCATAAAAGCTCATTTGAATTTATTTTGCTTGGTAACGATACATGTAGGGCAACACCAGAGAGTTTGGCTGCGGCTAGGGAACAGAGTATCTCATAGAGTGAGTCATCACTCCTTACAACAAGTGTCATTTTTTTGACATGTAAGTATCTGATGCTATTTGTCTCGCCTCTGATGTTTGCGTAGTCATGATTCTTTAAAAATTCATATTCTAAATAGTAGGCGAAATTTTCAACACTTTTGATGGTTTTTTCTAAAGTGCTTGTATACGTTTGTTCCTCTTTTAAAAGAGTATAAAGATTTTTCAAGTACGGATGTGATGAGATTGATTTTTGTTTGAATGACATGTCATAAGAGATAGTTACAAACTGAGAAATATAATTAAATCCGCCTGCTTTTTTACCGCTTCCTATGGCTGATTTTCCCATGCCACCAAAAGGTTGTCGTGTTACTATTGCTCCTGTTGTCATACGATCTATATAGAGATTTCCTGCCATCATATGCTCTTTAAAATACTCTACTTCTCTCTCATCTAGACTCTCTATCCCTGATGTGAGACCATATCCTGTGGAGTTTACTATATCTATGGCATGTTCTAGATTCTCTGCACACATCACACTAAGAACTGGACCAAAAAGCTCGTTCATATGACAAAAATCTCCCTGTTTTGTTCCCCAACGTATAGAAGGTTGTAACATGTGATGATTATGATCCACATAACTAGGAGCTATAAGCCACTCTTCGCCATCTTCTAAATACTCTAGTGCTTGTTTTAGATTTCCTGAGGGGATATTTACAAGTGCGCTGATTCTATTTTGCATATCCCATACAGAACCGACGTTGAGTGAAAGCGTGGCATCACGCAACATCTCTTTAAACTCTTTATCTTCATAAAGTTCTCTCTCTAGCACTAAAAGCGAAGTAGCAGAACACTTTTGTCCAGAGTTGTTAAAGGCGGATGCTACGACATTTTTGATGGCTTGATCTCTATCACATAAGGCTGTAACTATGGTTGCATCTTTTCCTCCAGTTTCAGCACTTAGAAACATATCTGGACGACTATGTAGCATACTAGAAGCAGTTTTTTCACCTCCTGTAAATATTACAAAGTCGATATCTTTGCTCTTTACAAGATGTTCTCCTGCCACGGCTCCCTCTGTTGGGGTAAATTGTAGAGTATTTTTACTCACACCTGCGCCCCAAAAACATTTACATAGCATAGAAGCACAAAGTAGGGCATCGGAGGAGGGTTTGAGTATCACTCTATTACCAGTTGCAAGAGCGGCTGCGATTCCTCCTACTGCTATGGCTATGGGAAAATTCCACGGGCTTATCACTAAACCCACCCCTTTTTCTTCTAGCTTAATACCCTCGATTTCACTTAGTTTTTTTACACTATATGGATAAAAATTCAAAAAGTCTATTGCTTCTGAGATTTCAACATCACTTTCTGTAAAAACTTTGCCAAGTTCAGCGGCTGCCATCCCGATAAGCTCACCTCTCTTTTTCTTAAACTCATTTGCCACGCTCATAAGCATTTTTGTTCTTTCTTCAAGTGAGAGGTCGCTCCAGCCATCTTTGTCACTCTTTGCCACTTCTATGGCTTTTTTTAACTGTATATCTGATGCCATATAACATGTGCCTAGAACTCTATTTTGAGATTTATCTATAATCTCTTTTATTTCTTCACTTTTTTGTTCTTTGCCATCTATTACCATGTACGCTTGAAGCGGTTTATCTTGTGAGATATTTTTATATTTATCTCGAATTTTATCTGCCCAAATTTGGTTTTGTGTGAGTGTAAAATCTGTATCGCTTTCATTTTTAAAGATATAATTTTGAGTATTTATAATCGGCGCAAAGATTTCTGTGTTTCTATCTTGAGTTCTATGTGGTTGTAGCGGAAGTGATTTGAGTGCTTCGAGTGAATCATCATAACTTTTGAGTAAAATCTCCCATGCCTCACTTCCTATTTCAAGCCCAAAACTATGTTTTAGAAAGTTTTGCTCTGCTGTATTTTCATCAAATCTTCTTACAAGATAAGCGATAGCATTGGTAAATGTCTCAGCAGTGGCAGTTGGAGCGTAGAGAATCACCTCAATATCTTGATGCTTTAGTATATGGTATGCAGTTTCGCTCATTCCCTCAAGCATCTCAACACTAAAGTGCTCTAACACTCCTCTTTGTTTTGCGAGCTTGTATCCTAGCGCTAAATCAAAAAGGTTATGAGATGCTATTCCGATATTTATATAAGGCGAAACCTCTTTATTTATCAGAAAATCCATCAAAAGTTTAAAGTTTGCATCGCTTTGTGCTTTGTTCAAGTAGGTGACACATTCCCAGTTTCTAAGTGATGCTTCTGTCAGTTCCATCTCTTGATTTGCACCTTTTACAAGTCTAATTTTGATACTTGCTCCACCATCATCCACTCGCTTTTTTACCCAATCATAAAGCTTTTTTGCATATGTTATAGTTTCTGGAATATATGCTTGCAAAACTATCCCAGCATAAAGATTTTGAAACTCAGGAAGTGAAAGCGTTTTTATAAAAACATCGAGTGTTAGATTTATATCTCTGTACTCTTCCATATCAAGATTGATAAATTTATTATTATTTTTTTGTGCAGCTCTAAAGATAGTTTGGAGTTTTAAAGAGATTTGCTCGACACTCCAATCATATGCAAGAGGATTTATCTGTGAAAACAATGTAGAGAGTTTGATGGATATATAGTCAATGTTTGGATTTTCTAAAGTTTTTATATATGTTTCTATACGCTTATTTGCTTCCTCTTCGCCCAAAACCACTTCGCCAATTATATTGATATTGACTCTTGTATTTTCATTTTTTCGTTTTTGCAAGTGAGTGTTTAAAAAGCTATCTTCCCCTTTGATAACTATGTTTTTTACATCATTTCTCAAGTATTTGATAAAAAGAGGAACTGAGATATCAGGTAAATAAATACCAATATTACGGAAAAGCCAAACTAAAAGCTGTTCAAAATCTGTAAAAAAAGTTGTGTTGTTATACTTCTCAAAGATATACTCTAGCTGGTCGGCTATACGGTTCTTATCATGAGATCTAAAACTTTGGTCCAGTAATTCTATGAGAAATATTTTATTTTTAGGATCACTTAAAAGACGTTTCATAATCGCATGGAATTTTTTCTCAGAATGGAGTCTATTCTTTTCTATACCTCTTTGCCAATGTGTAGCAAGAACTTTTGCTGCGTCAAAAGTTGTTTTTTCTATATTCATATATCAATTCCTCAGTAAAATCAAAAATCAAAAAGATTAAAAAAAGTAGTTAAACATGTTTATATAATACTTTTTAGTCAAATAATTGCCTTTTTAGTCTATAGTGTAGCTCCTTAAAAAGCAATGATATGAGGGGAACTATTGAAAACAGTGTGTTATTTAATTTTCATTTTACAAATTTTATTTAAAATGAGTCTAAAGGATTGAATATGAAAAAGTTTTTATTTGTCTTAATTTTTGGTGCATCTTTGATTGGTGCTGAACTTACTCTTGTATCGAGTGATGGTTTTAAACTTTATGGTTGGCTTGATAAACCTACACATGCCAAGAAAGCTACTCCTCTGATAGTTTTTGCGCATCAGTTTGGAGCGGATCATACGATTTGGGATGCTTTGGCACTCAAGTTTAACGCAAAAGGCTATGCAACGTTAAAAGTAGATCTTCGAGGTCATGGCATGTCAACTTTCCAAAATACTAAAGTGAATAAGGTTATCACAGATGTAAGGCTCGATCATATCAAGGAAGCTTTAGTGCAAAGTGATAAAAAAATAGGTTTTAAAAATATTCCAAAAGATTTGAGTGCTTGGATAGATTTTATAGGTGAGGATGAATCTTTGGATATGGATAGTCTCTATCTCTTTGGTTCTTCTCTAGGTGGAGGGGCTATACTTCCTCTTTTAAATGATTACGAAGCAAAAGGTTTTGTGGTTCTCTCCTGTGGAAGGTTGCAAGAACTCGCACAAGAAACAGATATGGCACTTCTGACTTCTATGGCAAAAGGGCTCTTTATTGCTGCTAAAAATGACCCTCTAGGTGGATCACAAAGAACGATGCAATATATGGAAAAATCTGTTATGGGTACAGCTATTGTAATTTCAGGAGATGGGCATGGAACAGTTTTATTACCTCAAGTGGAGGATTATATTTTTTCATTTATGGAAAATATCAGATAGAAAAAAACTTTACAATAAAATCGATACAATAGTGAGTCAAGCAAGCGTACTAAAATGTGAAGCTTCAATCGATGATCTGCTTGAGATAATCAAAATGTATGGAAGATAGTATGAATGCAAATTGTAATTTTGGTTTACATGAACATAAACCGTATATTAAAAATAAGTCTTGCAATCATGAAGATGCTCATGACCATAGAAGTAGCGATAAAAAGCTTTTAAAAATTGCTTTATTAATAACCTTTATTACTATGCTAGCAGAGTTTATTGCCGGATTTATGTCGAACTCTTTGGCACTGATTTCAGATGCAATACATATGTTTACACACTCATTTGCACTTATGGTTTCGCTGGTTGCTATTATTTTAGCAAGTAAAAAAGCACCTTTAGAAAAAACTTTTGGGTATTACAGAGCAGAAGTTTTGGCTGCTTTTATCAATGGAATCACTATTGTTTTATCTATTTTATGGATAGTGTATGAGGCAATGGAGAGATTCTTCAATCCTAGTAGCATCGATATATCAATAGCCATGAGTGTTGCCGTTATTGGGCTTGTTGTAAATATAATCACAGGCGTTATATTAATGCAAGGCGACAAAGAAAATATCAATCTTAAATCAGCTTTTATTCATATGCTCAGTGATGCACTCTCATCTGTTGCTATTATATTAGGCTATATCGTGATTTATTTTACCGACTGGTATTTTATTGATATTATACTGGCTGTTTTGGTGGCTTTTGTTATTGGTAAATGGGCAGTGGGGATACTCAGAAGTTCTATCAATACACTTATGGAAACATCCCCTATAGAGATAAAAAAAGTAAAAGATTTTATCCAAAAAGATAGAAGAATAATAGAGATACATGATATACATATTTGGGAGATAACACAAGATATGTATAATATGACGGCCCATGTAAAGATAGAAAAAAGCTCTCTCGATGAGTATGAAGAGATTTTAAATAGAATCAACAAAGAGCTCAAAGAGAAGTTTAAAATAGTACATACAACTTTTCAGTTTGAATGGTGATCATTTAAACTATAAAATTTATTAGGCCTTTGTTGTATGAATAAATACACCGTTAAACTCTTGAGGTGGAATCTCTATATAATGTTTACAACGCTCTATGTAGATATCATAAATCTTTAGATTACTCTTATGCTCAAGTTTATTTAGCTCTTCAAAAATCCTTAGTGCTTCTTTGAAGTTTTGGGCTTTATAGAGCTCTATAGCTTTGTGGTAGGTGTCAAGCTCTTTTAAAAGTGCTTGTCTGTTTGAGTAAAAAAGTGGCTCACTGTTTTCATCATCAAAATTATGCACTTGCCAAACTTCGATAGGTTCACTTTTTCCTTTTACAGTCACCAAATCTAAAAATCTAAAAATATATTTTCCCTTGAGTTGGCTTTTTGTAAAGTGTGAAATATTAAGTCTTGAGTTATAAAACTTGCATAAAGATTCCAGCCTTGAACCTACGTTTATAGTATCACCTATCACCGTATAGTCAGAGCGTTTTTTTGAACCCATCTCACCCACTATGGCTAATCCTGTGTTGAGGCCTATACCGATATCTACGATGGGGATATGCGCTTTGTCTGCCATATTAGAGACATTTATGAAGTCTGGATTTGCTCTTAGTTCATCATTGAGTCTTTGTAAGTGATGGAGTTGTTTTAGACTTGCACGAAGCGCTCTGTCTGCATGATTATCTACATCGAGTGGAGCATTCCAGTACGCCATGATAGCATCGCCTATATACTTATCTATGGTTCCTTTTTCATCGATGATAATCTCTGTCATGGGTTCCATGATATCATTCATAAATCTGATAAGTTTTTTGGCATCTCCCATAGCCTCAGCGATATTTGTAAAGCCTCTGATATCTGAGAAGAAGATAGTTATCTCTTTTTCTTCCCCCTCAAGGGTATTAGAATCTGCGTGTTCTAAGATATCTTCCATAACACTTGCACTTACTTTGGATGCAAATTTGCCTTTTATAATCTCTTTTAGGCGCGACTCAAATAAGTAGTTCACACCCAAAACACCAACTAAAGAGAGAAAGATACTAGCAAGAGGGAAGAGGGCATTTAAGATAAAAAGCTCATTAAATAAAAGATAGTAGTTGAGATACATCAAAGCAAAGA